>JASJBO010000029.1 GCA_030066475.1 Myxococcota bacterium
GAGTTGTCGCGGTTGTCGCCCATCATGAAGTAGCGACCGTCCTCGATCAGCAGGCGACGCCGCTGCGGGCCCCGCCGCGTCGGATCGTCGAGCACCGAGAACTCGCGCTCGTCGAACGTCTGGTGGGCGAGCAACAGCTTGCGGCCGTGCTCGTCGGGGAACTTCTCGTCGGTCGTGCGCGTCGGGACGGGCTCGCCGTTGACGTAGAGGCGATCCTCGATCACCTCGACGGTGTCGCCCGGAACGCCGACGATGCGCTTGACGAAGCGGTCGTGGACGTAGCGACGGTTCCCGTTGTTCGGGATGCGGTCGGCGGGCACGATCTCGCCGTGCGCGCTGCGCGCCACCGTGAACACCACGACGTCGCCGCGCTCGGGCTCGCGCAGCGCGGGCAGGCGCACGTCGGTGAACGGCAGCTTGACGCCGTAGATGAACTTGTTGACGAACAGGTGGTCGCCGATCAGCAGGGTCGGCAGCATCGATCCCGATGGAATGCGGTACGGCTCGATCACGAAGGCGCGAATCGCAAGCGCCAGCGCGATCGCGAGCGCCAGCGTGCCGAACTGCTCCCAGAGCCGGGCCAACAGCGTGGGCGGCGTCTCGGGCGCGCTCGCCTCGTCCCGCCTGCGCCCGCGCCGGCTCATCCGTCCTCCAGGCGCAGGGCCGCCAGGAAGGCCTCCTGCGGGATCTCGACCTGGCCGACGCGCTTCATGCGCTTCTTGCCTTCCTTCTGGCGCTCGAGCAGCTTGCGCTTGCGGGTGATGTCGCCACCGTAGCACTTGGCGGTGACGTTCTTGCGCAGTGCCTTGACGTTCGTGCGGGCGATCACGCGCGCCCCGATCGCAGCCTGGAGCGCCACCTCGTACATCTGCCGCGGGATGAACTCCTTGAGCTTGCGCACCAGCTCGGAGCCCCGGGCGTACGACTTGTCGCGGTGCACGATGAGCGAGAGCGCGTCGACCGGGGCCCCGTTCACCAGCACGTCGAGCTTCACCAGGTCGCCCGGTCGATAGCCCGCCAGCTCGTAGTCGTAGGAGCCGTAGCCGCGCGTGGCGCTCTTCAGCCGGTCGTGGAAGTCGGTCACGATCTCGGCGAGCGGGAGCTCGTAGCGGACCTGCACCCGGTTGCCGTGCACGTGCATGTCCTTCTGGATCCCGCGCCGGTCCTGGCAGAGCGCCAGCACGCCGCCCAGGTGCTCGGCGGGCACGTGGATCGTGGCCAGCATCACGGGCTCCTCGATGCGATCGAGCCGCGTCGAGTCGGGGAGCGCCGCGGGGCTGTCGATCTCGCGCACCTCGCCGTCGTCGAGGACCACCCGGTAGCGGACGGTGGGGGTGGTCGTGATCAGGTCGAGACCGTACTCGCGCTCGAGCCGCTCCTGGATGATCTCGGCGTGCAGGAAGCCCAGGAAGCCGCAGCGGAAGCCGAACCCGAGCGCGGCGCTGGTCTCGGGCTCGTAGCCGAACGAGGCGTCGTTGAGCCGCAGCTTCTCGAGCGCCGCCTTCAGGGTCTCGTAGTCCTCGGCCTCCACCGGGTACAGGCCGGCGAAGACCATCGGCTTCACCTCCTGGAAGCCCGGCAGCGGCTGCTCGGCCGGGGCCTTCACGGTGGTCACGGTGTCGCCGATGCGGACGTCGGCGAGGTTCTTGATGCCGGCGATCAGCACGCCCACCTCGCCGGCCCCGAGCGCCTCGACGGCGCGCGGATGCGGGTCGATGACGTCGATCTCCTGCGCGTCGTGCTCGGTGCCCTGCGCCATCAGGCGGACGCGGGCGCGGCGCTCGAGGCGGCCGTCGACCACGCGCACCAGCATCACGACGCCGACGTAGGGGTCGAACCAGGAGTCGAAGATCAGGGCACGGAGCGGAGCGCTCGGGTCCCCGCTCGGCGCCGGCACGCGCTCGACGATGCGCTCGAGCAGCTCCTCGACGCCGCTGCCCTCCTTCGCCGACACGAAGATCACGTCGTCGGCCGGCAGTCCGATCACGTCCTCGATCTCCTGCGCCACCCGCTCGGGCTCGGCCGAGGGCAGGTCGATCTTGTTGACCACGGGAATGATCTCGAGGTTCGACTCGAGCGCCAGGTAGGTGTTGGCGAGGGTCTGGGCCTCGATGCCCTGGGCGGCGTCCACCACCAGCAGGGCCCCCTCGCACGCCTGCAGCGCCCGCGACACCTCGTACGAGAAGTCGACGTGGCCCGGCGTGTCGATCAGGTTCAGCACGTAGTCGCGGCCGTCGGCGGCGCGGTGGTGGATGCGGGCGGTCTGCGCCTTGATCGTGATGCCGCGCTCGCGCTCCAGGTCCATCTTGTCCAGGAACTGGGCGCGCCGCTCCCGGTCCGACAGCGCGTCGGTCGCGTCGAGCAGCCGGTCGGCCAGGGTGCTCTTGCCGTGGTCGACGTGCGCGATGATGCAGAAGTTGCGCAGCTCGTGCTGGTCGCTCACCCGTCCGGCTCCACCCGTTCCGCCAGCGCGGCCCGGAAGTACTCGGCCGTGCGGCGCAGGCCCTCTTCGACCGGCACGCGCGGCTCCCAGCCCAGCCGCTGGCGCGCCAGGGCAATGTCGGGCCGCCGCACCTTGGGGTCGTCGGGCGGCAGCTCGCGAAACTCGATCTCGCTGGCGCCACCCGTCGCCTCGAGGATCAGGCGGGCCATCTCGAGCAGGCTCATCTCGCGCGGGTTGCCCAGGTTCACGGGGCCGACGTAGTCGCTGCCCAGCAGCCGCCACAGGCCCTCGACCAGGTCGTCCACGTAGCAGAACGAGCGCGTCTGGGAGCCGTCGCCGAACATCGTGATCGGCTCGCCGCGAATCGCCTGGCCCATGAAGTTCGGGATGGCGCGGCCGTCGTCGATCTGCATGCGCGGACCGAAGGTGTTGAAGATGCGCACGATGCGGACGTCGACGCCGTGGTGGCGGTGGTAGGCCATCGTCATCGCCTCGGCGAAGCGCTTGGCCTCGTCGTACACGCCGCGGATGCCGACCGGGTTGACGTGTCCCCAGTAGGTCTCGGGCTGCGGGTTGACCTCGGGATCGCCGTAGCACTCGGAGGTGCTGGCCAGCAGGAAGCGGGCGCCCTTGGCCTTCGCCAGGCCCAGCGCCTTGTGCGTGCCCAAGGAGCCGACCTTCAGGATCTGGATCGGCAGGCGCTCGAAGTCGGCGGGGCTGGCGGGCGAGGCGAAGTGCAGCACGGCGTCGAGCGGCCCGTGGACGTGGAGGAAGTTGGTGACGTCGTAGTGCTCGAACGAGAACGCCGCATGGCCGAGCAGCGGCTCGAGATTCTCCATGCGGCCGGTCAGGAGGTTGTCGAAGCAGATCACCTCGCAGCCCTCGACCACGAGCCGCTCGCACAGGTGGGAGCCGATGAAGCCGGCTCCCCCCGTCACGAGGACGCGGCGCAGCGACCGGATGCTCACGCGAACGCTTCCTCCTGTCGCAGCGGCGAGGCGTCGGATTCGAGATAGGCCCGAAGCCCCTCCCGCCAGGGGGGCAGGGTCACGCCGAGCCGAGCGGCCTTGCCGGTGTCGAGCACCGACCAGGCGGGACGCGGCGCCGGCCGTGGGAACTCCTCGGTGCGGACCCGCTCGATCGGCAGGTCGGCGTGGCCCCCCGCATCGACGGCGGCCCGCGCCAGGTCCCACCAGGTGGCGACGCCCGAGTTGACGAGATGATAGAGGCCGGCCGCACCCGCCTCCAGCAGTCCCAGCAGGCCGGCGGCCAGGTGGCCGGCGTAGGTCGGCGAGCCGCGCTGGTCGTCGACCACGCGCAGCGGGGCGCCCTCTCCGGCCGCGCTGCGGGCCGCCGCGGCCAGGATCGTGCGCACGAAGTTGTTGCCGGGCCCGAAGACCCAGGCGGTGCGCGCCACGATGGCGTCCGGGCAGACCGCGCGCACCCGCGCCTCGCCCTCCAGCTTGGTGCGGCCGTAGACGCTGCGCGGCGCCGGCTCGTCCTCCTCGGTGTAGGGCCGGCTCCCGGTGCCGGCGAAGACGTAGTCGGTGGACACGTGGACCAGGCGCGCCCGGGCCTCGCGGCACGCCTCGGCCAGATGGGCCGGCGCGTCCGCGTTGGCACGCTGCGCCAGCTCCGGCTCGGTCTCGCAGCGATCGACCTGGGTCATCGCCGCCGCGTTGGCGACGACGTCCGGCGGACCGTCCGGGGCCTCGAGCACCGCGCGCAGCACGGCGTCGCGGTCGGTCACGTCCAGCGTGTCCAGGTCGTGGGCACCCGCCACGACGTGGCCGGGCGCGGCCCCGACCCGCTCGATCAGGCAGCGGCCGAGCTGCCCGTAGGCCCCCATCACGAGCCAGCGGCACGGCCCGCCCGCGCTGTCTCGGCGACCGGTCATCAAGCGTCTCCAGGGCGGCTCAGCCCGGGCCCTCGGTGAGCACCCAGGTCGGCAGGCGCTCGCGCTTCTTGAGGCGGCCCGCGAGCGTCTCCGCCTGCTCGCGGCTGGCCACCGGGCCGACGCGCACCCGCCAGCGCGAGGCGCCGGGCTCGGCCGACGGCGAGACGTACACGTCGAGGCCGCGGCCGCGCAGCCGTTCTGCCAGCCGCTGGGCGGCGGCCGCGTTCTCGAAGGCACCGACCTGGACCGCGAAGCGGCCGCTGGCCGGGCCCGCGCCCACCGGCGGCGTGGCGCGCTCGGACGGCTCGATCGCACTCGGCGGCGCGGCGGCCACCGGCGGCAGCTCGGCATCGGCCACGGCCAGCGCCTCGGACTCGAGCTCGACGCCCTCGGTGCGGCCCAGGGCGTAGTCGATCACGAGGCCCGGGTCCTCGAGCACCAGACCGGCCACCACGCCCGCGCCGAACCCCACCACGATCAGCAGCAGGGCGCCGGCGACGACCGAGAGGAGCCCGGGCTCGTCGCGGCGACCGGAGCGCCGGCGCCGCGTCTCGTCGGCCTTGGCCGTCACATCTGCTCCGGGGCGGCGACGCCGAGCAGCCCGAGGCCGCTGGCCAGCACGCTGCGCACGGCGGCCGCCAGGGCCAGCCGGGCCGTGGTGAGCGGGGCGTCGTCGGACACCACGCGGTGGCGCCCGCCGTCCTGGAGGTAGGGGTTCCACAGGCCGGCCAGATCGCGCAGGAAGTACGCCACGTGATGCGGCTCGCGGGCGGCGGCGGCGGCCGCCACCTGCTCGGGGAACTCGAGCAGCTTGCGCACCAGCGCCAGCTCCTCGGGCAGCACCAGCGCGGACACGTCGAGCCCGTCCGGGTCGGGCAGGCTCACGCCCTGCTCGACCGCCTTGCGCTCGACGCCGCAGGTGCGCGCGTGCGCGTACTGGACATAGTAGGCCGGGTTCTTCTTCCAGTCCTGCTCCTTGGCCAGCTCCAGATCGAAGTCGAGGTGCCCCTCGGCCTTGCGCTGAACCATGAAGAAGCGGAACACGTCCACCCCGACCTCGTCGAGCAGCTCGTCCATCGTCACGTAGGTGGCGCGCCGCGTGGACTGCTTGACCTGCTCCCCGCCGCGCGTGAGCGTCACGAACTGGTGCATCACCAGCTCGATGGCGTCCTCGTCGCAGCCCAGCGCGCCCGCAGCCCGCCGCACGAAGGGGAACTGCTCGAGGTGGTCCGCCCCCTGGACGTCGATCACGCGGTCGAAGCCCCGCTCGAACTTGTGGCGGTGGTAGGCCACGTCGGGCAGCAGATAGGTGGGCTCGCCGCTGCTCTTCACCAGCACGCGATCGCGATCCAGATCGAGCGCCGTGGCGCGCAGCCACACGGCCCCGTCGGCCTCGTAGACCAGATCCCGTCCGCGCAGCGCCTCGAGCGTCGCCTCGATGCGGCCGCTCTCGTAGAGCGACGTCTCGTTGTAGTAGACGTCGAAGTCGATCTGGGCGCGGTCGAGCGTGGTGCGGATGTTCTCGAAGATGCGCTCCTGCGCGAAGCTGCGGAAGCGGCCCTCGGGCGGCTCCTCGACCAGGGCGTCGCCGTGCTTCTCGCGCAGCGCGGCGGCGATCTCGGCGATGTACTCGCCCTGGTAGCCGTCGGACGGGAAGGCGACCGGCAGGTCGCCGACGCTCTCGACCCAGGCCTTCTCGGGGTCGGCGAGTGCCGCGGCGGGCGGCGGCGCGGCGCGGCCGAGCTGCTCCAGGTAGCGCGCCTTCACCGACTGGCCCAGCACGCGCATCTGGCGGCCGCCGTCGTTGAAGTAGTACTCGCGGGTCACGCGGTGGCCGGTGGCCCCGAGCAGGCGCGCGATCGAGTCGCCGATCACGGCCTGGCGGCCGTGGCCGAGCGTGAGCGGCCCGGTGGGGTTGGCCGAGACGAACTCGACCTGCACCGAGGCGCCGGCCCCCTGATCGGAGCGTCCGAACGCGGGACCGGCGCGCAGGATCTGCACGAGCTCACGCCGCCAGCGGTCGTCCGCGATCCACAGGTTCACGAAGCCGGGGCCTGCCACCTCGGCGCGCGCCAGCATGCCACCCGCGTCGCCGAGGCGCTCGACCAGCGCGGTCGCGATCTCGCGCGGCGGCCGGCGCAGGCGCTTCGCCAGCAGCATCGGCGCGTTGCAGGCGAGGTCCCCGTGCTCGGCCTGGCGCGGCGCCTCGAGCGCGAAGGCGGGCGGCTCCTCGGCGTCGCCCGCGTCGGCGAGCAGCGCCCCGAGGGCGTCGCGCAGCGCCTGCTCCAGCTCCAGCTTCATGCGGCTCCGAGTCCTCCGGGTTCATGGAAGCGCGTCGCGCCGAGGGATGCGAATCAGCAACTCGCCGGGTCGGACCCAGCCCAGCTCCTCGCGCACCGCCCGCTCGAGAGCCGCGGGGTCGCCGCGCAGCGCTGCGGCCTCCTCGCGGAGGGCCGCGTTCCCGGCCCGCAGCGTCTCGAGCCGGCGCTCCGCACCCGCCACCTCCTCGCGAAGCTCGAGCCAGGTCGGGATGCCGGCATCGCGGTCCAGCCAGGCCATCGCGAGGCCCGCGACCAGCAGCCCCAGCCCCAGGAGTACGGACCGCACGAGCCGAACCGAGCGCACCTCTCCCCCCCTGGGAGGCCCTTTGACGCTAGCAAAGCCGCGCCGGGGCGTCCGCGCGCCCGCGGGAACCGGCGGCAGCTCGCACGCAGCTTCGGCTCAGGGCGCGGCCGTGGCGTCGAGGACCTGCTCGATCCGCTCGCGATAGACGGCCGCGTCCCAGTCGCGCGGGCCGATGTAGCGCGAGAGGATGCGACCGTCGCGGCCGACCAGATACGACTCGGGGAAGCGGAACGACTGGTAGGCCTGGGCGACGTCCTTGCCGGGATCGAGCAGGATCGGGAACGACAGGTCCAGCCGGTCACGGAACTCGCGCACCTCGTCCGGGCCCTCGTCCACCGAGATCGCCACCAGCGCGAAGTCGCGATCCGCGAGCGAGCGGTACAGGCGCTCCATCGCCGGCATCTCGTCGAGGCACGGCTTGCACCAGGTGGCCCAGAAGTTGATCAGCACCACCTCGCCCGCCAGCTCGTCGAGCGAGAGCGCGCTGCCGTCCTCCAGGCGCGGCAGCGAGAAGCCGGGCGCGCGCTGGCCGGGGCGGATCGGATCGGGCGTGGGCTCGGAGAGCCACAGCGCCGCGAACACCACCAGCGCCACGGCCGCGGCGAGTCCGAGCGCGGAAGCGCGCACGGCCCCTCCCTACTCGGCCTTGGCGCCGCCCTCGCCGCGATCGACGAGCTGCACCAGCGACATCGGAGCCGCATCACCCACGCGCGTGCGCACCTTGAGCACGCGGGTGTAGCCGCCCGGCCGCTCGCGATAGCGGTCGGCGAGCTCGCCGAACACCTTGCTGGCGACGTCTTCGCTGCGCAACACGCGCAGGGCGCGGCGCCGCGCGTGCAGGTCGCCCCGCTTGCCGAGGGTGATCATGCGCTCGGCGAGGCGGCGCACCTCCTTCGCCTTGGCGTCGGTGGTCTCCACCTGCTCGTGGTCGAGCAGCGAGGTGACCATGTTGCGCAGCATGGCGCGCCGATGGGAGCTGGTGCGCCCCAGCTTGCCGCCGAGCTTCCGGTGTCGCATCTCAGGCCTCGCGCTGCTCGCGCATCTTCTCCAGGTCCTTGCGGACGGGGAAGTTGTCGAGCGCCATGCCCAGCTCGAGTCCCATCGAGACCAGGACCTCCTTGATCTCGTTGAGGGACTTCCGGCCGAAGTTCTTGGTCTTCAGCATGTCCGCTTCGGTGCGCTGGACCAGCTCGCCGATGAAGCGGATGTTGGCGTTCTGCAGGCAGTTGGCCGACCGCACCGACAGCTCCAGCTCGTCGACCGACCGGAACAGGTTCGGGTTGAGCGGCTCCGGCTCGTCGAGCGCCGGGATCATCATCTCGGTCGGCTCTTCGAAGTTGATGAAGATCGTGAGCTGGTCCTTCAGGATCTTGGCGGCGTAGGCGACCGCGTCCAGCGGCTCCACCGTGCCGTCGGTCCAGACCTCGAGGTTGAGCCGGTCGAAGTCGGTCTCGCGGCCCACGCGCGCCGGGGTGACGGCGTAGTTGACCTTGAGCACCGGCGAGAAGATCGAGTCGATCGGGATCGTGCCGATCGGCATCTCCTCGGTCTTGTTCTTCTCGGCCGGCACGTAGCCCTTGCCGTTGCCGACGGTGACCTCGACCTCGACGTCGGCCTCGCCGTTCAGCGTCATGATCTTGTGGTCGGGGTTCAGCACCTCGATCGACGAGTCGTCGGCCGCGAGCTCGCCGGCGGTGATCACGCCCTCGCCGCTGCGCTGCAGGCGCAGCGTGCGGCCACCCTCGACGTGGCTGCGCAGGCGCACCTCCTTGAGGTTCAGGATCACGTCGGCGACGTCCTCCTGCACCCCGGGGATGGTCGAGAACTCGTGGAGCACGCCGTTGATGCGCACCGACGTGATGGCGGCGCCCTGGAGCGACGAGAGCAGCACGCGGCGCAGCGCGTTGCCGAGCGTGATGCCGAAGCCCCGCTCGAGCGGCTCGCACCAGAAACGGCCGTAGGTGGCCGTCTGGCTGTCGTCCTCGGATTCCAGTCGCCGCGGGCGGATCAGCGCCCGCCAGTTGTTGGCGATCAGCTCCTGCTGCATGGGTTGCCCCCCTCGAAATTCGTTTTGGTCGGCTCAGCGGGAATAGAGCTCGACGATCAGCTGTTCCTGGATCGGCATGGTGACGTCCTCGCGCGTCGGGAGGAGCTTCACCTCGCCCTGAAAGGCCTCGGGATCGAGCTCGAGCCAGCCCGGGATGCTGCGCCGCTCGATCGCGTCGAGCGCCCCGGTGATGCGGGCGATCTGCCGCGACTTCTCGCGCAGGGTCACCCGCTGGCCGGAGCGCAGCCGGTACGACGGCACGTCGACCTTGCGGCCGTCGACCAGGAAGTGCCCGTGGCGCACGAGCTGGCGGGCCTCGGCCCGCGACGTGGCGAAGCCGAGCCGGAACACCACGTTGTCGAGACGGCGCTCGAGCAGGATCAGCAGGTTCTCGCCCGCGCGGCCCTTCATGCGGGACGCCCGCTGCATGGTGCTGCGGAACTGCTTCTCGAGCAGTCCGTACATGCGCTTCACCTTCTGCTTCTCGCGCAGCTGCAGGCCGTAGTCCGACACGCGCGTGCGGCCCTGGCCGTGCTGGCCCGGCGGGTAGGCGCGGCGCTCCACGCCGCACTTCTCCGTGAAGCAGCGGTCCCCCTTGAGGAACAGCTTGGTGCCCTCGCGCCGGCACTGGCGGCAGGCGGCTCCGGTGTTGCGTGCCATCGGCTCTCCTAGACCCGCCGCCGCTTGGGCGGCCGGCAGCCGTTGTGCGGGACGGGCGTCACGTCCTTGATCATGTTCACGCGAAGCCCCGCGCCCGTGAGCGCGCGCAGCGCCGACTCGCGGCCCGCGCCCGGGCCCTTCACGTACACGCCGATCGTACGCACCCCGTGCTCCATCGCCTTGCGCGCGCACTCCTCGGCGGCGACCTGCGCCGCGAAGGGCGTCGACTTGCGCGAGCCCTTGAAGCCCTGCTGTCCCGCCGTCGCCCACGCCAGCGTGTTGCCGGCGGTGTCGGCGATCGTGATGATCGTGTTGTTGAACGTCGACTGGATGTGAGCCACACCCGTCGAGACGTTCTTCCGGACCTTCTTCTTGCCGCCCTTGGCCATGTCGTCCCTGCTACTTCTTCATGGCGGGCTTCTTCTTGCCCGCGACCGTCTTCTTCGGACCCTTGCGCGTGCGCGCATTGGTGTGCGTCCTCTGCCCGCGCACGGGGAGTCCGCGCCGGTGCCGCAGCCCGCGATAGCAGCCGATGTCCATCAGCTCCTTCACGTTCTGGGTCACCTCGCGGCGCAGGTCGCCCTCGACCTTGTACTGGTTCTCGATGATCTCGCGCAGCCGGACCACGTCTCCGTCGGAGAGCAGGTCGGTCTTGGTCGAGCCCTCGACCTCGGCCTTGGTGCAGATCTCGACGGCCGAGCTGCGCCCGATGCCGAAGATGTAGGTGAGAGCCACCTCGATCCGCTTGTTGCGCGGGAGATCGATGCCGGCGATACGTGCCATCGTGACCCTCCTCTAGCCCTGGCGCTGCTTGTGCTTGGGGTTGTCGCAGATCACGCGCACCACCCCGCGCCGCCGGATGATCCGGCACTTGTCGCACATCTTCTTGACCGAAGCGCGAACCTTCATGACGACCTCAATGCGACCCGTCGACCCGGGTCAGCACCTCGGGTCCGTGGTCGGTGATCAGGATGGTGTGCTCGAAGTGCGCCGACAGCGACCGGTCGAGGGTCACCGCCGTCCACTGGTCCTCGAGCACCTCCACGTCGGCCCCGCCGGCCGTGACCATCGGCTCGATGGCGAAGACCATGCCCGGCTTGAGCCGCGGGCCCCGCCCGCCGGGGCCGTAGTTGGGGATCTGCGGCGGCTCGTGCAGCTCGCGGCCGATCCCGTGGCCGACGAACTGCCGGACCACCGAGAAGCCCTCGGACTCGGCCCGCTCCTGGACGGCGTGTCCGATGTCCGACAGCCGGTTGCCCGGCACCATCTCGGCGATGCCCCGCTCCAGCGACTCGTAGGTCGCGTCCAGCAGCCTCCGGGCATCCTCCGGGATCCGGCCAACCGGGACCGTCACCGCCGAGTCCCCATGATAGCCCTCGACGGCGACTCCGAAATCCAGGCTCAGGAGGTCCCCCTCCTTCAGCTCGCGGGGGCCGGGGATGCCGTGGACGATCTCCTCGTTGACCGAGACGCAGAGCACCCCGGGGAAGCCCGGCAGGCCGTACGGTCCGTAGCCCTCGAAGGACGAGTCCACCCGGCGGCGGCGGATCGAGCGCCGCGCCTGCTCGTCGAAATCGGCCGTCGTCATGCCCGGCTCCACCACGTCGCGCAGCTCGAGCAGGATCTCCGCCACGTGGCGGGCGGCCTCCCGCATGGTCTCGACCTCGCGGCGCGTCTTGATGCGGATCGCCTCTCCGAACGCCATCACGCTCGCAGCGCCTCCCGGATGCGGACGCCGACCTCTTCGATCGAGCCAAAGCCGTCCACCTCGGCGAGAACGCCTCGGGCGCGGTAGTAGGCGATCAGCGGGGCCGTCTGCTCCTGGTAGACCCGCATGCGGTTGCGGATGGTCTCCTCGTTGTCGTCGGCGCGGCCCTCGATCTCGGCGCGCTTGAGCAGCCGCGCGACCAGCTTCTCCTCGTCGACCGCCATCGCCACGCACTTCTCGAGTGCGACCCCGAGCCGCTCGAGGATCCCGTCGAGCGCCTCGGCCTGGGCCACCGTGCGCGGGAAGCCGTCCAGGATGAAGCCCTTGCTGGCGTCGGACTGGGCGAGCCGCTCCTCGGCCACGCCGATCACCACCTCGTCGGGAACCAGCGCGCCGCGGTCCATGAAGTCCGCGGCCTGCCTCCCCACGGGTGTACCGGCCGCGACGGCGGCGCGCAGCATGTCGCCCGTGGAGATCTGGGGGATGCCCAGCTCGTCGACCAGGGTGGCGGCCTGGGTGCCCTTGCCGGCGCCCGGCGGTCCCAGCAGCAGCAGACGCGTGGCGCTCATCGCCCGAGCCTCCCACGGATGCGCGTGCCCTTGACGAAGCCCTCGTACTGGCGCGAGACCAGGTGGGCCTCGATCTGCCCGATCGTGTCGAGCGAGACGCCCACCACGATCAGCAGGGCCGTGCCGCCGAAGTAGAACGGCACGCCGTAGCCCGACGACAGCCACACCGGCAGCACGCAGACCACCGACACGTAGATCGCCCCCACCAGGGTCAGGCGTCCCAGGATGCGGTCGATGTACTCGGCGGTGCGCCGGCCGGGCCGGATGCCCGGGATGTAGGCGCCCGAGCGCTTGATGTTGTCGGCCACGTCGGTCGGATTGATGATGATCGCGGTGTAGAAGAAGGCGAAGAAGATGATCAGGGCGACGTAGATCAGGTTGTAGAGGCCGCCCCCGAAGCTCAGGTAGTCGGTGAAGAAGTTGCTGATCGTCTCCGACTCGACGAACTGCGTGATCGTGAGCGGGAACATCAGGATCGACGAGGCGAAGATCGGCGGGATCACGCCCGCGGTGTTGACCCGCAGCGGGAAGTAGCTCGTGCCGCCCTGCATGACCTTGCGGCCGACCACCCGGCGCGCGTGCTGGATCGGGATGCGGCGCTGGGCCCGCTCGAAGAACACCACGATGCCGGTCACGCCCACCGCGAACAGGAGCAGCAGGATGGCGCCCAGCAGGGTGAACTGCTCGGTGCGGACCATCTCCATCAGCGACGCCAGCCCCGACGGGATGCTCACGATGATGCTCGAGAAGATCACCAGCGAGATGCCGTTGCCGATGCCGCGCTCGGTGATCTGCTCGCCGAGCCACATGATGAAGGCCGTGCCGGTGGTGAGCGTCAGCATCATCATGATGCGGAAGCCCCAGCCGGCGCTCAGCACGGCGCCCTCGCCGAACTGGCCGCCCTCGAGGGCGAAGGCCAGCAACAGGCTCTGGAACAGCGCGATCACGATCGTCGCATAGCGGGTCCACTGGGTGATCTTGCGCTGTCCAGCCTCGCCCTCGCGCTTCAGCTCCTCGAGCTGGGGAATCACGACCGTCAGCAGCTGGAAGATGATCGAGGCGCTGATGTAGGGCATGATGCCCAGCGCGAACACCGACAGCTGCTCCAGGGCGCCGCCCGAGAACAGGTTGAACAGGCCGAACATCGTGCCGCCCATCTGGTCGAAGAATTCCCGGATCACCTCCGGGTTGATGCCAGGCGTGACGATGTGCGCACCGAGCCGGTAGACGGCGAGCATCCCGAAGGTGAACAGGATGCGCCGCTGCAGCTCGGGGATGCGGCCGATGTTCTGGACGCCTCCGATCAAGCCAGGATCTCCACCGTGCCGCCGGCGGCCTCCACCTTCTGGCGGGCGCCAGCGCTGATGCGATGGACGCGCACGGTCAGGTTGGCGGGGGCCTCGCCCTCGCCGAGCAGCTTCACCGGCGAGCCGGAGCCGCGGATCAGCCCGCGGGCGGCCAGCGCGGCGGGGTCGATCTCGGCGCCGTCGCCGAAGACCGCGAGCGCGGCCACGTTGACCACCTCGCACGACACGCGCGTGCGGCTGTGGAAGCCGCGCTTGGGCAGGCGACGCACCAGCGGCATCTGGCCGCCCTCGAACCACAGCGGCGTCTCGCGGCCGGCCGAGCGCTTGCCCTGTCCCTTCACGCCGCGGCCGGCGGTCTTCCCCACGCCCGAGCCAGGCCCGCGGCCGACCCGCTTGGGACGGTGGCGCGCGCCGGGACGCGGTTGCAGTCGGTCGAGCATGTTCAGCCCTCCACCCGGACGAGGTGCCGGACCTTGTCGATCATGCCCCGCACCGCGGGCTGGTCCTGGACCTCCACGGTCTGGTGCAGGCGGCGCAGTCCCAGCCCCTTCAGGGTCTGGCGCTGGCGGCGGTCGTAGCCGATCGCGCTCCGCACCCAGGTGACGCGCACCGTGCTCATGCCGTCGCTCCCAGCTCCTCGGCGCGCTCCTCGGGGTCGCGCAGGTCCTCCAGCGCCACCATCGTGGCGCGCACCACGTTGTGCGGGTTGTTCGTGCCGAGGCTCTTGGTGAGCACGTCCTGCACGCCGGCCGACTCGAGCACGGCGCGCACGCCGCCGCCCGCGATCACGCCGGTTCCGGGCGAGGCCGGGCGCAGCAGCACCAGACCCGCGCCGAAACGGCCGAGCACCTCGTGGGGCAGCGTGCCCTCCGCCATCGGGACGCGCAGCAGGTGCTTGCGGGCGCGGTCGACGCCCTTGCGGATCGCCTCGGGCACCTCGCCGGCCTTGCCCAGGCCCACGCCTACGACACCTGCGCCGTCCCCCACCACGACCAGCGCGCTGAAGCTGAAGCGGCGACCGCCCTTCACCACCTTCGCGACGCGGTTGATGTGGACCACGCGGTCGGACAGCTCGTAGTCGTTGGGATTCAGTCGTTCTCGGTGCAGATTGGCCATCTCAGAACTGGAGCCCCGCTTCGCGGGCCGCGTCGGCGAGCGCCTTGACGCGACCGTGGTAGAGGAAGCCGTTGCGGTTGAACACGACGCGCTCGATCTGCTTGTCGCGTGCCATTCCGGCGATCGCCGCGCCGACCTTCTTGGCGGCTTCGACGTTCCCGGTCGCGCCGTCGCCGGCGATCGCCTTCGACCGGGTCGACACGCTGCCGATGGTGCGGCCGGCGGGATCGACGAGCTGGGCGTAGGTATGCCGGGCGCTGCGATAGATCGTGAGCCGCACGCGCTCGCTGCTCGCCGTACCGCGCGCGACACGCGCACGACGCGCCTTCCACTTCGCCGTCTTCGGGTCCCGGATCTTGCGCTTCATGCTCGCCTCACGTACCGGTGGCGCCGGCCTTGCCGACCTTGCGGCGGATCCGCTCGTCCGCGTAGCGGATGCCCTTGCCCTTGTAGGGCTCGGGCGGGCGGATCCGGCGCAGCTCGGCCGCGAACTGGCCTACCTGCTGCCGGTCGATGCCCTCGACGCGGATCCGGTTGTTGCCCTCGACCTTCACCTCGAGGCCCACGGGGACGTCGACCACCACCGGGTGCGAGAACCCCGCGTTGATCGTGAGCTTCTGGCCCGACGCCTCGGCCCGGTACCCGACGCCCTCGATCTGGAGCTCCTTGGCGAAGCCCTCGGTGACGCCCTTCACCATGTTGGCGACGAGCGCGCGCGCCAGGCCGTGGAAGGCGCGCGTCTGCTTCTTGTCGTCGGCGCGCTGGAAGCGCAGCTCGCCGCCGTCGACCTCCATCGCGATGCTGCTCGGGATGCGGCCGGCCAGGTTGCCCTTGGGCCCCTTCACGCGCACCTCTCCCTCCGCCTGGTCGACGGTCACGCCGGAGGGGATGGGAATGATCTGGCGCCCGATGCGGGACATCTCACCACACCTCGCAGAGCACTTCGCCGCCGACGCCCGCCTCGCGGGCGGCGCTGTCGGACAGCACGCCGCGCGGCGTCGAGAGGACGGCGAGTCCGAGTCCGTTGCGCACGCGCGGGATCCGCTCCTTGCCGACGTACACGCGGCGGCTCGGCCGGCTCACCCGGCGCATGCCGTCGATGATCGGGCGGCCGTCGTCGCGGTAGCGCACGCCCAGCACCAGGGTGGGATGGCCCTCGCGGGCCTCGACGCGCACCTGCTCCAGGTAGCCCGCCTGGTGCAGCACCTGGGCGATCGAGTGCTTCAGGCGCGACGAGGGGCAGGCGAGTTCCGCGTGCCGAGCCATCCCCGCGTTGCGGATGCGCGCCAGCATGTCGGCGATCGGGTCGGTCATCATCTCCGCTGCGTCTCCTAGGACCGGAACGGCATGCCGACGTGGGCGAGCAGCGCCTTGCCCTCGGCATCCGTCCGGGCCGTGGTGCAGACGGTCACGTTCAGGCCCGTGATCCGCTCCACCGCGTCGTAGTCGACCTCCGGGAAGATGATCTGCTCCCGGATGCCGAGCGTGTAGTTCCCGCGCCCGTCGAAGGCCTTCGGCGAGACGCCCTTGAAGTCGCGCACGCGCGGCAGCGCCACGCTGAACAGCCGATCGAGGAACTCCCACATGCGATCGCCCCGCAGCGTCACCGAGCAGCCCACCGTCTGGCCGGCGCGCAGCTTGAAGCTCGCGATCGACTTGCGGGCGCGGCGCACCACCGGCTTCTGGCCGGTGATTGCCGCGAGCTCCCCGGTGGCCTTCTCGATCAGCTTCGGGTTCTGGCTGGCCTCGCCCACGCCCATGTTCACGACCACCTTCTCGAGGCGCGGAACCTGGTTGACGTTGCCGTAGCTGAACTCCTCGGACAGCTTGCCCACGATCTCGCTGCGATAGCGCTCGAGCAGACGCGGCCGCATCACAGCACCTCCGGAGCGAGCGAGATGATCTTCATGAAGCGTCGCGCTCGCAGCTCGCGGGCGACCGGACCGAAGATGCGCGTGCCGACCGGCTCGCGCTGCGCGTCGATCAGGACCGCCGCGTTGTCGTCGAACTTGATGTACGAGCCGTCGGGACGCGGAACGCTCTTGGCGGTGCGCACCACCACCGCGCGACGCACCTCGCCCTTCTTGACCCGCCCGTTGGGGATGGCGTCCTTGACCGAGACCACGATCACGTCGCCGATCGAGGCGTAGCGCCGCCGCGAGCCGCCGAGGACGCGGATGCAGGACACCCGGCGCGCTCCGGAGTTGTCCGCCACCTCGAGCATCGATTCCTGCTGGACCATCTCTTATGACCTTCGTTCGCCCTAGACGCCCGTCGCCTTGGAGAGCGTGCTCTGCACCTTCCAGCGCTTGCGCTTCGACAGCGGGCGGTGCTCGATGATCCGCACCTTGTCGCCCACCTGGCAGCCGTTCGACTCGTCGTGCGCCATGAAGCGGGAGTAGCGCCGCACGTACTTCTTGAACTGGCTGTCCTGCACCAGGCGCTCCACGCGGACCACCACGGTCTTGTCCATCTTGTCGCTCACGACGGTCCCGTCGAGGGTCCTTCGCATTCCGCGCTTGCTCATTCGCTCGCCTCACCCTTCTCGCGCAGAACCGTCTCCACCCGCGCGACGTCCCGGCGCAGCAGCTTGAGCCGCGCGGTGTCCTCGAGCTGGCCGGTGGCGTGCCGCACCCGCGCGCCGAACAGCTCGGTGCGCAGCTCCTGCGACTTGGCCTCGAGCTCGTCCACCGAGAGCTCCCGGAGTTCTGCAGCCTTCATGCGATGTCCTCGCGGACCACGAAGCGGGTCCGCAGCGGCAGCTTGTGGGCGGCGAGGCGCAGCGCCTCGGCGGCGATCTCGCGCGGCACGCCCTCCATCTCGTAGAGCACGCGGCCGCGCTTCACGACGGCCACCCACTCCTCGACGTTGCCCTTGCCCTTCCCCATCCGCGTCTCGGCGGGCTTCTTGGTGATGGGCTTGTCCGGGAACAGCCGGATCCAGATCTTCCCGCCGCGCTTGACGTGGCGGGTCATCGCAATCCGCGCCGCCTCGATCTGGCGGGCCGTGATGCGCCCGGACTCGAGCGCCTGCAGCCCGTAGTCGCCGAACGAGATCGACGAGCCGCGCCACGCGGAGCCGCGCATCCGGCCCTTCATCTGCTTGCGGTACTTGACCTTCTTGGGCTGGAGCATGATCTACCTCGCCGGCTCCTCGGAGACGCGCTGGCCGAGCGTGCCCTGCCGGATCTCCTTGTCGGCGATGTCGCCCTTGAACACCCAGCACTTCACGCCGATCACGCCGTAGGTGGTCTTGGCCTCGGCCAGGCCGTACTCGATGTCGGCGCGCAGCGTGTGGAGCGGGACGCGGCCCTCGCGGTACCACTCGCGCCGGCCCATCTCCGCGCCGCCGAGCCGGCCCGCGCACTGGATGCGAACGCCCTTGGCGCCGAACTTCATCGTGGAGGTGACCGCCTTCTTCATGGCGCGGCGGAAGGCGACGCGGCGCTCGAGCTGCAGCGCGACGTTCTCGGCCACGAGCTGCGCGTCGAGCTCGGCCTTCCGGATCTCCTTGATGTTGATGAACACCTCGCCGTCGGTCTTCTCGCCCAGCTCCTTGCGGAGGGTCTCGACCTCGGCGCCGCGCTTGCCGATCAGGATCCCGGGGCGCGCGGTGTGGATGTTGATCACCACCTTCTCGCCGGTGCGCTCGATCACGACCTTCGAGATGCCGGCGTGGTAGAGCTTCTTCTTGATGAACTCCCGGATCCGCACGTCCTCGTGGAGCTGGGGCGCGTAGCGCCGCTCCGAGAACCAGTTCGACTGCCACCCGTAGAGAGTGCCCAGCCGGAATCCGTAGGGATGGACCTTCTGTCCCAAGACCCGTCTCCTTCGCCGCGGGCGCCCTAGCGCTCCGCCAGCACCAGCGTGATGTGGCTGGTGCGCTTCTGAACCCAGTAGGCGCGTCCCTGGGCCCGGGGCCGGATGCGCCACATGCTCGCGCCCTCGTCGACCATGACCCGGTGGACCACCAGGTTGTCGACGTCGATGCCCGCCTTCTCCCGCTCGTTCTTCTGCTCCGCGTTGGCGACGGCCGAGCGCAGCAGCTTGGCGAACGGACGGGCCACCCGCTTGTGCGAGAGATCGAGGATGGAGAGCGCGTCCTCGACGCCCCGCCCCCGGATCTGATCGGCCACCAGACGCGCCTTCTGGGCGCTGACCCGGTGGTTCTGGAGCTTCGCGGTCACCATGGCGATTCCCGTTACTTCTTGACCTTGCGGTCCGACGCGTGCCCCGTGAACTTGCGCGTGGGAGCGAACTCGCCGAGCCGGTGGCCCACCATGTTCTCCGTCACGTAGACCGGGACGAAGAGCTTCCCGTTGTGGACCTGGAGCGTCAGGCCCATCATCTCGGGCGTGATCATCGAGCGCCGCGACCAGGTGCGGATCGCCTGCTTGGAGCCCGACTGCACCACCTTCTCGACCTTGCTCTGGAGGCTGGGCTCGACGTAGGGCCCCTTCTTGAGCGAGCGAGCCATCTACCGCTTCCTCCCGCGCTTCTTGACGATGTACTTGCTGCTGCGCTTGTTTTGGCGCGTCTTGTGGCCCTTGGTGGGGACGCCCCACGGCGTGCAGGGATGGCGCCCGCCCGAGGAACGCCCTTCGCCGCCGCCCATCGGGTGGTCGACCGGGTTCATCGCGACGCCGCGCACGTTGGGGCGCTGGCCCTTCCAGCGCGTGCGCCCGGCCTTGCCGACGCTCACGTTCTCGTGCTCGAGGTTGCCGACCTGGCCGATCGTGGCCATGCAGTCGACGTGCACCTGGCGGTGCTCGCCGCTGGGCATGCGCAGCGTCGCGTAGCGCCCCTCGCGAGCCATCAGCTGCGCCGAGGTGCCGGCCGAGCGCACCATCTGCGCGCCCTTGCCCGGCTTCATCTCGATCGCGTGCAGCACGCTGCCGAGCGGGATCTTCGTGAGCGGCAGGGCGTTGCCGGGGCGGATCTCGGCGTCCGGCCCCGACGCGAGGGTGTCGCCCACGCGCAGCCCGTTGGGCGCCAGGATGTAGCGCTTCTCGCCGTCGGCGTAGTGCAGCAGCGCGATGTGCGCCGACCGGTTCGGGTCGTACTCGATCGCCGCGACACGGGCCGGCACGCCGGCCTTGTTGCGGCGGAAGTCGATCCGGCGGTAGCGGCGCTTGTGCCCGCCACCGCGGTGCCAGACCGTGGTGCGGCCGCTGCCGTTGCGGCCGCCCGACTTGTTGACCCGGCCCTCGACCAGCGAGCGCTCGGGCTGCGAGCGCGTGAGGTCGGCGAAGTCCGAGACGCTCATGTCGCGCCGGCCCGGCGACGTCGGCTTGTAGTTTCGGAGCGGCAAGGCCTAGACCCCCTCGAAGAACTCGATCGACTGGCCCTCTGCGAGCCGCACGATCGCCTTCTTCCACTGCGGTCGATGTCCCTGGTACTTCCCGACGCGGCGGAGCTTGCGGGGCTGCCGGAGGGTGCGAACGTCCTCGACCGCCACCTCGAAGAGGCGCTCGACCGCGCGTCGGATCTCGTGCTTGTTGGCGCGCGGATCCACCGCGAACACCACTTCGTTCTGCTCCTCGCGACCGAGCGTGCTCTTCTCCGTCACGAGCGGGCGCCAGATGATCTGGTCGATCCTCACGCCGAGCCCTCCCCGCCCGCGCCGAGCCGCGCCTGCACCGCGTCGAGGGCGCCGCGCGTCAGCACCAGCTTCTGGTGCCGGAGCACGTCGTAGGTGTTGAGCCCGACGGCGCGGATCACGTCCACCCGGGCCAGGTTGCGCGCGGCGCGCTCGAGCGCCGCGTCCTCGCCCTCGATCACCAGCAGCACGCTCTGGTCGGCCTCGAGGCCGAGCCCGTCGAGCAGCTCGACGACGCGCCGCGTCTTGATCTCGTCGAGCGCGAGCTGGTCCACGACCAGCAGGGCCTCCTCCTGGCAGCGCAGCGACAGGGCGCCGCGCAGCGCCGCGGCCCGCATCTTCTTGGGCAGGGCGTGCTCGTGGGAGCGCGGCACCGGGCCGAACACCACGCCCCCGCCCGACCACTGCGGCGCGCGCGTGGTGCCCTGGCGGGCGCGGCCCGTCCCCTTCTGGCGCCACGGCTTGCTGCCGCCCCCGGACACCCCCGCGCGGTTGCGCGTCGAGTGCGTCCCGCGCTGGCGGCTCGCGAGCTGGCGGCGCACCTCGGCGTGGAACAGGTGCGGACGCACCGGGGCCTCGAAGACCGCGGGGTCGAGCTCCACCTCGCCGCCGGAGCCCTTGCCGGTCGTGCTGAGCTTCAAGGTCGCCATGGCTTCCTACAGCTTGATCTCCACGTCCACCCCCGCGGCGAGCTCGAGCTTCATGAGCGCGTCGACGGTCTGGGGCGTGGGATCGAGGATGTCGATGAGTCGCTTGTGCGTCCGGATCTCGAACTGCTCGCGCGACTTCTTGTCGATGTGCGGCCCGCGCAGCACCGTGTACTTGTTGATCGCGGTCGGAAGCGGGATCGGCCCGGCCACGCGTGCGCCGGTGCGCACGGCGGTGTCCACGATCTCCCCGGCGCTCTGGTCGAGCAGCTTGAAGTCGTAGGCCTTCATCCGAATCCGGATCTTCTGCGACGTAATCTCTGCCACGGTTCTGTCTGACTCCGTTCGCCTGTCGGCTCACTGCGCGCGCCGGCTCACGCCGTCGCTTGCAGGCTGTCTGACTCCGTTCGCCTGTCGGCTCACTGCGCGCGTCGGGCTGCGCCCGCCGCTTGCACTACTCGATGATCTCGGCGACGACGCCGGCGCCGACGGTGCGACCGCCCTCGCGGATCGCGAAGCGCAGCTCCTTGTCCATCGCGATCGGCATGATCAGCTCCACCTTCATCTCCACGTTGTCCCCGGGCATCACCATCTCCGTGCCCTCGGGAAGCTCCAC
>JASJBO010000300.1 GCA_030066475.1 Myxococcota bacterium
TCGACCACGTTGCCGTCCGGGTCGTTCACGTACATCGAGGGACCGTTGCCCTCGGCGCCGTAGCGGGTCGCCACGTCGCCCGGCTCGACGCCGTGGCGCGCGAGATGGTCGCGCAGCGCGGCTTCGTCGAAGCGCGCGAGGCGCACGGCGAAGTGGTCCATGTTGCGGCCGTCCGCGGCCGGCGGGCCGCCGCCGGCCCGGCCGAGCGGCGAGTCGACCGGCACCAGGTCGATGAGCGACGCGCCGGCGCGGAGCTGCACCAGGCCCAGGGCGTCGATCCGGCGCTCCTCGCTGCAGCCCAGCGCGTCGACGTAGAAGCGCAGGGAGGCGGCGAGGTCGGTCACGCGCACCACGACGTGGTCGAGGCCCAGGATCGCGAGCGCTTCCCCGTCGGCCATCGGCGCTCTCCTCCGCCCGCGCGATCGCGCGCGGCCGTTCACGATACCGCAGCCCCAGCGCAGCCCGTCTGTGGGGCTTCGGTGGGGCTGCAGTCGGGCCGCGGTGGGACCCGGGTCGAGGGCGCTCTGGTATGCTGCGGCCCGCCATGGCCGAACGCCCCGCTCCCGACGCTGCGGCGCCCGCCGGACCGGTGCTCGTCGCCGGCGGCGCCGGCTACATCGGCAGTCACACCGTGCGCCTGCTCCAGGACCGTGGCGTGCCCGTGGTCGTGCTCGACAACCTGTCGACGGGCCCCCGGGGCGCCGTCGCCGCGCCGCTGGTCGTGGCCGACCTGGGCGACCGCGACGCGCTCCGGGCGGCGATGCGGGACCACGGGCCGGTCGCGGTCGTGCACTTCGCCGCGCGCTGCTACGTCGGCGAGTCGGTCGAGGACCCGGCGCGCTACTACCGCGAGAACGTCGTCTACACCTGGAACCTGCTCGAGGCCATGCGCGAGGCCGAGTGCCGCGACATCGTCTTCTCGTCGACCTGCGCGACCTACGGCGTGCCGGATGCCGTGCCGATCTCCGATGATCACCCCCAGCGCCCGATCTCACCCTACGGCCGCACCAAGCTCCACATGGAACACATGATGCAGGACTACGCCCGCGCCTACGGCCTGCGGGTGGCGGCGCTGCGCTACTTCAACGCCGCCGGCGCGGCGCGGGACGGTAGCCTCGGCGAGCACCACGACCCCGAGACCCACCTGATCCCACTGGTGCTCCAGGTGGCGCTGGGGCGGCGCGACGAGATCCGCATCTTCGGCGACGACTACGACACGCCCGACGGCACCTGCATCCGCGACTACATACACGTCGAGGACCTGGCGGACGCCCACCTGCGAGCGCTGGTCGCGCTCCAGGCCGGCACGCGCGAGCTGGCGTGCAACCTCGGGACGGGGACGGGCTACTCGGTCCGCGAGGTGATCGAGACGGCGCGTCGGGTCACCGGGCATCCGATCCCGGCCGTCGTGGCTCCGCGCCGCCCCGGCGATCCGGCGCGCCTGGTCGCCGCCGCGGGCGGCGCCGTCGATCGACTCGGCTGGAAGGCGGAGCGGCCCGGCATCGAGGACATCGTGCGCGACGCCTGGGCCTTCACGCAGCGCCACCCGGACGGGCTGTAGGGCAAGCGGGCGGGGACGTCGTCGAGACTTGCGCTGGGAGAGGCGTGAACGCCCCCCCAGCGCAAGTCGCAACAACGTCCCCGCTTGCTCGCTACGCGCGTCGGCGGCGGCGCCAGCGCAGGGCGGCGAGGCCCGCGGCGGCGAGGCCGGCCTCGAAGCCGAGGCCGCATCGGCTCTTCTTCGTCTCCCTGGTGTGGTACGACGCGAAGCACTGGAAGTCGACCAGGTCGGTCAGGCCGTCTGCATCGTTGTCCACACCGTCGTCGCACGCCGGGTTCTCGATGTTCGAGCCCGAGCCGTTGCAGCCCGGGTCGGCCAGGTCGATCAGCGAGTCGCCGTCGTTGTCGACGCCGTCGCTGCAGGCTCCGGCGACGCTGCCGGCGTTGGCCGGGTCGGTGCCGTCGTCCAGCTCGTCCCCGTCGAAGACGCCGTCCTCGTCGCGGTCGAGCGCCATGCGGGTGCCGGAGCCCGGCGGCGCACAGGTGTACGTGAGCTCCTGGTCCGCGGTCGCGGCCAGCGCCTGGAGGTCGCCCGGCATGATCGGCGGTTCGGCCGCCCGGTCGGACACGTAGTTGAGGCTGACCGGCTGGTAGAGATAGCCGCGCTGCTCGCCTCCGATCCGCGCCTTCACCACCAGGTCGCACTCGGTGACGGTGCCGCCGAGCACGGCCGACGTGAAGGACGTGCCGGCTCGAATCTCCATCAGGCCGATGCGGCCGACGGTGTCGGCCTCCATGGCGGAGTCGAGGGTGACCTGCTGGCCGACGATCGGCGCGAGGTCGGTGTCGAACTCGAGCATGAACTGCTCCATGTCGCGCCGCTGCGGGTCGCCGCCGTCGAAGCCCACACCCGCGGCCACCGCGCCGTCGTTGAACACCTGAGCCTGGAAGAAACGGAAGAGCGTGTCCGTGCTGCCGTCGTGCAGGAAGCCGGTGCCGCGCACCTGGTCGCCCTTGTGGCCGTTGTCGCCCGCGAGGAAGAAGCCCCCGTTCGGCTGCCCGAACATGCCGACCTTCTGATACATGTTGCGCAGGTGCGGGACCTTCAGGATCTGGGTCTCGCCCTCGAAGCTGGCCAGACCGCCTGTGCCGAAGAACCCGGCCGACGCGTCGAGGTCGTGGCAGGTCACGCAGAGCTGCGTGTCCATGTTGTCGTTGTGGTACAGCGTGTCGCCGTCGTCGGCGTCCCCGACCAGCTGATTGTCGAGCGGCCGGATCGGATTCGGCGGCAGCGCGATCTCCAGGGCGAAGTCTGCGAAGTCCTGCATCTGCTGGCCTGTGGGGTTCGCGCTGCGCCCGACCAGACCGGGGAACGCCACGATGAAGTTGCGGAAGTTCAGGTCCTCGTCCCCGACGTCGCCGGGGCCGTTGACGTAGGGGTCGTCCTGGCCGAGGGCGCCGTCCACGCGGTCGCCGCGCCAGTGCATCGCGCCGCTGTTGGCCATGCCGCGCAGCGTCTGCGTCGTCATCGGGCCCTTCATGGGATGGAACTCGTCGTCGTTGGCGCCGCCGTTCACGCCGCCCGCGACTGGCACCGGCGTGAAGGGGGCGAAGTTGGTGGTGACGTCGCCGTCCGGGTCGCCGAGGTCCCAGGCCAGGCTGTCGAAGTCGCCGAAGATGTGGCAGCTCGAGCAGGAGGCCTCGCCGTTGGACGAGGTCAGGTTGGCGTCGTAGAGCATCGGACGCCCGGCGACCACGTGCGCGGGCTCCGGGTTGTGGATCGGCACGCTGCCCAGCTCGGTGCCGGAGCTCGTGTCGATCACCGACACCGAGTTGGAGTAGCGGCTGTAGGTGTAGAGGCGGTTCTTCGCCTCGTTCAGCACCAGGCCCGCGGGGCCGCCGCCGGCCACGTCGATGTACTGCGCGCTCTGCAGCGTCGGGTCGAAGGTGTCGTTCTCGAGCGTGGCGGTCTGGAACACGCCGATCTTGTTGGACCCGAAGGCCGCGACGTAGACGGTGGCCCCGTCGCTCGTGAACGCCATGTCGAGCGGCGTGGCCAGGCTGTGGTCCTTGGTGCCGGCCGGGGCGGGCGTCACCGCGTAGTTGATGTGCTTGTTCAGGCGTCGGGGCTCCACCGTCGACGCGCCCGAGAGCACCGTGATCCGGTACTGCGACAGGTTGCCCTGCACGGTGGTGCCGCCGAAGCTGCCGGCCCCCTCGAAGCGGGTCAGGTTCTGCGCGTCGCCGTTGCTGACGTAGACCTTCCCGTTGGCGGGGTTCACCGCCATGTTGAACAGGATCGTGCCGACGTGCTGGTACGAGCCGGTCTGGTTCAGCGTGGTGGCGTCGATCGCGAACACGTCGTAGTCCGGCAGGTGGAAGCGGATGCCGTTGCTCCAGTTGCGGTCGAGCTCGTCGCGCCACTCGCCCGAGGCGTTGTCGAACTGGACGATCAGGCCCACCTCGGGGGCGTCGACCAGCGCGTGGTTGGTCGAGGGGCCGGGGTTGCCGCCCGGCATGTTGCCGCTGCCGAGGCCGTTGGGCGAGGTGACGCCGTCGCCCGAGCAGGGGCCGGCGCCGGCGAAGCCGTTGCACACGATGCCTTCGTCGACGGTCGCCGTCTGGTTGCCCGAGTGGAACACCGCGGCGTAGACCGTGTTGCCGTCGTTGCTCACGGCCAGGGCGCGCGGCGTGTCGCCGAACAGCTCGACGATCTGCTCCGGCGTGCCGCCCAGCGTGGCGCCCAGCGTGGTGGCGTCGAACACCCAGACGTCGGCGCGCGGGACGCTCGGCGTGGTGAGCTGCGGATCGCCCGAGCCCGTCACGCCCGAGATCGAGCCGTGCGTGCGGTGCTGGCCGCGGTGCGCGGTGGTGATGAAGGCGCGGTCGCCGCCCGCTCCGGCGAACACGATGTCGCGGGGCTCGTCGCCCACCAGCAGCGTGCGCACCACCTGCGGCGGATCGCTCGCCACGTCGACGACGCTCACGCTGTCGGAGAGGTGGTTCACCACCCAGACCTCGGAGTCGTTGCGCGTCGCCACCGCCACGGGCTCCATGCCGACCGGCACGGAGTGGAGATGGGTGAGCCCGCCGCCGACGCGGATCGTGAAGATCTCGAGCTGGTTGTCGGAGATGTTGGTGACGAACAGCTTCGCGCCGTTCGGCGACATCGCGATGGGACGCACCGGACCCGACTCGAACAGGATGAAGTCCCTGGCATGCGCCGGCGCAGCGGCGAGCACGGCGGCGGCGAGGACCGCGAGGAGACGGACGTGCATGGAATCCTCCGGGCGGACTGCTGTTGGCGGCACGCGACGGTGACGCCGGGTGGGGCTGCTCTGGGCCTGACACCTTATCAGTTAGGCAACGGCGTCGTCCACCGGGAAACGGGCTCTGCGCAGCCGGCAGCGCGCGAGAAGGACACGTGCAGCGGTGCCGGACCTGTCAATCAGTTCGGTCCGCCGAGCCCGCCGCTGCCATAGCGCGTCGCCGGGCCCGTGCCCCCCGGCCCGAGGCGTCCGCCCGGCCCAAAGTGGCCGTGGCCGGGCACGTGGTTCACCTCGACGCGAATCCCGTCGGGGTCCTCGAACAGCACCGAGTAGTAGCCGGGAGCGAACTGCGAGCCCTCCTCGGGGGGATGCACGATGTGCGCGTCGAGCTCGTCCACCAGGAAGCGGTGGACCGCGTCGACGTCCTCGCGGCTGCGGGCGCGCAGGCAGAAGTGGTGCAGACCCGACCGCCACTGGTCGAAGGGCACGCCGCGCTTCTCGGACGGCGCGCCGCGCACCAGGATGCCGGTGCGACCCCCGATGCAGTACACGACGTCGTCCGAGCGGATCAGCGTCTTCATGCCCAGGAACTGGCCGAGTCGCTCCCAGAAGGGAAGGCAGCGCTCGGGGT
This sequence comes from Myxococcota bacterium, assembly GCA_030066475.1. Next base: position 5,401 of record JASJBO010000300.1, read on the forward strand.
CGTTCACGGTGATCTGGATGTGGGCGATGCCGTTGATCTCGACGCTCATCGCGGCAGGGTCTCGCGAACGCCGGTGCCGCGCAAGCCGCTCTGGCGGGGCATCGCGTCGCGACTAACCTCCGGTCCATGGGAGGGGTCCGGGTCGGCGCACTGGTGCTCGGCTACGCGGCAATCACGCTCGGGGTCTGGCTGGCGCGAGGGGCCGCCGCAGACGACTGGGAGCGTCCGTTGCTGCTGTGGCTCAATCCCGACCGGCCGGTCCCGGGACTCGACGCGCTGGTGGTGCTTGTCACCGACTTCGCGACGCCGCTGCTCGGCGTCTGCCTGGTGGGCTGGGCGGTCGGCTACCAGCTCCAGGTGCGTGGACGCGTCTCTGCCGCGCGCCTGCGCGCGGCGTCCCGCGTCGCCGGTGTCGTCGTCGGCGCCGCGCTGGCCGGCACGGTCGCCGTCGCAGAGGGTCACGCCAACCCCGCCGGCGCGGCGCTGTCGGCGCTCGCCGCGTTCGCGCTCGTCACCTGGCTCGGCGCCAGCTATGGGCGGCTCGACGCCGAACGCCTGGCCGCGTGGTATCGCACGGGCTGGCTGGCGCTGGCCGCCGTGCTGCTGTCGGAGCTGGCGCGCGAGCTCCTCGACGAGGTGGCCGCGCGCCCGCGCCCGCTGGCGGACGCCAACGCCGCTTGGAACGCGGCCCTCCGCGTGCTGCCGGAGGAGCGTGCCAGCCGCGGCAGCTCCTACGTCTCGGGGCACGCCTCGACGATCTTCGCGCTGCTGACGCCGTTCTTCTGGTGTGCCCGCAGCCGAAGCGTGCGGACCGCGCTGATCGCCCTGGCACTGGGGGTCTCCCTCACACGGCTCTACGTCGCGGCCCACTTCCCGCTGTGTGTGGCGATGGGAGGCGTCCTCGGCTTCGCGATGGGGACACTCGTGTTCCGCGCCGCACCGTCGCCGTCCGGCGATGCCGCGGACGCCGAGCCGCGTGGTCCTCGCGTCGGCTCGGAGCCCGCGTCTTCGGGATGACGCCTACGCGTCGCGGGTGCGGCCCCAGCCGTTCCAGAAGGTGACGTCGCGCGCGGGCCGCCGCTGCGCCGGTCGCAGCCGCGCGTCCTTCGTGTAGGCCACCGGGAGCAGCACGGTCTGGGTCACGCCGTCCGGGATGCCGAGCACCCGCGCCGCGCGCCCGGCCTCGCGCAGGTGCAGGGTGGTCCAGGTCGATCCGAGGCCGCGGGCGCGCAGCGCGACCATCAACGACCAGGCCGCCGGCAGCACCGAGCCGTAGAAGGCAACCTGGCGGGCGCGATCGTCCCGCGGCGGCTCGCCGAGCGAGCACACCAGGATCAGTGCTGGCACCTCGTGCAGGCGGTCGGCCAGCGCACGGTAGCCGGGGCGCAGCGGCGGGGGCTCGTCGCGGTCGGCCATGCCGGGCAGCTCGCGCCAGCCGCTCACCAGCGACTCGAACGCGTCGCGGTAGAGCGCGCCGATCTCGCGCTTCAGTGACGGCTCCGTGACGACCACGAAGCGCCAGCTCTCGCGGTCGATTCCGGTGGGCGCCTGCGTCGCGACGTCGATGCAGCGCTCGATCACCTCCGGCTCTACCGGTCGCTCGAAGTCGAGGCGCCGGCGCACCGAGCGCGTGGTCGAGAGGGCGTGGACGACGGCTTCGGGGTCCATCCCGGCAGGGTACGGCACGGGGCGCCGGGTCACCGCCCGGTGTGGACAAGGCGCCTCGGGCCGACACATACTTCCGGGCATGGCGGTCGCCGACGTCCTGCTCCAGCCCTTCGAGCTGAAGCACCTGAAGCTGCGCAACCGCATCGTGAGCACCGCCCACGCGCCCGCCTTCGGGGAGGGCGGCATGCCGCGCGAGCGCTACCAGCGCTACCACGAGGAGAAGGCGCGCGGCGGCGTGGCGCTCACCCTGTTCGGCGGCTCCGCTTCGGTGGCGATCGACTCCCCGGCCAGCCTGTGGAGCCAGATCGACGTCTCGCGCGACGCCGTGATCCCCTACTTCCGCAGCTTCGCGGAGCGCATCCACCGGCACGGGGCGGCGCTGATCTGCCAGCTCACGCACATGGGGCGGCGCACGCGCTGGGACGCGGGCGACTGGATCACCCCGGTGTCGGCGTCGGCGGTGCGCGAGCCCGCCCACAACGCGGTGCCCAAGGCGGCCGAGGAGCACGACATCCGCCGCATCCAGGGCGCCTTCGCGGAGGCGGCCACGCGCTGCCGCGAGGGCGGGCTCGACGGCTGCGAGATCCTGTTCGCCAGCCACCTGATCTGGCAGTTCGTGACGCCGCGCGTGAACCGCCGCGCCGACGGCTACGGCGGTAGCCTCGACAACCGCCTGCGCTTCGGACTCGAGGTCCTCGAGCAGGTGCGCGCCGCCGTCGGCGACGACTACGTGGTGGGCGTGCGCATGACGGCCGACGAGATGGTGCGCGACGGGCTCTCCCACGCCGACTGCGTCGAGGTGTTCCGGCGCATCGCCCGCAGCGGCCACGTGGACTACCTGAGCGTGATCGGGGGCGAGGTCTTCACCCACCGCGAGCTCGCGGACTACATGCCCAACATGGCAGCGCCGGACGCGCCCTACCTGCCGCTGGCTCGCGCGGTGCGCGAGGCCACGGGGCTCCCGATCCTGCATGCCACTCGGATCTCGACGCCCGACGACGCCGCGCGCGCGATCCGCGACGGCTGTGCCGACCTGGTGGGCATGACGCGCGCGCAGATCGCCGATCCCCACCTGGTGCGCAAGCTCTCCGAAGGCCGCGCCGAGGAGGTGCGGCCGTGCGTCGGGGCGAACTACTGCATCGACCGCCTCTACGCCGGCAAGGACGCGGTGTGTCTGCACAACGCGGCGACCGGGCGCGAGGAGAAGCTGCCCCACGAGATTCCCCACGCCGACGCGAGGCGTCGCGTTGTCGTGGTCGGCGCCGGGCCCGGAGGCCTGGAGGCGGCGCGCGTTTGCGCCGAGCGCGGCCACGACGTCGTGCTGTTCGAGCGCGCCGAGCGCGTCGGTGGGCAGCTCCGCCTCGCGGCGCGCGCGCCCTGGCGCCGCGACCTGGCCGCGATTGCCGGCTGGCTCGAGACCCAGGTGCGCCGGCTCGGGGTCGACCTGCGGCTGGGCTGGGAGGGCACGCTCGAGCGCGTGCAGGACGAGCTCCCCGACGTGGTGATCGTGGCGACGGGAGGGCGTCCGAACCCGGGCGAGGTGCCGGGCGCGGAGCACGCGCTCTCGACCTGGTCGGTCCTCGCCGGCGAGGTGGAGCCGCGGGGCCGGGTGCTCGTCTACGACGAGCACGGCGAGCACCAGGCGCTGTC
>JASJBO010000297.1 GCA_030066475.1 Myxococcota bacterium
AGTTCCTTGACGAGGACGTTGAAGCTCTCGGGCAGCCCCGGCTCCAGCACGTTCTCTCCCTTGACGATCGATTCGTACATCCGGGTCCGCCCCCCCACGTCGTCCGACTTGACGGTCAGGAACTCCTGGAGCGCGAACGCGGAGCCGTACGCCTCGAGCGCCCAGACCTCCATCTCCCCCAGTCGCTGGCCGCCGAACTGGGCCTTGCCGCCCAGCGGCTGCTGGGTGACCAGGCTGTAGGGGCCGATGCTCCGGGCGTGGATCTTGTCGTCGGCGAGGTGGTGGAGCTTCAGCATGTAGAGCACGCCCACCGTGACGTCGCTGTCGAACGCCTCGCCCGTGCGGCCGTCGAACAGCACGGTCTGCCCGGAGACGGGTGCGCCGCTGCGCTCCAGCTCGCCCTTGATCTCGGCCTCGCTGGCGCCGTCGAACACGGCCGTGGCGACGTGCACGCCCTTCGCCACGTTGTGCGCCAGCGAGCGGATCGCCTCGTCGGAGGCGCCGTCGATCACGCGGCCGATGCCGGGATGGTCGTACACCTGCTTGAGGCGCTCGCGGGCGCGCGCGAGATCGACCTCGGTGCGCTCGTCGAGCATCGCCTGGAGCTGCTGCCCCAGACCGCGCGCCGCCCAGCCCAGATGGGTCTCGAGGATCTGCCCGACGTTCATGCGCGACGGCACGCCGAGCGGGTTCAGCACGATGTCGACCGGCACGCCGTCGGCCGTGTAGGGCATGTCCTCTTCGGGCAGGATGCGCGAGATCACGCCCTTGTTGCCGTGGCGACCGGCCATCTTGTCGCCGACCGAGAGCTTGCGCTTGATGGCCACGTAGACCTTGACCATCTTGAAGACGCCGGGCGGCAGCTCGTCGCCCTTCTTCAGGCGCGCGATCTTCTCGTCGAAGACCGTCCGGATCACGTTCGAGCGCTCTTCGATGTTCGCGAAGATGCGCTCGACCTGGTCCTGGGCGCGCTCGTCGGTGATCTGCACGTCCTTCCAGCGCCGCTGCGGAATCCGGTCGAGCGCCGCGTCGCTGACGGGGTCGCCGCTCTCGAGCCAGGTCTCCTGGCGCCGCTCGTCGCCGACCCGGTTCGCCGCCTGCTTGCCCACCAGCAGCTCGCGCACCCGCATCAGCGCGCTCTCGCGGATGATGCGGATCTCGTCCTCCTGGTCCTTGCGCAGGCGCTCGATCTCCTGCTCCTCGATCGCGCGGGCGCGCTCGTCCTTCTCGACGCCGCGGCGCGAGAACACCTGGGCACCGATCACGATGCCCGACACGCCGGGCGGGACCCGCAGCGAGGTGTCGCGCACGTCCCCGGCCTTCTCGCCGAAGATCGCCCGGAGCAGGCGCTCCTCGGGCGAGAGCTGGGTCTCGCCCTTGGGCGTGATCTTCCCGACCAGGATGTCGTCGGGCGACACCTCGGCCCCGATCCGCACGATCCCCGACTCGTCGAGGTCGGCCAGCGCCTCCTCGCCCACGTTCGGGATGTCGCGGGTGATCTCCTCCTTGCCGAGCTTGGTGTCGCGGGCGACGCACTCGAACTCCTCGATGTGCACCGAGGTGAACGAGTCGTCCTTCACCACCCGCTCGGAGATCAGGATCGAGTCCTCGAAGTTGTAGCCGCCCCACGGCATGAAGGCGACGACCACGTTGCGGCCCAGCGCCAGCTCGCCGCGCTCGGTGGCCGGCCCGTCCGCGATCACCTGCCCGCGGCGCACGCGGTCGCCCGGGTGCACGATCGGCTTCTGGTTGATGCAGGTGTTCTGGTTCGAGCGCTGGTACTTGATCAGGTTGATGATGTCGACGTTGGAGCCGGTGTCGTCGTCCTCGTCGGGCTTGATCACGATGCGGCTGGCGTCGACCGAGACCACCCGACCGTCGCGCTTCGCCACCACGGTGACGCCGGAGTCGCGCGCCACCACGGCCTCCATCCCCGTGCCGACCAGCGGCGCCTCGGTGCGCAGCAGCGGGACGGCCTGGCGCTGCATGTTCGATCCCATCAGCGCGCGGTTGGCGTCGTCGTGCTCGAGGAACGGGATCAGCGAGGCGGCCACCGACACCAGCTGGTTCGGCGACACGTCCATCATCTCGATCTCGTCGCGGCCGGTCATCTGGAACTCGCCGGCCTGGCGCGCCTGCACCGACTCGGCCGCGAAGCGGCGCTCCTCGGTGAGCTGCGCGTTCGCCTGCGCGATCGCCAGTCGCTCCTCGTCGAGCGCCGACAGGTAGCGGACCTCGTCGGTGACCTTCGCGTCGTCGACCACGCGATACGGCGTCTCGATGAAGCCGTAGTCGTTCACCCGCGCGAAGGTGGAGAGCGACGCGATCAGGCCGATGTTCGGCCCCTCCGGCGTCTCGATCGGGCAGATGCGGCCGTAGTGCGTCGGATGCACGTCGCGCACCTCGAAGCCCGCGCGCTCGCGCGTGAGACCGCCGGGACCGAGCGCCGACAGGCGCCGCTTGTGCGTCACGGCCGACAGCGGGTTGGTCTGGTCCATGAACTGCGAGAGCTGGCTCGACCCGAAGAACTCCTTGATCACCGCCGAGACGGGCTTGGAGTTGATCAGGTCGTGCGGCATCAGCGTCTCGATCTCCTGGAGCGACATGCGCTCCTTGATCGCCCGCTCCATGCGCACCAGACCGATCCGGTACTGGTTCTCGAGCAGCTCGCCCACGACGCGCACGCGCCGGTTGCCGAGGTGGTCGATGTCGTCCACCCGCTTGGCCGGGTCGCTGCCGTTCTTCAGCTCCACCAGGTACTTGACCGCCGCGAGGATGTCCTCGGGCCGCAGCGTGGGCAGCTCGCGCAGCGCGATCGGCTCGGTCGGGCCGCCGATGCCCGCCGGGTGGTAGGTCACGGTCGTCTCGGGCTCGAAGCCGAGCTTGTGGTTGACCTTGAGGCGCCCCACCCGCGAGAGGTCGTAGCGCTCGGGGTTGAAGAACAGGTTGTGGAACAGGGTGGTGGCCGTATCGAGGGTCGGCGGGTCGCCGGGGCGCAGCCGCCGGTAGATCTCGATGATGGCCTCTTCGCGCGTGACGGTCTTGTCGGCAATCAGCGTGTCGCGCACCGACGTTCCGGTGGTCACCGGGTCGAGGTACAGCAGCGGGAACTCGTCGATGCCCCGCGCGCGGAACTCGTCGAGATGGGCCTGGGTCAGCTCCTCGTTGCACTCGATGATCACCTCGCCGGTGGACTCGTCGACGATGTCCACGGGCGAGACGCGCTTGATGGCGTCGTCGCGGATCAGGTCCTCGGGTGCGACCTCGATCCACTCGACGCCCGCCTCACCGATGCGGCGCAGGTTGGCGCGGTTGAACTTTCGGTCCTTGCGCACCAGCACGTTGCCGGAGCCGTCGCGCACCTCCTTGGTGCAGCGCTGCCCCTCGAGCAGCGCCGGCACGACCTTCTTCTCGTAGACCAGCTTCTTGCCGTCCTGCCGGACGCGCACGGTCTCGGGCTGGTAGAAGAAGTCGAGCAGGTCCTCGGTGGTGTAGCCGAGGGCCTTCAGCAGCACGGTGGCGTAGATCTTGCGGCGGCGGTCGATCCGCGAGTAGAGCAGGTCCTTGTGGTCGTACTCGAGGTCGAGCCAGGAGCCCCGGTACGGGATCACGCGGCACGAGAACAGCTTCTTGCCGGCCGCGCTCACCGTCGAGGACGTGGTGGTGTCGAAGAAGATCCCGGGCGAGCGGTGGAGCTGGGAGACGATCACGCGCTCGGTGCCGTTGATGATGAAGGTGCCGTTGTCGGTCATGATCGGGATCTCCCCGAAATAGACCTCCTGCTCCTTCACGTCGCGGATCGTCTGCGAGCCCTCGCTGTCGTCCCAGGCCACCAGCCGGATCGTGACCTTGAACGGCGCCGCGTAGGTCATGCCGCGCTGCAGGCACTCCTGGACGTCGTACTTGGGCTCTTCGAGCGTGTAGCCGACGAACTCCAGCGACGCGGTGTCGTTGAAGTCCTTGATCGGGAAGATCGAGTGGAAGACCGCCTGGAGGCCGACGTTCTCGCGCTTCTCGGGATCGACCTGCGTCTGCAGGAAGCGCTCGAACGACTGCTTCTGGATCTCGATCAGGTTGGGAATCTCGAGGACCCCGGGGATCTTCGAGAAGTCCTTGCGAATCCGGGGCGCATTCTCGGAGAACTGGATTTCCGTCACGACTCCGACTCGCCCTCCCAGTGGGTGGTGGATCGATGGCCGCGGAAGCCGCGGCCGGGCTCGGACCCGGCGCACCGGGCGGCGCCCGGCTCGGCCGGGCGCCGGAACCCCTTGCTACTTGACGTCGACCTGACCGCCGGCGTTCTCGATCTGCTCCTTGATCTTGTCCGCCTCTTCCTTGTCGACAGCTTCTTTGACGGCCTTCGGCGCGCTCTCGACCAGCTCCTTGGCCTCCTTGAGACCGAGGCCGGTGATCGCGCGCACCTCCTTGATCACCTGGATCTTCTTGTCGCCGGGCGACACCAGGATCACGTCGAACTCCGTCTTCTCCTCGGCGGCCGCGGCCTCGCCGCCGGCGGCGCCGGGCATGGCGGCCACGGCCACGGGCGCGGCGGCCGACACGCCCCACTTCTCCTCGAGCAGGGTGGCGAGCTCGGCGGCCTCGAGCACGGTGAGCTTGGAGAGCTCGTCGACGATGGTGTTGAGATCAGCCATGGCATTGGACCTTTCCTGAGTGAATCGAAGCTCCGGTCGGCCGGAGCGAACCGTGCGTCGCGGAGCCGGCCCGTGCCGACTCCGATGCGGAACTCAGCCCTCTTCCGCCAGCACGCCGCGGCGCGCCTCCATGAGGCGGGCGAGCTGGCCGGCGGGGGCCTGCAGCACGCCGGCGATCTTCGTCGCGGGCGCCTGGATCACGCCGATCAGCTTGGCGCGGAGCTGGTCGAGATTGGGCAGCGTGGCGAGCGTGGCGATCTCGCCGGAGTCGACCGGCTTGCCGTCCACGACGCCGGCGCGCAGCTCGAAGACCTCGTTCTGCTTGGCGTAGTCGACCAACACCTTGGCCAGGCCGACCGGATCGCCGTACGACAGCGCCAGGGAGGTCGGGCCGCGGAAGTGCTCGGTGAGCTGCTCGACGTCGGAGCCGGCAGCCGCCAGGCGCAGCAGGGTGTTCTTCGACACCCGGTACTCGAAGTCGCCGCCCCCCTCGCTGCGGAGCTTGCTGCGCAGGTCGTCGACCGCGCTCACCGAGAGGCCCCGGTAGTCGGCGACGAACACGCTGGTGGCGCGCTCGAAGCGCTCCTTCAGATCCGAGACTTCGCTCTGCTTCTGGGCTCGGGTCAGCATGGGTTCCTCTTCAGGCCGCCGTCCGCGACGGAACCGAGGCGGGGTCGACTCGCAGCCCCGGTCCCATCGTGGTCGAGATCGAGATCTTCTTGAGATAGGTGCCCTTGGCCGCGGCCGGCTTCGCCTTCAGCAGGGCGTCGATCAGGCTGACGGCGTTGTCGACCAGCTTCTCGGCTTCGAACGAGCGCTTGCCGATCGATGCGTGCACGATGCCCGCCTTGTCGACCCGGTACTCGACCTTGCCCGCCTTCTGCTCCTGGATGGCGCGGCCCACGTCCATCGTCACCGTGCCGAGCTTCGGGTTGGGCATCAGCCCGCGCGGGCCCAGCACCCGGCCGAGCCGGCCGACGACGCTCATCATGTCGGGCGTGGCGATCACGCGGTCGAACTCGAGCCAGCCGTCCTGGATCTTCTTGGCCAGCTCCTCGCCACCCACGTGGTCGGCCCCCGCGTCGCTGGCCTCCTTCTCCTTGTCGCCCTTGGCGAAGACCAGGATGCGCACCGTCTTGCCGGTACCGTGGGGCAGCACCACGCCGCCCCGCACCATCTGGTCGGCGTGCTTGGGATCGACGCCGAGGTTCACGGCCAGGTCGACGCTCTCGTCGAACTTCGTCGCGGGCGCGTCGCGCAGGGTCTGCACCGCGTCCGCGAGCGGGTACAGCTCGTTGCGGTTCACCTTCTCGGCGGCTCCCGCGTAGCGCTTGCCGGGCTTGGGCATGGCTGGCTCAACCCTCCACCACGTCGAGGCCCATCGACCGCGCCGTGCCGGCGATGATGTTCGCGGCCGCGTCGATGTCGTGGGCGTTGAGGTCGGGCATCTTGGTCTCCGCGATCTCGCGGACCTGCGTCGTCGTGACCGTGCCGACCTTGTTGCGGTTGGGCTCGCCCGAGCCCTTCGCGATCTTGGCGGCGCTCTTCAGCAGCACCGCGGCGGGCGGCGTCTTCAGCTCGAAGGTGAAGGTGCGGTCCGCGTAGATCGTGATCACCGCCGGGATGATCAATCCCTGCCGGTCCTGCGTGCGGGCGTTGAACGCCTTGCAGAACTCCATGATGTTGACGCCGTGCTGGCCGAGCGCGGGGCCGACGGGCGGCGAGGGATTCGCCTGCCCGGCGGGGCACTGCAGCTTGACCATGGCCATGACCTTCTTCGCCACTGTTCCGAGTCCCTTCTATTCGGACTTCGCTCGGCTCCGCCTTGCTGCGCGGCGCCCGACCTTCTGACTTCGCTCGGCTCCGCCTCGCTGCGCGGCGCCTTGCGGCGCCTTGCTACGCCTTCTCGAGCTGCGTGTAGTCGAGCTCGACCGGGGTGGCGCGGCCGAACACCTGCACCATCACCCGCACCTTCTCCTTGTCCGGCCGCACCTCGTCGACGAAGCCCTGGAAGTTCGCGAACGGGCCGCTCACCACCCGGACGTTCTCGCCCTCTTCGAAGCTGATCTTCGGCTTGGGCTTGTGGGCCCCCTCCTTGATCTGCTGCGTCATGCGCGCGACCTCGGCGTCCGAGATCGGCGAGGGCTGGTTGCCGGCGCCGCCCACGAAGCCGGTGATGCGGGCCGTGCCGCGCACGATGTGCCAGGTCTCGTCGTTCAGCGCCATTCGCACGATGATGTAGCCGGGGAAGAACTTGCGCTTCGAGGTGCGCTTCTCCCCCTTCACGATCTCGACGACCTGCTCCTCGGGGATCAGGATCTCGTCGAAGAGTTCCTCCTTGCCGAGCGCCTTCGCGCGCTCGAGCAGGCTCTGCTTCGCCTTCTGCTCGTGCCCGGAGTAGGTGTGGACGATGTACCACTTCTTCTCCGAGGTCGGCTTCTGCGGCGCGCTCGGCGCCGGCACCGTCCCGACCGGTGTCTGTCCGTCTTCGCTCACGGCAGGACCCGCCTCACCAGTTCGGCCAACCCGACGTCGACGAGCCCGAGCACGAGGGTGATCACCAGCACCACGACCACCACGCCCACGGTTCCCCCGACGGCTTCCTTGCGCTGGGGCCACGTGACCTTGCGGAACTCACCCCGCACGTCGAGCAGGTACTGACGCGTATCGCCGGCCCAGCGCGCCGGCCCAGACCGCTCGACTTCCTTTGCCATGCTCCGCCCGTATCTCCCGCGGATCGTCTCGATGATTGGCAGGCGCGGAGGGACTCGAACCCCCAACCTCCGGATTTGGAGTCCGGTGCACTAGCCAATTGTGCTACGCGCCTGTTCGAAGGACTCCGCTCGCTGGCCGCTCGGGCCTTGCGCTCGCTGCGCCGCGCTTGCGGCTTCCTCCTTCGATCGCAGTTGCTCCCCGACTCCAGCCGTTGCTTCGCGCGACCTGCGCGGTCGCTTGTCTGACTCCGTTCGCCTATCGGCTCACTGCGCGCGTCGGGCTGCGCCCGCCGCTTGCACTACTCGATGATCTCGGCGACGACGCCGGCGCCGACGGTGCGGCCGCCCTCGCGGATCGCGAAGCGCAGCTCCTTGTCCATCGCGATCGGCATGATCAGCTCCACCTTCATCTCCACGTTGTCCCCGGGCATCACCATCTCCGTGCCCTCGGGAAGCTCCACCGAGCCCGTCACGTCCGTCGTCCGGAAGTAGAACTGCGGCCGGTATCCCTTGAAGAACGGCGTGTGACGACCTCCCTCGTCCTTCGTCAGGATGTACACCTGCGCCTTGAACTTCGTGTGCGGCGTGATCGAGCCCGGCTTCGCCAGCACCTGACCCCGCTCCACCTCGTCCTTGCCCGTGCCCCGCAGCAGGCAGCCCACGTTGTCCCCGGCCTGCCCCTCGTCCAGCAGCTTCCGGAACATCTCCACCCCGGTCACCACCGTCTTCGTGGTCTCCTTGATCCCCACGATCTCCACGTCGTCGCCCGTGTGCACGATCCCCTGCTCCACGCGACCCGTCACCACCGTCCCCCGGCCCGTGATCGAGAACACGTCCTCGATCGGCATCAGGAACGGCTTGTCCAGCGCCCGCTCCGGCACCGGAATCGTCGCGTCCAGCGCCTCCATCAGCTCGTCCACGCACGCGTTCGCCGCGTCGTCTTCCGCGCTCTCCAGCGCCTTCAGCGCCGACCCCTTGACGATCGGAATGTCGTCGCCCGGGAACTCGTACTTCGACAGCAGCTCCCGCACCTCCAGCTCCACCAGCTCCAGCAGCTCCTCGTCGTCGACCTGGTCCACCTTGTTCAGGAACACCACGATGTGCGGCACGTTCACCTGACGCGCCAGCAGCACGTGCTCCCGCGTCTGCGGCATCGGACCGTCCGCCGCCGACACCACCAGGATCGCCCCGTCCATCTGCGCCGCGCCCGTGATCATGTTCTTCACGTAGTCCGCGTGACCCGGACAGTCCACGTGCGCGTAGTGACGCGTGTCCGACTGGTACTCCACGTGCGCCGTCGCGATCGTGATCCCCCGCTCCCGCTCCTCCGGCGCCTTGTCGATCTGGTCGAACGGCGTGAAGTCCGCCAGGCCCTTCTTCCCCTGCCGCTGCGTGATCGCCGCCGTCAACGTCGTCTTCCCGTGGTCCACGTGACCGATCGTCCCCACGTTCACGTGCGGCTTCGTGCGCTCGAACTTCTCCTTGGCCATGACTCGCT
>JASJBO010000298.1 GCA_030066475.1 Myxococcota bacterium
CTCGCCCGCATCCTGCGCACCACCACGCTGCCGGCCGGGCTCGAGCCGGAGCGTGCGGCGCTGCAGCTCGTCAGGCTTCTGCCGCGCGTGCGGGCGACGCTGGCCGAGGACGTCGAGGCCGCCTTCGAGGGCGATCCGGCCGCGACCGGGTACGCCGAGATCGTGGCCGCCTATCCGGCGCTGCGCGCGATCACCACCTACCGCATCGCCCACGAGCTCCACCGCCTCGGCGTCCCGCTCCTGCCGCGCATCATGAGCGAGCACGCCCACGCTCGCACCGGCATCGACATCCACGCGGGCGCCCGGATCGGGCGCCGCTTCTTCATCGACCACGGCACCGGCGTGGTGATCGGCGAGACCTGCCAGATCGGCGACCGCGTCGTGATCTACCAGGGCGTGACGCTCGGCGCGCTGGCGCCGCGCAAGGGCCAGCGGCTGCGCGGGGTCAAGCGCCACCCCACGATCGAGGACGACGTGACGATCTACGCGGCGGCCACCATCCTGGGCGGCGATACCGTGATCGGACGCGGCTCGGTGATCGGCGGCAACGTGTGGCTCACCCACTCGGTGCCGCCCTGCTCGAAGGTCCAGATCGAGTCGCCCCGGCTCCAGCTCGACCGCGACGAGCAGTGCATCGAGTGCCTCGACCAGCTCTCCTGGGACATCTGAGTTGAGCGATTCCGAGGCGCCCCGACCCGACTTCGAAGACGTCGCGCTGGTGCGGAGTCGCATCCAGGCGCGGCTGGCGGACGTGCGCCGCAGCGTCGCGGTGATGAGCGGGAAGGGCGGGGTCGGCAAGAGCCTGGTGGCCGTGAACCTGGCGCTCGCGCTGGCGCGCCGCGGCAGTCGGGTCGGCCTGCTCGACGCCGACCTCAACAGTCCCTCGGTGGCGAAGATGCTGGGGCTGCGCGGCCAGCCGCTGCGCGTCACCGCCTCCGGGCTGCGCCCCACGCCGGGCCCGCTCGGAATCGAGGTCCAGAGCATGGACTTCCTGCTCCAGGGCGGTCAGCCGCTCGCCTGGGACGGACCGAGCGGCGAGGGCGCGCCGTTCCGGAGCGCTCTCGAGGACGCCGCGCTCGGGGACCTGCTCGGCGAGACCGAGTGGGGCGCGCTCGACACCCTGGTGCTCGACCTGCCGCCCGGGCCCGATCGGCTGCCGGCCCTGGTGCACCTGCTGCCCGACCTCGACGGCGCCCTGGCCGTGACGATTCCGACCGAGGTGTCGTTGCTCTCGGTGGAGCGCTCGATCCGCCGCGCGCGCGACGCCCGGGTGGCGCTGATCGGGCTGGTGGAGAACCTGGGGAGCAGCGTGTGCCGCTCGTGCGGCGCCGAGGGTCCGCTGTTCCAGGAGGTCTCGGTCGACGCGCTCGCCAAGGACCTGGCGCTCGACGTGGTCGCCCGCATCCCGTTCGATCCGGCGCTCGCCGCCGCGGCGGACGGCGGGCAGTGGGACCAGGCCGTCGACTCCGCGGCCGGACGCGCCTTCACGGCGCTGGCCGACTGCGTGGTGGCGTGGGCGCCGCCGCCGCCGGAGGGCGAATCGTGGTGAGAACGCTGGCGGCGTGGCTGCTGCTCGGCGCGCTGGCGCTCGCGACGGCTCCCGCCGTCGCGGAGACCCAGGCCAGCTCGGCCGAGGGCTACACCTACGAGCTGTGGAACGGCCTGATGAGCCCCTACTGCCCGGGCCGCACGTTGATCGACTGCCCGAGCGGCGCGGCGACCGAGCTGCGCAACTGGATCGCGGACCAGGAGCGCGCGGGTCGCTCCCAGGAGGAGGTCGAGGAGCAGCTCTACGCGCAGTTCGGCGACGTGATCCTCCAGGCGCCGCGCGCCGAGGGCTTCGGTCTGATCGGCTACGTGGCCCCGGTCGTCGCGCTGGTCCTGGGCGGCGCCCTGGTGGTGGTGTTCCTGCGGCGCCAGACGCGCGCCGCCGCGGCCGCGCCCGCGCCGCCGGCGCCGCCGGCGCTCGATCCGGAGCTCGAGCGCCTCGTGGACCAGGAGATGCAGTGAAGATCTACACGCGCCGCGGGGACGGCGGGGAGACCGACCTGTTCGGCTCGGGCCGCGTCCCCAAGGACGACGGGCGCGTGGCGGCCTACGGCGAAGTGGACGAGCTGAACAGCGTGCTCGGGGTGTGCCGCGCGGCCACGTCGCACGCCGACCTGGATCGGATGCTCGAGGCGATCCAGCGCGAGCTGTTCGCGCTGGGGGCCTACCTCGCCACGCCCGAGCGGCGCCACCGCGAGACGAGCGGGATGCCCGAGCCGCGCGCCGAGGAGATCGCGGCGCTCGAGGCGCGCATCGACGAGTTCGAGAAGGAGCTCGCTCCGCTCCAGCGCTTCGTGCTGCCGGGCGGCTGCGCGGCGGCGGCGCACTTCCACGTGGCGCGCACCGTGTGCCGGCGCGCCGAGCGCGCGCTGGTGGCGCTGGATCGCAGCGACCCGCTCGAGGCCCACACCATCGGCTACCTGAACCGCCTCTCCGACCTGCTGTTCGTGTGCGCCCGCCTCGAGAACGCGCGCGCCGGCGTTCCCGACGTCGAGTGGGAGGGGCGCGGCGGCTGACTCAGCGGCCCGTCAGCCGGATCGTCTCCGGGAACGGCGGATCGAACCAGCCGAGGAAGCGCTCGACGTCGGATGCGACGCCCTCGACCACGCCGATCCGCCCGGCGCGCAGCGCTTCGACGAGCGTCGTCTCGCCGCGCGACACCGCGTCGGTGAGCGACTTGTCGAGGGCGATGGTCAGCGCCCGGATCGCCGGCAGGCGCTCGTGGAGCAGCGCCACGCCGCGCCGGATCTCGATCGCGTAGTCCTCGTCGACGTCGAGGAACCGGATCGCGAGCGTCTGCTCGACGTCGAGGGTGCGCTCGGCGCGCAGACGCGTCGGCAGGGCCGCCACGAAGGCCCGGGCGGGCTGGGCGGCGATCCGGTCGGGCGCGGCGAGCGTGTCGGCGACGGATCGGCGCAGCGCCTCGAGGTCGAGATCGCCCTCGAGCTCGAGGGCCGCCGTGAGGTACCAGCTGCGCCGGCGCGCATCGAGCTGGGCGTAGCCGAGCCGACGGAAGGCGTCGGCCTTGACCAGGCGGGCGTCGCGATCGCCGGCGTCGGAACGGACCAGCAGCGTGGCGAGCTCGGCGGCCCACTGCGGGTCGCGGGCGGCGAGCGCCTCGCGCGCGCGGCCCAGCACGACGTCGCGGCCGTTCATCGCGGCGACCAGGCGCCGCGCCCGCTCGGCCGGCGGCGTCGGGGCGAGCGTCACGGGGTCGGCCTCGAACCAGCCGAGCGATCCCGCGTAGATCGCGCGAGCCGCATCCGCCACCGTTCCGCGGTACTCGCGCAGATAGGGCGCCTCGTCCGCGAGGTGCGGCGGCAGCCGGACCGCCTCGACCAGCTCGGCCGGACCGAGGCCGCGGTTCATGTGGCGCACGCTCTGGTCGTGCAGGAACTGGATCGCGTCGCGGGTGTTGCGCAGGACCTCCTCGACGCGCGCCGCGCCCGAGAGCGGGCGGCCGTGCGACGGCACCAGGTGCTCGGCGCCCAGCTCTCGCAGCCGGTCGATGCTGCGCACCCAGGCCAGCGGGTCGCGGGGGGGGACCCCGTGCAGGGCGCCGAGATCGGGCAGCGCGGGGCCCGGCAGCACGTCGCCGCCGAGCAGGACGCCGAGCTCTGGGAGCCACACGGCGACGCCCGTCGGCGTGTCGCCGGGGACGTGGATCAGGCGCATGCGCACGCCGGCGCGGACCAGCTCGAGGTCGTCGCCGAAGCTGCGCGTCGGGGGCTGGAAGCCCGAGGTCCCGGGCTCGGAGAGCGGTCCGGTGCCCCCGCTCATTCCGCTGCGGTCACGGAGTGGGAGCGCGATCCCGCTGCCGTAGGCGGCGCGCAGTGCGCGAATCGGGGCGAGTGCGCCGCCCGGGCGCGCGGCCTCGTCGCGCAGCGCGGCGCGAGCCAGGATCTCGACGTCGCCTGCGCGCACCTGGTCTTCGTCGACGAAGGCCCGCCCCCCCGCCGTGTGGGCCGGGTCGGCGTGTGTGTAGACGACCGCGACGATCGGCTCCTCGGTCACCTCGCGCAGGCGGGCGGCGACCCGGCGGCCGCTCTCGACCGACTCGCCGACGTCGACCAGGATCACGCCGCCCTCGCCGTCGATCCAGATCGTGTTGGCCGGCCCCCAGCCCACGGCCGCGTAGACCCGCTCGCCGACGCGGAGGACGCTGCGCTCGAAGTGGCGGGCGTGGGCGAGCAGCTCGGGATGGATCGAGGGCGGCACCCGCGGCGCCTGCGCGCTCGCGGGCAGGGCCAGCAGGACGACGGCGCCGAGGCGCAGCGCCTCGAGCGTGAGTCCCCTCATCGACGCCTCCTCCGGGCCGATCGGGTCGGCAACGCCCGACGCGGTCCGCTCAGCCGATGTAGCGCGCCGGCTGCTCGAGCTGGCACTGGAGCCAGAGCCCGAAGCCGAACCCGAACGCGAAGGCCGCGAGCAGGGCCAGCAGCACGCTGCGCAGCAGCCGCCTCACGCGAACGGGTCGCGGCGCAGGTCCCGCGCTCCGCGCCGGTAGCGCTGCTCCAGGCGCGCCACCAGCGGATCCGGCCGACCCGGGCGCGGGCAGTCCGCGTCGCGTCGCAGCATGCCCTCGAAGAAGCGCACCAGGCCGACGAGATCGGAGAGACGAATCGACTCCGCGGCGATCGCGCCGCGCTCGCTCATGTTGTGGTAGTTGCCGAGCGGCAGGCACATCGCCGCGCTGCGGTAGCCGTACTGCTGGAAGGCGGTCGACTCGCAGGTGCCGCCGTCCATCAGCTTGCGCTGCCAGGCGAAGCGCTTGCCGCGCGGTCCGGCCAGCTCGGTCCCCACGCGCGCGATCCAGCGCGTGAGCCCGTCGTCGAAGATGCTGGTGCGGTCGCCGACGCGCAGGATCGGCCCCGCACCCTGGGGTGCGCTGGGCAGCGCCTTGCTGGCCTCGATCGCCACCAGCCGGGCGTCGCGCGGCAGGCGGCGGCCGCGGACCACCGCCAGCGCACCGACGAAGCCCACCTCCTCGGCGCGCGTGAAGAGCGCGCGCACGTCGACCCGGCGCTTCGGGTCGATGCGGTCGGCCAGCTCGAGCAGCGCCAGGATCGCGGTCAGGCCGGCGAGGTCGTCGGCGACCCGCGTCTCGATCAGGTCGGGGTCGCGCCGGGAGCGGCGGAAGGGCGGCAGGTCCCACATCCCGAAGGCGCCGTGCGGCACCGGGCGCCGCGCACTCAGCGTCACGTGCTGCTCGCCGCTGCGCGGGTCGGGCCGGGTGCGCAGCACGCGCGCCGGCACCTCGCCGCCATCGGGCAGGAAGAAGCGCGCGCGCGCGCCCGGGAAGTACGCGGGGAGCACCCAGCCCAGGAACAGCGCGTCGACACGGACCTCGCCGCCGCGCCGCCGGCTGCCGCGGGCGCGGAAGCCCGGGTGGTCCATGTGCGCGGTCAGCACCAGCGGCGAGCGGCTGCGGCGGACGCCGCGGCGGCGCAGCTCGAGGTTCCCGTCGGCGTCCTCGCGCAGCGCGAGGTGCGGCTGGGTGGCGACGAACTCGCGCACCCAGGCGATCACCGCACCCTCCCGGTACGGGGCCGTGGGGCGCGACAGGGTGCGCTCGGCGAGCCGCAGCACGCGCGTGCGACGCACGACCGAGCGGGTGGGGCGGGCGGTCATCTCGCGGCCGGCTTCCCGAGCGCGTCCTCGATCTCGCCGCCCAGCTCGAGCACCAGGGCGAAGCCCGAGGCGTCCGGGCGCTCGCGCAGGCGCGTCTGGAGCGCGTCGCGCCCGCCGATCCGTTCGATCCCGTAGCTGCCGTAGCGGCGCTCGAGCGCGTCGAGCACGAAGGCGCTGCGGCTGCGGCGCCGGCGCGCGCCGAGACCGTCCCCGGCTTCCAGGTGGGCGCGGTGCGCGTCGACCCGCTCGAGCAGCGCGTCGATGCCGGCGCCGTCGCGGGCCGAGACCAGCAGCACCGGCGCCTCCCAGCCGTCGGCCTGGCGCGCGCCGAGCGCCACGCCGGCGCGCAGCTCGCTGGCGGTGCGCTCGGCCACCGCACCGAGGTCGGCCTTGTTGACCGCGAAGACGTCGGGGTGCTCGAGCACGCCGGCCTTCATGAACTGGAGCGTGTCGCCGGCGCCGGGCTGGGCCACGAACACGAGCGTGTCCACGAGCTCGGCGACCTCCGCCTCGGACTGGCCGACCCCGACCGTCTCGACGAAGACCCGGTCGAAGACGGCGGCGAGCACCGACACGCTGGCCCAGGCGGCGTCGGCCAGGCCGCCGAGCCGCTCGCGCGCCGCCATCGAGCGCAGGAACACGCCGGGGTCGCTGGCGCCCGCGCGCACCCGCGCGCGATCCCCGAGCAGCGCGCCGCCGCTGCGCTGGCTCGAGGGGTCGACGGCGACGATGCCCACCGTCTCGCCGCGCCGCCGCAGCGCGCGCACCAGTGCGTCCAGCAGCGTCGACTTGCCGGCGCCGGGCGCGCCCGTCAGGCCGATGCGCGGCGTCCCGGCGCCGCCCCCGTCGCGCTCGAGCGCGTCGAGCAGCGCCAGCGCCTGCTCGCGGCGCCCGGCTCGCCGGTCGTCGATCAGGTTCAGCGCCTCGGCGACCGCGTCGCGGTCGCGCGCGCGCAGCCGGGCAGCGAGGTCAGCCAGCGGCGCTCTCCGCCACGAGGCTCGCGATCTCGCCCATGATGCGGTTCAGCTCGAAGTCCTTGGGCGTATAGACGCGGCGCACGCCCGCCTCGCGCAGCTTCGCGGCGTCGTCGTCTGGCACGATGCCGCCCACCACCACCGGCAGGTCGGCGAGTCCCGCCTCGCGCAGCCCCTCGAGGACGTCGATCACGAGCACGCCGTGCGAGCCGGACAGGATCGAGAGCCCGACCACGTGCGCGCCCTCGTCGCGCGCCGACTGCACGATCTCCTGCGGCGTCAGGCGGATGCCCTCGTAGACCACCTCCATCCCGACGTCGCGCGCGCGCACGGCGATCTGCTCGGCGCCGTTGCTGTGCCCGTCGAGCCCCGGCTTGCCCACCAGCAGCTTGGGCGGCCGCCCGAGTCGCTCGGCCACCTCGCTCACCGCGGTGCGCACCGTCGCGAGCTCCTCGTCCTCGGTGGCAGCGGCGCTCACCACCACGCCCGTGGGCGCCCGGTAGTCGCCGTACAGGTCGCGCAGCACCGCAGCCCACTCGCCCGTGGTGACGCCCGCGTGCGCGGCGCGGATCGACGGTGGCATCACGTTCTGGCCGGCCTGGAGCGCGTCGCGCAGGCCCTGCAGCGCCGCGTCCACGTCGGCCTGGCTGCGCCGCGCGCGGAACGCCTCGAGCCGCTCGATCTGCTCGCGCTCCGCCGACTCGTCCACGACCAGCACCGCCTGCGAGCCCGCGCCGGCCTCGAGCAGGGGCGACGGCTCGCTCTCGGTGTAGCAGTTGACGCCGACGACCTGGGTGCGGCCTTCCTCGATCGCGCGCAGCCGCTCGGTGTGCGACTCGACCAGGCGCTGCTTCATGTAGGCGTTCTCGACCGCGGCCACGGCCCCGCCGAGCTGCAGCACCCGGTCGAGCTCCTGGCGCGCCGCGGCCTTGAGCGCCTCCACCTTGGCGGCGACCGTCTCCGACCCGTCGAACAGGTCGCCGAACTCGAGCAGGTCGGTCTCGTAGGCCAGGATCTGCTGGATGCGCAGCGACCACTGCTGGTCCCAGGGCCGCGGCAGGCCGAGCGCCTCGTTCCAGGCCGGGAGCTGGAGCGCGCGGCAGCGCGCGTTCTTCGAGAGCGTGACGCCGAGCGCCTCGAGCACGATGCGGATGATGTTGTTCTCGGGCTGCGACTCGGTGAGGCCGAGGCTGTTCACCTGCACGCCGTAGCGGAAGCGGCGCAGCTTCGGGTCCTCCACGCCGTAGCGCTCGCGCGTCAGCTCGTCCCACAGCTCGCCCATCGCGCGGCACTTGCAGGTCTCCTCGACGAAGCGGATGCCGGCGTTCAGGAAGAACGAGATGCGGCCCACGACCTGCGGGATCACGCTCTCGGGCACGTCGTCGCGGCCGCGCACCGCGTCGAGCACCGCGATCGCGTTGGCCATCGCGTACGCGATCTCCTGGACCGGCGTCGCGCCGGCCTCCTGGAGGTGGTACGAGCAGATGTTGATCGGGTTCCACTTCGGGATCGCCTCGACCGTGTAGGCGACCATGTCGCTGATCAGACGCATCGAGGGCTCGGGTGGGAAGGCGTAGGTGCCCCGCGACAGATACTCCTTGATGATGTCGTTCTGCGTGGTGCCGCGCAGCGCCGCCGGCGAGACGCCCTGGCGCTCGGCGACCGCGACGTACAGCGCCAGCAGCCAGGCGGCTGTGGCGTTGATCGTCATCGAGGTGTTCATGCGGTCGAGGGGGATCTCCTCGAACAGCGCCTGCATGTCCTCGACGTGGCCCACCGGCACGCCGACCTTGCCCACCTCGCCGCGCGCGAGCGGGTGGTCGGCGTCGAAGCCGGTCTGCGTGGGCAGGTCGAACGCCACCGAGAGCCCTGTCTGGCCCTTGGCGAGGTTGCTGCGGTACAGCTCGTTGCTGGCGCGTGCCGAGCTGTGGCCGGAGTAGGTGCGGAACACCCAGGGGCGGTCGCGGCCGGGATCCGTCATGGCGGGCCCTCTGTCGTAAGTACGCGAGAACCCTAACGAAAGGAGTTCCGTCGGGCAACACGGTACGCTTGGCCGCCGTCATGCAGGAAGCGCGTTTCCAGGCGCTGGGCCCCGACCAGGTGCTCGACGCCGTCGAGGCCGTCGGGCTGCGCCCGACGGGCCAGTGCGCCGTGCTGCGCTGTCTCGAGAACCGCGTCTACGACGTCACCCTCGAGGACGGCGCGC
>JASJBO010000001.1 GCA_030066475.1 Myxococcota bacterium
CCCGCGCCGATGGGGGGGCGCCGAGGTGGCAGCGGTCAGGTCGAATCGCCAGCGCAGAAAAACGTCCGCACGCGGCCCGGGCGGGGACAAGCGGGACGGCGAGGCGCGCTGGACCTTCCTCTCCAACCACAGCCACGTCCTGATCTGCCTGCACCGGGAGCCCGAGCTCACCCTGCGCGAGGTGGCCGATCGCGTCGGGATCACCGAGCGGTCGGTGCAGCGCATCGTGCGCGAGCTCGAAGAAGGCGGCTTCGTGCGCCGCGAGCGTCAGGGCCTCCGCAACCGGTACCGCTTCAAGACGAACGCTCGCCTGCGACACCCGATCGAGAGCCATCGAACGATCGGAGACCTGATCGACATGGTGGAGTCCTGAGGCCGCCAGCGGCGGCGCGCCGGCCGATCCCTTCGGCGGCGGACTCACACGCTGCGGAGAGCTTCGGATCGCCGAGGCGCGCGACCAGCGACTGCAGGCTCGCCTCACACGCCCGGGCGTCGGGCGCCTGCACGGTCACGTGGCCGAGCTTCCGGCCGGGGCGTACCGCCTTGCCGTACCAGTGGAGCTGGGCGCGCTCGACCGACAGCACGCCCTGCCGGTCCGGCGCGACTCCGACCAGGTTGACCATGCCGCTCGCGCCGCGGGAGTCCGCCGAGCCGAGGGGCAATCCTGCGACCGCCCGCAGATGGTTCTCGAACTGACTCGTGGCGGCCCCCTCGATGGTCCAGTGGCCGGAGTTGTGGACGCGGCAGGCCATCTCGTTCGCGACCCAGCGGTCGCCGATCGCGAAGAACTCGACGGTGAGGACGCCGGTGTAGTCGAGCGCCCGGCCGATTCGCTCGAGCCAGTCGCGGCCCCGGGCCAGCTCGCGGGCGCCGACCGACGGGGCCGGGCTGCGGGCGATGCGGAGCACGCCCTCGACGTGCGCGTTCTCGCTCGGGGCCCAGTGCCGCCAGGAACCCTGCGCACTGCGCACCCCGATCAGCGAGAGCTCGCGGTCGAAGGGGACGAAGCCCTCGAGGATGAGGGGATGGTCCTGCAGGCTGCGCCACGCGGCGGCCACGTCCGCGTCGCGCGCGAGCAGGCGCTGCCCCTTGCCGTCGTAGCCGTCGAAGCGGGTCTTCAGCACCGCGGGCAGCCCGAGCTCGGCGACGGCTCGCCGCAGCTCCCGCTCGCTCGACACCGCCCGGAAGGGCGCCGTCGGGATGCCGAGCCCGCGCAGGAAGCGCTTCTCGGCGAGCCGGTCCTGCACCACCTCGAGCGCGCGCGAGCCCGGGTGCACGGGGACGTCGGCCTCGACGCGCCGGACGACGTCGAGCGGCACGCCCTCGAACTCGTAGGTCACCACGTCGCACTCGCGCAGCGCCGAAGCGACGTCGGGGTGGTCGTAGGGCCGGCCCAGGACCGGCGCGACCGCCCCGGCGCAGCAGCCGGCGTCCGGGTCGACGACGAGCACGTCCAGCCCGAGGCTCGAGGCCCGTGCCGCCAGCATCCGGCCGAGCTGGCCTCCGCCGAGGATGCCGACCCGGGTCACGCCGCGTCCTCCCCCGCCCGGTCCTGCTCCCAGGGCGCCGGTGCCTCCAGCACGGCCTGGGTCTGGGCCTCGCGCCAGCGGCTCAGCCGCTCGCGCAGGGCGTCGTCGCCCCTGGCGAGGAAGGCCGCTGCCAGCAGGGCGGCGTTGCCCGCCCCCGCCCGGCCGATGGCGAGCGTGCCCACCGCGATTCCGAGCGGCATCTGCACGATCGAGAGCAGCGAGTCGACGCCGTGGAGCGCCCGGCTCTGCACCGGGACGCCGAGCACCGGAAGCAGCGTCTGGGCCGCCAGCATGCCGGGCAGGTGCGCTGCGCCGCCCGCCCCGGCGATCAGCACCTGCAGGCCCCGGCTCTCGGCGCGGCGGGCGTAGTCGACGAGCAGCTCCGGCGTGCGATGCGCCGAGACGACGCGCGCCTCGTAGCCGACGCCGAGCGCGTCGAGCACCTGGGTGGCGCCGCGCAGGGTCGGCCAGTCCGAGGCCGAGCCCATCGCCACCCCGACCGGCCCGGAGGCCGGCTCGTCGAGCCACGCGGCGCTCACAGGAGCGCCTCGAACTCGTCCCGGTCGCGGTAGTAGGCGTAGTAGACGCCGCTCTCCACGGCCCGGACGACCCCCGTGATCGGCACGCCGAGGTCCGCGAGCTTCGGGTTCGAAGCGAGGCGCCACACGCCGTGCCGCACCCGGTCGCGCGCCGCGTCCATCAGCTGGTTCACGCGGCGCACGCGCCGGCCGAGCCAGTCGTCGATCCGGATCTCGCCGCCGGCCCCCTGCGGCTCGGTCGCATCCGCCATCTCCTCCGCGATGTGGTCGCAGAGCGAGTGCGCGGCGACCACGACCCGTTCGGCCCCGAGCTCTTCCACCGCGTAGCGGATCGCCTCGACGAGGTCGGGATCGTCCACGGAGGCGCCCGGCGTTCCGAGGCAGAGCGCCCCGGGCACCCGCGATTCGTGCGGGGACTTCACCAGTCCGACCTCTTCCTCGCAGGTGATGAAGAGGCAGCGGACTTCGTCCAGGCCGCGCCGGCTGCGGCGGTCCTCGAGCTGCATGATCAGGCGGTTGCCGGGCAGGCAGGTGAGACTGGCGGCTGACATGATGGATGCTCCTCGTGGTAGGCGCACGAGCCGCATCGGGCCCGCGCGGGACAGCGGTCAGGCGAGATGGATCTCCCGGGGGTCGACGACCGTGCGGATCGGTGCACAGGGGGCCGGCTCGTACGGCGCCGGCGCGTCCGGACCCGCCTGCCGCCGGGGCTCCGCGCCCCGTCCCGCGGGTCGGCTCGCGCCCGGTCGCAGCTCGATCACCGGGGCGACGGACGGCCGGGACATCCCGAGGAATCGCAGCGGAAACGGCATCGATGAACCTCCTGGACGCCCTGCTCTCGCGTCCGTCTTGTCTGACGCGTTATGAAATACACGAAATAAATTTCGCGTCAACGGTAATGCAGAAATTTATTTCGTGTGATACGTTTCGCTTCGTCACGACGGGCCGCGGGGGTGCCGCGCCGAGGCGCGCGAGCCGAGCCGGGCCGCGGAGAGGAGGTGGAACGAGGTGGCTCACGATCTCGCCCTGGCGTCGGGCATCGCAACCGCGCTGGTCCCCGGCGCCCTGGGATTCGCGCTCTCGCGGGCGCTGCGCGCCGGGGCGCGCACGGCCCGCTTCCTGACGTCGGCCTCGGCCGCCCTCGCGGCGGCGGGCGCGGCGCTCTGCGCGGGGAGCCTGGCCGTGGCGGGAACCGCCGCGTCGGGCGGCGGGTTCGCCTACGTCGACGGCCTGACCGCTCTCCTGCTGCTCACGGTCACGCTGATCGGAGCCGTCGTCGCCCGCTACTCGGTGCGCTACCTCGACGGCTCCCCCGGCCAGGCGGCCTTCTCGCAGTGGCTCTCCTTCGTGCTGAGCGGCGTCGGGCTGACCCTCGTCGCGGGCAACCTGGCCGTCTTCCTGGCGGGCTCGACGGCGACGAGCCTCGGGCTGCACCGGCTGCTCTGCTACAACGCCGAGCGACCGGCCGCCGTCCTGGCTGCTCGCGAGCGGTTCCTGCTGGCGCGCGTGGGCGACGCCCTGCTCGTGATCGCCTGCGCCCTCGCCTACCTGCAGTTCGGCACCCTCGAGTTCGCGTCGATCGTGGGCGCCGTCGAGGCGGGCGGCGGGATCGCCTCCGGCCTCATGGCGTTCCTGCTGGTGGGCTGGGCGGTCACGCAGTCCGCGCAGCTTCCCTTCCACACCTGGCTGCCCGACACCATGGAGGCGCCGACGCCCGTCTCGGCGCTGATGCACGCCGGGATCGTCAACGCGGGCGGCTACCTGCTGATCCGCACCAGCCCGATCCTCGTCGCCGAGCCGTCCGCCATGGTCGCGCTCGCCGTGGTGGGCACGGCGACGGCCGCCTTCGGCGCCCTGGTCATGCTGACCCAGACCGAGATCAAGGCGAAGTACGCCTACTCCACGGTCTCGCAGATGGGCTTCATGGTGCTCCAGTGCGGGCTCGGCGCGTTCGGCGCCGCCGCGCTCCACCTGGTCGGGCACAGCTTCTACAAGGCGCACGCGTTCCTCACCGCGGCCTCCGCCGTCGACCCCGAGCCGCCCGTCCCGCGGCTCTCCGACCCGGTCCGGCTCGGCGCGGCCACGGGCGCGACCGCCGCGGGGATGGCGATCGCGGCCGCGGTCGGCGTGGCCGCGGTGGCGAGCGTGGCCCTGGCACTCGGCGTCGATCCGGCGACGAAGCCCGGCGCCTGGGTGCTGGTGACGGTGCTCGCCCTGGCGACGGGCCAGCTGCTCCAGCTCGGAGTCGCCGTGGGGCGCGTCGGGCCCGCGGAGGACGCGGTCCGCGCGCGCGTGACGCGCAGCCTCGTGCTCGCCGCGTTCGCCCTGCCCGTGGCGTACTTCGGGGCCACGGCGGCAGCGCGGGCGATCCTCGGCACCGCGGTTCCGGGCGCGTCGGCGATCCCCGCGCTTCCGGCCGGGGTGACGGCGGCGATCCTCGGCGTCTTCACGGCCGCGGCGGCGCTGCAGTGCGCGATCACGCTCGCCGCGCAGCGCGGCAGCGGCGCGCTCGGCTGGGGCCGCGCCGCCCACGTCCACCTGCGCAACGGCCTCTACGTCGAGGCGCTCAAGACCCGCCTCGTCCAGCGGCTCTGGCCGCTCGACGGGGTCGCGCCCCGGGCGCGCGCGGCGCGCGCCCGGCGCTGGTCCCGGTTCACCAACACTCGCGAAGGAGCGGCGTCCGCATGAATGCCTCGAACCTCACCAGCTCGTCTCTGGCTCGATCCGGCATGACCTGGGCGTCGTCGAGGGACCGATCCTCCCAGAGCGACGCCGCCACGTTGGAGCGCGACATCCGCGCGGCCTGCGAGCGCATTCCCCCGCTCTGGACGCTGCGCAATTTCGTCGCGGTCAACCCCTTCCTGGGCTTCGCCACGAGCGCGTTCCCCGAGGCCACCGCAGCGGTCGAGCGCGTCTTCCACGCGCGCTGCCTGCTGCCCCTGCCGGACTACGCGCAGCACTTCCGGAGCGGCCGCATCGACGACTCGGACCTCGTCTCCGCCGCCCGCGTCGCGCCGCGCGCACTGCGGAGGCCCGAGCTCGGCGCGCTGCCGCCCGAGTCGCTCGCCGCAGAGCTGCTCGCAGACGTCCTGCGCGAGTCCGGGTCCTCCGAGCCGGGCGCCCCGCGCACCCTCACGCTCGCCGAGGCGATCGACGCGCAGCGCGGCACGGGCTGGGCGGAGCTGATCGTCGGGGAGCTGAGCCGCTGGCTCGCGGGACGCTTCGACCTCGGCCAGGCGGCGTGGCCCCAGCCGGGCCGGGACCTGCCGCTCTTCACGGCCTGGCGGGAGTCGGCACGCGTCGACCGGAACGCGGAGCTGCAGGGGCTGCGCGGCTTCCGGGGCTTCGCGAGCCGGCTTCCCCGCAAGCCGGTCGACGCCATCTCCGCCGTGCTGGGCCAGCTCGGCGTTCCCACGCCCGCGCGCACGGAGTTCCTGGCGCGCCAGCTCGCGAGCATCGGCGGCTGGGCCGGTCACGTCCAGCGCGCGGCGCGCGAGGCCGCGGCCGTGGGCCTCGAGGACTCCTCCATCGAGGCCCTGCTCGCCATGCGACTGGCGTACGACGGAGCCCTCGCGGAGGCGTTCGGGACGCACGACCTGGTGCTCGCGCCGGCGCCGGCTCCGGCGGCCGGTTCCGCAGGCCTCGACTCGCGCGAGCGCCAGGTGCTCTGGCAGCTCGCCTTCGAGCACGGCTTCCGGCGCTCGCTCCGGGGCCGGCTGGACGCGGCGCCGGCCCTCCCCCCGGCGTCTGTGCGGGAGCGGCCGCGGCTCCAGGCCGCCTTCTGCATCGACGTGCGGTCGGAGGTCATGCGCCGCCATCTGGAGTCGCTCGATCCCCGCATCCAGACGATCGGCTTCGCGGGCTTCTTCGGGATGCCGATCGAGCTTCAGCGGGCGGACGAGGACGCCGGCAGCGCGCGCTGTCCGGTGCTGCTCCAGCCCAGCCATCGCGTGCTCGAGAAGGAGGCGCGCGGACCCGACGCCCGCGCGCGACTGCGGCTGGCGCGCGAGCACCACCGGGTCTTCACGAAGCTGCGAAAGCTCACCGTGGGCACCTTCCCGCTGGTGGAGACGCTCGGCAACGCCTTCGGCCTGCGGCTGCTGAGCGACGCGCTCGGCTGGACCCACCCGCTCCCCGGCGGCGCGCTGTTCGCGGGCCCGGGTCGCGAAGAGACGGCGCCCTCGATCGAGCTCGATGCCGACGCACCCGGCTTCGGCATCGCCCACGAGGACCGCGTGGCGTTCGCCGAGGGCGCGCTGCGCAACATGGGCCTGACCGGGGGCTTCGCGCCGATCGTGCTGCTGTGTGGGCACGGCAGCCGATCGAGCAACAACCCCTACGCGTCGTCGCTCGACTGCGGCGCGTGCGGCGGCCATCCCGGCGACGCCAACGCCCGCGTCGCGTGCGCGATCCTGAACGATCCCGCGGTGCGGGACGCGCTGCGCGAGCGCGGTATCGACCTCCCCGACGACACGGTGTTCGTCGCGGGGCTGCACGAGACCACGCGGGACGTGGTGACGCTCTTCGGGGCGGAGAGCCTGCTGCCCGAGCAGCGCGCCCAGCTCGAGGCGTGGCTCGGCGAGGCGGGTCGGAAGACGGCGCAGGAGCGCGCGCCGCGCCTGGGCGAGACCCGGAGCGAGCGCCTTCGCCGGCGCGCCACCGACTGGTCGGAGGTGCGACCCGAGTGGGGCCTGGCGGGCAACGCCGCCTTCATCGCCGCGCCGCGCTGGCTCACGCGCGGCGCGGACCTGGGCGGCCGCTGCTTCCTGCACGACTACGACGAGGCGCAGGACGCGGACGGCTCCGTCCTCCGCCTGATCCTGACGGCGCCGCTCGTCGTCGCGAGCTGGATCAACCTCCAGTACTACGCGTCGACCCTCGACAACGACGTCTTCGGCAGCGGTGACAAGACCCTCCACAACGTGACGGGGCGCCACGGCGTCGTGCTCGGGAACGGGGGCGATCTTCGCACCGGGCTGCCCTGGCAGTCGGTCCACGACGGCCGGGGCTTCACGCACGAGCCGCTGCGGCTCCAGGCCGTCGTGCGCGCCTCGCGCGAGAGCATCGACGCCGTGATCGAGGGCCACGACGACCTGCGCAGCCTGGTCGAGAACCAGTGGATCCACCTGATCCGCTGGGACCCCGAGTCCGGCGACTTCGAGCAGCGCACCGACGCCGAGGGCCCGGATCGCTGGCTCGCCGTGTAGCCCGGTCGGGCGAGGCGGATGATCGTCTCGGGCGGCGTGAGCAGCTACCCCGCCGAGTCGGTCCGCTCAGTCGTCGTCGGACGGGAGCAGCCGGCCCTCGGCGTCCCGCAGCTCCGGCCCCTCGACGCGCAGACGGCCGTCGCCGAAGGGCGCATCCCGGTCGGCGATCGCCTGCTTGACGCCCTTCGTCGCGAGATCCCTGAACATCTGGCGCGCCGCCCGCGCCGTGTGTCCCCGCGCGTCGTTCTCGGCGGCCAGGCGCTGCAGGGTGCCCGCACCCATCAGCTCCATGCCGAGGTTGACGATCCGCTTGTTGGCGGCCAGCAGCGCGGTGTCGATCAACGCCATGCGGTCGGCGAGGCCCTCGACCTCGGCCTCGAGATGCTCCGGGGGCACGCTCTTCATGGCGAAGCCGATGCGGGCCGCGTCCGCGCCGCTCATGGTGTCGCCCGTGAGCAGCAGGCGCTTGGTCCACTGGGGACCGCAGTGGTAGAGCCAGAGGTGATTCGGAGGAGACCCCATGTTCCGGAGCGGCGGGAAGCCGATGTTGGCGTCTTCGGCGACGATCACGAAGTCGCAGTAGAGCGCCAGGTCGGTGCCGCCGGCCAGGCAGTGGCCGCGGACCTGCGCGATCGAGGGCTTGTGCATCTCCCACAGCACGCGCAGGTGACGCTGGACGCGTTCGAGCATCCAGACGTCCTCGTCGATGCCCGACCCGGTGCGCCGGTCGACGCCGTCGTCGCGCCGCATGGGGGCCGGCGCCAGGTCGTAGCCGGCGGAGAAGGCGGGCCCGGCTGCGCGCAGGATCACGCAGTGCACGGCCCGGTCGTCGTCGGCCTCCCAGAGCGCGTGCGAGAGCTCTTCGAGCAGGGCGCGCGACAGGGCATTGCGCCGCTCGGGCCGATTCAGGGTGATTCGTGCGCGACCGCGCTCGACCTCGTAGAGGATGTGTTCGTAGCCCATGCGTCGGCGCCGCCACCTCCAGCCCAGCGGGATCGGGCCTCGTTCTCTATATCATGTTAAAGTGGCGAGCGGGGAGCAAGCGCGCGCGGGCGACCCTTGAGAGCGAGGCGGACGAGTGAGGCTGCGCGAGCGGAAGATGGCCGAGCGCCGCGAGCGCATCCTCGCGGCGGCGCGGGAGATCATCGCGGAGGGGGGACTCGCCGCGCTCACCACGCGCGAGCTGGCGCGGCGCGCCCGGGTCACGGTGCCCACGGTCTACAACCTGGTGGGCGCCAAGGACGAGGTGCTGTTCGCCGCGGCGGAGGACCAGACGCGGCGCTTCCTCGCCGCGCTCGGCAACCGCGCCGGGCTGCGGCCGGAGGCGCGCGTGGGCGCCGTGAGCCGCGACTGCGTCGCCGAGCTGATCCGAGCGCCCCGCTACTACCGGGCGATCCTGCTGCTGATGCACTCCTCGGAAGCGGGTGCCGAGGTGCGCCGGTCGGTGGGTCGCACCGTCGTCGCCGAGTTCGAGGCGGCCGTGACCGCCCTGCACGAGGCGGGCGACCTCGTCGACTGGATCGACCCGCGCGGTGTCGCCGAGCGGCTCGGCGTCGGTCTGACCGCGGTCGCCCTGCAGTGGGCCGCCGGCGATCTCGCCGACCGCGAGCTGCAACGCACCGCGGCGCTGGGAACCTGTCTGACGCTGCTCGGCGTCTGTCGTGGCACGGCGCGCACCGCCCTGGAGGTCGAGGCCCGGCGCTACGCGTCCCGGCGGAAGCGGCCGCGCCGGGACGGGAATCGCCGCAAGAAGGCTCAGAAGATCGAGTAGCCGCCGTCGATGCAGATCGTGTCGCCGGTGTGGAAGCGGGAGGCGTCGGACGCCAGGTACACCGCGATGCCCTCGAAGTCGGCGGGCTCGCCCCAGCGACGGGCGGGCGTCCGCTTCACGACCGTCTCGCTCAGGAGCTCGTTCTCGCGCATCGACTCGGTCGCGTCGGTCACGATCCAGCCCGGCTGCAGGTTGTTGACCTGGATGTCGTGCCGCGCCAGCTCGATGGCGAGCGACCGGACCAGCGCCCCCAGCGCGGCCTTGCTGGCGGCGTAGCCCGGCTGCTTGGCGGCGCCGAAGCGCTCGGTGATGGACGAGATCGTGACGAGCTTGCCGCCCCCTCCCCGCTCCACCATGTGCCTCGCCACCTCGCGAAGCGTCAGGAAGGTCCCGTCGAGGTTGACGTCGAGCACCCGGCGCCAGCGCTCGAGGCTCGCCCGCAACGGGTGGTAGGAGTCGCCGAAGCCCGCGTTGGCGAAGCACGAGTCGATGCGGCCCAGCTCCCCGACCGTGGTCGCGCAGGCCGCCTGGATCGAGGCCTCGCTGCCGATGTCGCAGACGACGGGCAGCGCCCGCACGCCGAGCTCCTCGAGCTCCGCCGCGGCCGCCTGGCTCCGGTCCTGGCTGCGCGCCCAGATGGCGACGTCGGCACCCGCGCGCGCCAGGCCGCGGGCCAGCCCCAGCCCGATGCCGTTGTTGCCGCCGGTCACGACCGCGACGCGGCCCCGGAGGTCGAAGAGCGAGCGCGTCACGCGTTCAAGTACCTCTCGAGCAGCGTGTGGAAGTGCCGGATCTTCGTCTCCTGGTAGCGCGCGAGGGTGACGTGCTCGTGCGCCGCCGCTCGGAGTCCGCGCTGGACGTTGCCGAGGTTGAAGGTGTCCTGATCGAAGATGTTGGCCAGGGTCCCCAGCTCGGGAGCCGCGGTCCAGGGCTCCCCGATGTCGAGCCAGCGCACCGGCGCGGGCGGCGGTCGCGTCCCCCGGAACGGCGACAGCAGGAACACCTCCATGACCGCCCGGTGGGGGTCGTGCTCGAAGGGACGGAACCGATAGGTGATGCGGCTGTAGCCGCCCCAGGGATGGAAGTTCGGGAACAGCGTGTAGTAGATGCTGTCGTTGAGCTCCGCGTCGGAGACGCGCTGCACCGACGGCACCGAGGCCTGCAGGTTCATCCGCATCAGCTGGGCGAACACCTGGCGCGCCGTCAGGTCCTCGGGCACGGGAATCGGCGACGGGCGATCCAGGCCCGCGAGGAGGAAGGAGTCGAGCATCTCCTGCTCGCCGGGGGTCCGGTCCAGGTGGGGGCTGGGAACCATCTGCGGGGTGCAGGCGCGCGAGAACGTGTCCCAGGCGTCGTACTGGGTGTTGCAGTCGCCGAGCGACGCGAGCAGGTGCGGGTGGGTCGCGATGACGTGATAGGCCTCCATGAAGGCCTCCTGCAGGACCTTCCAGTTGCAGGGCATCAGGTGTGCGACGTGCGCCTCGGTGTAGCGCTGCTCCAGCGGCCAGACCTCGAAGTGCCGGGGCAGCTCGCCGAGGTGCTGCTCGAGCGGGATGCAGTCGGGATCCAGGTTCACGAAGACGAAGCCGCCCCAGGTTCCCACCCGCACCTCGGGGAGGGAGAACTCCTCGCGCGCCGCGTGCGGGAAGTCCCACGGGCAGGGAACCTCGCGGGGCGTCCCGTCGAGGTTCCAGCTCCAGCCGTGGAAGGGACAGCGCAGCGCCCCGCTGCGTCCGGGACCGTCCTTGAGGCGTCGCCCGCGATGCAGGCAGACGTTGTGGAAGGCCCGGACGCGGCGGTCGTCGCCGCGCACCACCACGAGCGACGTGTCGCCGATCTCGTAGACGGCGTGGTCGCCCGGCTCGGCCAGCACCTCCTCGCGGCAGGCCATCTGCCAGACGCGCTTCCAGACCCGCTCCATCTCCAGGTCGTGGAACTCCCGGGAGACGTAGCGCTCGACCGGCACCCGGACGACGGGGAGCTCGCGGGCAGACCGCCAGCGCAGCACCTCGGGCACCTCGCGAGTGTCGCGGTCGAGGATCTGCTGGTACGAGTCCCCGGGCGAGAGCGCGTACTTCTCGGGATCCGACGGGGGCAGGCCCTGGTCCAGTCCAGACATCCGGCTCGTCCCGACCGCCTAGTAGGCCACGCGCTTGGTGAAGCCGCCGTCCGCCACGAGGTTGGCGCCGGTGATCAGGCTCGCCGCCGGGCTCGCGAGGAACACCACGGCACGAGCCACCTCCTCCGGCGTGCCCATGCGGCCGATGGCGCACTGTGCGAGTGCGGCTTCGTAGATCTTGGGCATCGCCTGCTTGATCATCTCCCAGTTGCCGCCCTCGAAGTAGATCGGCCCCGGCGAGACCACGTTGACCCGGATGCCGCGCGGCGCGAGCGCCTGGGAGAGATCGCTGGCGTGGGCGATCACGGCGGCCTTCATCGCGTTGTAGCCCTGCGGAACCCCGAGATACTCCAGCGCCGCGGTCGAGCTGATGAAGACGATGCTCCCCGCCTCGCTCTCGGAGAGCGCGGGAAGCGCGGCTTCGACGCCGCGCACGCCGCTCATCACGTCGACCTCGAAGCCGGCTCGCCAGGCCTGCTCGCCGGGGCCGGCTCCACCGCTGGCGTTGCTCACGAACGCGTCGAGGCCGCCGAGATCGGCCGCGGCATCCTCGACGAAGGACTTGAGCGCGTCCGCCTCGGCGACGTCGAAGGCGCGGGTGAAGACCCGCACGCCGCGCGACTCCAGGTCCTTGCGCGCGGTCTCGAGCCCGGCGTCGCCGCGCGCGCACAGGGCGACGTCGCATCCGGCGTCCGCGAACGTCTGCGCCACGGCGAGCCCGATCCCCCGGCTCGCGGCCGTGACGAGCGCCTTCCTTCCGGTCAAGCCCAGCTCCATCTCTTCGCTCCTTCCCCGGCTCATGGAGCCGGCTCCGAGGCTCGGAATCGCGACGCCGCGCGGCCCACCCGCCCCCCCGGCACCACTGCCGATGGGCCGCGGTCGCACGTCGGGAGCGCACACGATGCCCGTCATGTGGGGATCGGCCTCGCGCAGCGCGCCGCGGATCCACACCCCCCGGCGCGTGAACACGCCCGAGCGACCGTCGGCGGTCTCGACCTGCACCGTGTCGCCATCGCGCCGCGTGTAGATCTCGCCCGTCAGGGGATGTCGCAGCTTCATCGCGTTCCCGTGGCGGCCGGGACGCGTCGCGCGGCCCACCCGCAAGCGGCCTCACTATATCACGTTCAATCCGTCGTCCTCGGCCGTGCCGCCCTCGCGCGGCACGAAGACGGACTCTCCCGGCTCGTGGCCGGTGGGGAAGGAAGGAGCTCGGACGACGCGGAGCGCGTCGCATGGCATAGAATGCCGGCGACGCATCGACGTCGGGACTGTACTGAAAAGGGAGCCGCCGCTTGGCAAGACCGTTTCGCTTCGGCGTCCAGTCGTTTCACGCCGACTCGGCGGGCGCGTGGCGCGACGGGGCGCGCGCGGCCGAAGACCAGGGCTACTCCGCGCTGCACCTGGCCGACCACGTGCTGGGGCCCGGTCCGGCGCTCGAGGCCACCCACCACCCGCTGCAGACGCTCGCGGCCGTGCCCGCCATGGCCATGGCCGCGGAGGCGACCTCGACGCTGCGCGTCGGCTGCCGCGTCTTCTGCATCGACTACCGGCCGGCGGCGGTCCTCGCCAAGGAGGCGGCGACGCTGGACTTCCTCTCCGAGGGGCGTCTCGAGCTCGGACTCGGCGCGGGCTGGCTGCGCGGGGAGTACGAGGCCATCGGGATCCCGTTCGATCCCATCGGCACCCGGATCGACCGGCTCGCCGAGACCGTCCGCTTCCTCAAGGCGCACCTGTCGAAGGGGCAGCTCGACTTCTCGGGCGAGCACGTGACGGCGCGCGGCTACGAAGGCGCTCCGCAGCCCGTGCAGCAGCCGCACCCGCCCATCATGATCGGAGGCGGGAGCAGGCGCGTGCTCTCGCTCGCCGCGCGCGAGGCGGACGTCGTGAGCCTCAACTTCAACAACCGCGCCGGCGTCCTCGGCCCCGATGGAGTCAAGAGCGGGACCGCGGACGCCACCGCGGAGAAGATCGGCTGGATCCGGGACGCGGCCGGCCCGCGCTTCGACGCCCTCGAGCTCGAGATCGGCTGCTACTTCGCCTTCGTGGGGGCGGGGAAGGCGAAGATCGCCGAGGCGATGGGCGCCTCGCTGGGTCTCTCCGGCGAGGACATGCGCGCCCACCCGCACGGGCTCTTCGGCGAGGTGTCGGAGGTCTGCGAGGAGCTCGAGCGCCGTCGCGAGCGCTACGAGATCTCGTACGTCACCGTCGGCGCCGAGGCGCGCGACGCGTTCGCGCCGGTGGTCGCCAGACTCAGCGGGAGCTGAGCGGGAGAGACATGGCCAAGGTCGTCATCGCGGGAACCGTGGACGTCGCGCCCGAGCGGCGCGAGCGGGCCATCCGAGACGCGAAGGGACTGATCGACGAGGCGTTGGGGGAGCCCGGCTGCCTCGCGTACGAGTGGACCTTCGACGCGTTCGACGCGGGACGCATCCACGTCT
Source organism: Myxococcota bacterium (assembly GCA_030066475.1). Next base: position 13,604 of record JASJBO010000001.1, read on the forward strand.
TCGAGGAGTGGGAGAGCGAGCAGACGCTCGTCGAGCACCTGCGCGCCCCGTCGTACCGGAACATGCTCGCCCATCTGGGCCGGGTGGGGATCCGGGGGGCGGTGACGCGCAAGTATCGGATCGAGATCGACGAGCCGGTCTACGACGAGACCGGCAAGCCGAGAGGCGACTTCTTCACGGCCTGAGCGCTCGCCAGCCGACGGAGACGCGCACCAGATGCAGGTCTTCGAGCGGTGGCGGCACTTCGAGGCCGATCCCCCGCTTCCGCTCCCTCGTGCAGGACGAAGAGCTGCTCGAGCTGTCGCGCGCGATCTTCGGTGACCTGCTCGGAACCGGGGGCCTGCTGCGGCCGCGTTGAGTCTCGACGGATGCCCGCGTCGCCTTCGCCCGCGCCGAAGAGCTCCGGCGTGGGGGCGTTCGCCCGCCGTGGGACCGCAGCGTCGCTGGTCGCGTCCCCCGATCGGGGTGATACGCTACCGCCCCTTGAGGGACCGGAGAAGCAGCTCATGACGCCGCGCGGACCGTGGTTCCTCGCAGGTCTGTTCCTGGTGACGCTGGCGACGCTGATGCTCGAGCTGCTCGACACGCGTCTGCTCTCGGTCCTCACCTGGTACCACCTCTCCTTCTTCGCCGTCTCGCTCGCCATGTTCGGCATGGCGGGCGGGGCGGTGCACGTCTACCTGCGGCCCGGTGAGTTCAGCGGCCAGGCGACGCCCCGCGCACTGGCGCGCCATGCGCTGGTGCTCGTGTGGGCGATCCCCGCTTCCCACGTCGTGAACCTCTGCATCCCGCTGCGCGCGGAGCTGGGACTCACCTACGTGCTGGCGGGCGCGCTGTCGACCGCGGCGCTGGCCATCCCGTTCTACGTCGCCGGCATCGTGGTGGCGACGGCGCTCACCCGGGTGCCCGGGCCGCGCGGCCTGATCTACGCGGTCGACCTCCTGGGCGCCGCGCTGGGCGCCGTGCTCGTCGTGCCGATCCTGGGCAGCTTCGGCATCTCCTCGGCGGTGCTCGTCTGCAGCGCGCTGGCCGCCGCTGGCGCGGCCTGCTTCGCCCGTTTCGCCGACGGGCCGGGCCGCGCGCCGGTGGTCCTGGCGCTCGCCCTGCTGGCCGCGGCCTTCGTGAACGACCTGTCCTCGGCCGGTCTGCGCGTGATCCATCCCAAGGGCACCCCTCGCCTGGCCGACGTCGAGGACGAGTTCTGGACCATCCACGGCCAGGTGACGGTCGCTTCGTCCAAGCCCGGCATTCCCAAGTACTGGGGGCCGGGTCGCGGCGCGCTCCAGTACCGCGTGGAGCAGCGCGATCTCGTCATCGACGGAGCCGCCGGCACGGCGATGCTGCGCTGGGGCGGCGACCTCCAGGGCCTCGACTGGCTCGCGCACGACGTCACGTCGCTGCCGTACCAGCTCGCGCCGCCGGGCGACGTCGCGGTGATCGGCGTCGGGGGCGGGCGCGACCTCCTGACCGCGCTCTGGGCAGGCAGCGACTCGGTCACCGGCATCGAGATCAACAGCGCGTTCCTCGAGCTGCTCGAGGGACCGCTGCGCGACTACGCGGGGATCGCCGGCCGTGACCGCGTCGGCCTCGTGCACGACGAGGCGCGCTCCTACCTGACCCGCACGCCCGAGCGCTTCGACCTGATCCAGATGTCGCTGATCGACACGTGGGCCGCGACCGGCGCGGGTGCCTTCACGCTCAGCGAGAACGGGCTCTACACCCTGAACGGCTGGCGCGTCGTGCTGGACGCGCTCGAGCCCGGCGGCCGCTTCGCCGTGTCGCGCTGGTCCACCGAGACGATCCGGCTGATCTCGCTGGCGACGGCCGCGCTGCACGAGCGGGGCATCGCCGACGTGCGGCCCCATCTGATCCTCGTGCGCGGCGGAGGCGTGGTCACGCTCGTGCTCGGGCTCGCGCCGTTCGACCGCGCCGAGCTGCGCGCGCTCGACCGCGTCGCGGAGCGCTTCGCCTTCGAGATCCTGCTCTCTCCCGCGGTGGCGCCGAGCGCGCCCACGCTCGCTGGCATCGTCCGCAGTCGCACGCCGCGCGAGCTCGCCCAGGCCGTGCAGGACCCTCTCTACGACTACACCCCGCCCACGGACCAGCGGCCCTACTTCTTCAACGTGCTCAAGCCGCGGGGGCTGCTCAGCGAGACCGTCTCGCTCACGGCGCGCGGCCTGCGCGGCAACCTGCAGGCCACGCTCACCCTGGCGCTGCTGCTGGGGCTGGCGCTGGCCGGCGTGATCGGTGTGATCGGCGTCCCGCTCTGGCGCTCGGGGCTGCCGCGGCTCGACCGCGCCTGCTTCGCCCACTCGGTGCTCTACTTCGCGTGCATCGGGCTGGGCTTCATGCTGGTGCAGATCCCGCTGGTGCAGCGCTTCTCGATCTACCTCGGGCACCCGACGTACACGCTCGCCGTCATCCTGTTCTCGATGATCCTCGGCACGGGGATCGGGAGCGCGCTCTCGGACCGGATCCCCGTCGAGCGGGATCGCCGCTGGCTGCGCGCCATCCCGCTCGGCATCGCGTCGCTGGTCGTGCTCGTGACCCTCGCGCTCCAGGCGCTGATCGACGCGACCATCCACCTCGAGCTGGCCGCCCGCTCGGCGATCGTGGCCGCGACCGTGGGACTCGTGGGATTCCCGCTGGGCTTCTGCTTCCCGATCGGTCTGCGGCTGGTGCAGCCGCTCTCCGAGCACGCGACGCCCTGGATGTGGGGCGTCAACGGGGCGTGCAGTGTGCTGGCCTCGGTGAGCGCGGTCGCGATCTCGATGTGGGCGGGGATCGACGTCGGCCTGTACGCCGCCGCGATGCTCTACGCGACCACGGCCGTCCCCGCTGCCTACGTGTGGCAGCGCGCTCACCGCGCCGCCGCGGGATCGACGTAGAGCAGGCCCGTGCGCAGGACGCGGCGGCGCTGGAGGCCGCGCGCCGCGGCCCAGCGCCGCAGCTCGTGCTCGTAGCGCGGCTCGTAGCCCAGGAAGAGCGCGTCCGGTGGCTCGCGCTCGAGCAAGGCGTCGAGCGTGGCAGCCGAGACCACGCGCCAGGCGCGCCGCTCCTCGGCAGTCATCTCGTCGCCGATGTAGTAGAGGAACGGGCCGGTGGCGAACTCGGGGTGCACCCGCATCCCCGCTCCGAGCGGGGCGATCGGCGACAGGGTGGCGACGAGGCTGCCGGGCGCGATCAGCTCGCGGATGCGCCGCGATTCGCGGGCGACCAGCTCGGTCGGGTAGAACACGCGCTCGTCGGGGAAGGCGCGCTCGATCGCATCGGGCGCGCGAATCGCGAGGGCGACGGCCGCGCCCGCGCACAGCGCGACGAATCGGAGGCGCGACGCCCGGTCGTCGCCGCGCGCGAGCGCGCCCAACGCGAGCGCGATCGCCAGCATCAGCAGCGAGACGGGCAGCGCGAGATACTGCGGGTAGCTGGGCGTGAGGGCGACGGCCGTGAACAGGCCCACCGCGAGGAGCCCCCCTACGAGCAGGCGTTCCCTTCCGTAGGCGGGGACGCGGAGCGACGCCAGCCCCACGCCCGCGAAGCCGAGGGTCACGGCGGCCAGCCCCGGCTCGCCGAACACCCCACGCAGGAGCGCCCACTTCTCCGCCGCGGTGTCGGCCGCGGGGAAGCCGGTGGCCGCGATCCACACGGTCGTGCGCCGGTGGAACTCGAGGTTGTAGAACCAGAAGTCGGCCAGGTCGGGCAGCGCGAACACGAGGAGCGGGCCCCCTCCGATCGCGCCCCCGGCGACCAGGCGCCCGAGCGCGCGCGGCGAGCGCCAGACCAGCGGGACGAGGGGCAGCAGCACCACGACGTGGTAGAGCTTCAGTCCCACGCTGATCGCGACGCACAGGCCGGCCAGCAGGAAGCGCTCGCGCAGGAAGAGCAGCACGGAGGCCAGCGAGAAGAAGAGGGAGGTCGCGTAGTTCGATGCCTCGCCGAAGGCGCGCACCAGCGTCAGGTCCGTCAGGAACAGGCACGTCGCGAGGAGCGCGATCCCCAGCTGGCGCCGCCCCGCCCACCAGGCCGCCAGGAACACCACGAGTCCGCTGCCGAGGAAGGCGACGGTGCTCACGATCTTGGCCGTGGCGTAGTACCAGGCCGGCTCGACGAAGCGGAACAGCGCGCCGTACAGGAGCGGCAGGTAGGGCATCTGGACGTACGGGAAGTCGCGGTAGAGGCGCTCGCCCTGGCTCGTGAGCACGCCCGCCATCACGTACATGTGCTCGTTGTGGTCGAAGGTCCCGCGGACCCCGTTCCAGGCGCCGACGACGGACACGGCGGCCGCCAGCAGCAGCGCGACTTCTCCGACGCGGCGGGCCCAGCGCCACCACGGCTTCGACGACATGCGGCCGATTCTAGACTCGGAGGCCGCGCCGACCCAGCCGGCGGCGCGGGCCGTGGTCGCGCCCAGGCACCCGGGGTAGCATGCGTCGGCCGCAAGAGGTCGGGCCCCGTGCGCGCGGCGGGCCCTTGCGCGCGGCGGGCCGGGAGCGGACAGAGCAGGCATGCGATCCACGAGGCCCGCGGCGGCATCCTACGCCCTGATCTCGATCGCCCTGATCGGGTGCTCGATGCTCATGTACGAGATCCTGCTCACCCGCATCTGTGCGCTCCGCCTCTACTTCCACTTCGGCTACCTGATCGTGAGCAACTGCGTGCTCGGCATCGCGGCGAGCGGCAGCGTGATCACCATCTTCCAGGAACGCTGGCGCCCGCAGGGCCGGCGCTGGATCTGGAGCTTCGCGGTCCTCTACGTGGTGTCGCTCGTGCTGACCTACGCGTTCCTGATCCAGTTCCCGATTCCCCCCGAGATGGACTTCAACAGCGCGGCCGATCTCGGCCGTTTCCTGCTCTACATGATCGTGGGCGCCGTGCCGTTCTTCTTCGCCGGAAGCGTCGTCGGGCTGATCCTGACCTTCCACTCCGAGCACGTGAACACCGTCTACTTCCTCGACCTGGTGGGGGCCGGAATCGGCTGCCTGCTCACCCCGCTGGTGCTCTCGCTCGTGGGGGCCGGCGGCGCCATGGTGGTCGTCGGTCTGCTCGGCGTGGGCGCCGTCGTGGCGTCCGCGCCGGACCGGCTCCGGATGCCCGTCCGGGTCGGCGGAGGCGCGCTGGCGCTCGCGGGGCTGGTCGCGCTCCCCAGCGTCGACGCGCGCTTCCCCGTGCCCGGGAAGCTCTTCCTGGACCTCACCAACGACACGGCCATCCAGCTCGGCCGGCTCTCGGAGTGGTCTCGCTGGAGCACGAACAGCCGCATCGACCTGCTCCCGGTCCACCCGCACCAGCGCTTCCTGTTCGCGCGCGGCCGCAAGCAGCAGGGCGCCAGGCTGCCGGAGCAGCGGCTCATCATGCAGGACGGCTGGGCGGGCACCTTCGTGACGAACTACAGCGAGAACCCCGCGGCGCTCGAGATCCTGCGCGGGACCACCTATTCGGCCAGTGTGCGCCTGAAGACGGACCCGCGCGTGCTGATCATCGGGGCGGGCGGCGGCAACGACGTGTGGGCCGCGAAGATCAGCGAGCCGCGTCGCGTCCGGGCGATCGAACTCAACCAGCAGATCCTCCACATCCATCGCGAGGTGCTGGCCGACTTCTCGCGGGGCATCGTCGAAGACCCCCGGATCGAGCTGGTGCACGGCGAGGGTCGGAGCGAGCTGATGCGCGACGACGGCGAGTACGACGTCGTCCAGATGTCGGGCATCGACACCTACACGGCGCTCGCCTCCGGGGCCTACGTGATGGCCGAGAACTACCTGTACACGGTCGAGGCCATCGAGACCATGTACGAGCGCCTCGCCCCCGACGGCATCCTCCAGATCACGCGGTTCGCGATGGACATGGAGATGCTGCGCCTGTTGTCCAACGTCTACGGCGCCTTCCAGCGCATGGGCGTGTCCGACTTCGCCCGCTCGCTGATCGTCCTGCAGACCTACGACGGACTGGCGACGACGATGATCAAGCGAGGCGTCTTCACGGCCGAGGAGCGCGAGTCGGTCCGCGCTTTCGCGGAGCGCTCCGGCGTCACGATCTCGTACATGCCGGGTCGGGACGCGGAGAACGTCTTCGCCGAGTTCATCGTGAGCGACTCGAAGCGGGAGATGATCGCCGAGTTCCCGCGGGACATCTCGCCGACCACCGACGACCGGCCCTACTTCTTCTTCTTTTCCAAGTGGCGCAATCCCATCCGCAGCGCGGAGGAGGTCCTCGAGGCCTCGTCGATCTCGAAAGGGAGTCCCGTCTTCATCCTGGGGCAGTTCGTGGCGAGTTGCCTGCTGTCCGGCCTGCTGATCCTCCTGCCGCTCGTGGTGTTCCGGCGGCGCGGGACCGACTCGACTCACGCGGGGCGGTTCCTGCTCTACTTCGTAGGGCTCGGTCTCGGCTTCATCTGCATCGAGATCGCGCTGATGCAGAAGCTGACCCTGTTCCTGGGCCATCCGGTCTACTCGATCACGGTCACCCTGTTCGCCATGTTGTTCTTCACGGGCGTCGGCAGCCTCGCCTCGCAGCGCTGGTTCCGAGCGCCCGGCGCGCGGGCGTGGCTGGTCCCGGTGCTGCTCGCGCTCCTCGTCGGCTTCTTCCTGCTGGTGTCGCCCGCCCTCGTGGCGCACTTCATCGGGTCGCCACTGGCGCTCCGAATCGCGCTCGTCCTCGCGCTGATCGCGCCGATCGGCCTGGTTCTGGGGGTCCCGTTCGCCTACGGGATCCGGCTCCTCGACCGCTTCAATCCGTCGATCATTCCCTGGGCGTGGGCGGTGAATGGCGCCTTCACCGTGATCGGATCGATCCTCACCGTGATCCTCTCGATGAACTTCGGCTTCCGCTTCGTCCTGCTCTTCGCGGTCGCCGTGTACTTCGTCGCCTTCACGGCGATCCGCGGCCTGCCGGGAGCACGCGGCGCCGCCGCCGCGCCCGCGGCCGGCTGACCCGCGCCCGGGCGGCACCGGCGCGCCCCCTCCCCCCGGATCGGTGGAGCGGCCGACCGGCACCCGGGGCCGGCCTGCTAGCATCCAGCCAGAGGGAGGGCGCCCCATGATCAAGGGCTATGCCGGACGCGTGCTCGAGGTGGATCTCGCGAAGCGCAGCTTCGCCTTCCAGCCGCTCGACGAGGAGATCGCGCGGCTCTACATCGGCGGCAAGGGCTACGGCGCGCGCCTGCTGTACGATCGCACCGAGGCGGGGATCGACCCGCTCGGGCCCGAGAACCCGCTGATCTTCGCCACCGGTCCGCTCAACGGCTCGGTGGCACCCCAGTCGAACCGCTTCGCCGTGGTCTGCAAGAGCCCGCTGACGGGCGGGATCGGGAACGCCGCCTGCGGCGGATCGTTCGCCTACGGCATGAAGCGCGCCGGCATCGACGTGCTGATCGTGACGGGCCGCTCCGAGCGCCCGGTGCGACTCGAGATCGAGGGCGACCAGGTCCGCTTCCTCGACGCAGACGACCTCTGGGGCAAGGGCACCTACGAGACCCAGTCGATCCTCGGCAAGAAGTGGCACCACGCGGTGATCGGGCCGGCGGGCGAGAACCAGGTGCTCTACGCCGGCATCGTCTCGAACGAGCGGATCGCCGGGCGCACCGGCGTGGGCGCCGTGATGGGCTCGAAGCGGCTCAAGGCCGTGAGCGTCAACGGCAGTCGCAAGCTCGAGATGGACGATCCCGACAAGTTCAAGGAGTACACCAAGGAGGTCCGCAAGATCTTCGCGGACCACCCCGTGCTGGGCGAGAGCCTGAAGCGCTTCGGCACCGCCGGCATCGTCAACACCACCAACGCCCGCAACATCATCCCCACGCGCAACTTCCAGAAGGGCCACTTCGACGGCGCGATGGAGATCTCGGGCGAGTGGATGGAGGACCACGAGCTCAAGGGGGTCAAGACGAGCTGCCTGCACTGCCCGGTGACCTGTGGGCGCGACGTCGAGGTCGAGGGCGCGGGCCGGGTGAAGGGCCCCGAGTACGAGACGCTGGCGCTGATGGGGTCGAACCTCGAGATCCGCGACCTCAAGAAGGTCTCCGAGTGGAACTACCTGGCCGACGACCTGGGCATGGACACGATCAGCCTGGGCGCCACGCTCGGCTTCGCGATGGAGCTGCAGGAGCGGGGGATGTTCCAGGCGGGCATCTCGTTCGGCGACCCGGCCGGCATCTCGGAGCTGATCCGCGACATCGGCCACCGCCGCGGGGTGGGCAACGACCTGGCCGAGGGCACCCGCCGCATGAGCGAGAAGTTCGGCGGCCAGGAGTTCGCCCCGCACGTCAAGGGGCTCGAGCTCTCGGCCTACGATCCGCGCGGGTCGTTCGCGCAGGGCGTGGAGTACGCCACCACCAACCGGGGCGGCTGCCACGTGCAGGGCGCCAGCATGTACATGGAGTCGGTCGGGCCGCTCACGATCAACCCCCAGAACCTGAAGCTCAAGGCCGACATCCCGATCGTGCAGCAGAACCTGGCCTGCACGATCAACTCGATGGTGCTGTGCATCTTCACGACCTACGGGATGATCCCGAAGGCCGTGCACGAGATGAACCCCAACTCCTTCGGCTACAAGCTGGCCTCGAAGGCGCTCGAGAACAGCGGGCCGCTGTTCCGCGCGGTGCAGGGGATCAAGGGCAAGCCGATGCTGTGGTGGGAGAAGTGGCTCACCTACATCACCGGGCAGCCCTTCTCGAGCGGGCACCTGCAGGAGATCGGGGGCCGCATCTTCAACCTCGAGCGCATGTACAACCTGCGCGAGGGCCTGAGCGCGCGCCACGACACGCTGCCGCCGCGCATCCTGAACGAGTCGACCTTCCCGGACCGTGACACCGGGCATCCGCTCGGCGACCTGCTGCCGCGCTACTACCGCAAGCGCGGCTGGGACGCGGACGGCGTGCCCACGACGCGCACGCTCGAGCGGCTCCAGGTGCGGGTCTAGGCGCGGAGGATCCCCGATGAGCGTAACCGTCGAGCTGACCTACGACATGGGCAAGGAGCTGGGCGAGCGCAGCTTTGCGCTGGAGGGTGTCACCACCGTGGGCGACGCCGTCGCGGCGGCGCGCGATCGCTTCGGCGCCAAGGCCGAGCGCTTCGACACGCTCTCGCGCGTGGTGGCCTTCGCGGTGAACGGCGTGCTGGTGAACCACCGGCGCGGCCTCAAGACGCCCCTCACCGACGGCGACCGCGTGAGCTTCGTGAAGGCCGCCGCGGGGGGCTGAGTCGCGCCGGGGACATGGGCCTTCCGGAGACGCTTCGGACCGATCGGCTCGTACTACGGCCGTTCTCCGCCACGCACGGAGCGGCGGTCCTCGCCTACTCGCAGGACCCGGACTGGGTCGCGTACCAGCAGACGGTGCCCGCGTCCGAAGCCGAGGCGGAGCGAGCCGTCGCGGCGATGCTGCGACGCGACTGGGAGAGCGAGCCCGCCTGGGCGATCACGCGTGCCGACGCGGTCGTCGGGCTCGTGAGCCTGGTCTTCAGCGGCGAGCACCGGATCGCCCTGCTCGGCTACGGCATTCACGCGGCCCATCGGGGCGTGGGCCTGACTGGAGAGGCGATCCGAGCGGTGCTCGACGCCGCCTTCGCGACGTACTCGCAGCTCGTGCGGGTGGCCGCCAACACCGACGCACGCAACCGCAGCTCGCGACGGCTGCTCGAGAAGCTGGGCTTCGCCCACGAAGGCACGCTGCGGTCGGGGGGTGTCACCGCCCGGGGAGAGCTCGTGGACGGTGCGCTCTACGCAGTTCTGCGGCCCGAGTGGGCCGGTGCGCGATCGCCAGGACGTCCGCCGTGAAGGGGCCGCCGACCGTCGAGACCCGCCAGCTCCTGCTCCGCGCGCCGCGCCGCTCCGATGCGGCCGACTTGTTCGAGATCCAGGGGGACCTCGACGCCATGCGTCACACCTACGTGGCGCCCGACCTCGCGGCCACGGTTCACCGTCTCGACGCGTACGCGGCGCGCTTTGCCGAGGACGGCTTCGCGCCGTGGGTGGCGGTGCTGCGGAGCGAGCGCCGCATCGTGGGATGGGGCGGCCTGAACCGGGATCCCGAGGCCCCGCACTGGGGCGTCGAGGTGGCGTACTTCATCCACCGCTCGTACTGGGGCCGGGGGCTCGCCGGCGAGCTGGTCCATGCCTCGCTCGCCCTCGCGTTCCGCGATCTCCGGCTCCCCGAGGTCGTCGCCTTCACGAGGCCCGCCAATCGCGCGTCGCGGCGCGTGCTCGTCAGGGCCGGCTTCGTCTTCGCGCGGCACGTGCCCGAGCTCGAACGCGACCGCTACCTCGTCACGCCACAAGACTGGAAGGACGAGGCTTCAGCGCCCGCACTCGACTAGGGCACCCCGCAAGCGGAGGCGAAGCCGAAGCGCGCAGCGAGCCGCAGGCGAGCGAAGTCCATCAGGACGCCAGCGCCCCAGCAACCGGTCCCTACGCGGGCACCCCGCAAGCGGAGGCGAAGCCGAAGCGCGCAGCGAGCCGCAGGCGAGCGAAGTCCATCAGGCCGGCAGCCGCACCTCGAACAGCGCGCCCCCGCCCGGAGGCTCCGAAACCCCGACGCGGCCGCCGTAGCCCTCCACGATGGCCCGCACGATCGCGAGGCCCAGGCCGGTGTGGCGGGCGCCCTCCCCGCGCGCCTCCTTGCGCTGGGAGAAGAAGCGCTCGAAGATGCGCTCGCGCTCGGGCTCGGGAACGCCCGGGCCGCGGTCGCGCACCGTGACGACGGCCTCGTCGCCCTCGCGGCCCACCGCCACCTCCACCGGCTCGCCGGGCGGCGAGAAGCCGATCGCGTTGTCGAGCAGGTTCTCGAAGACGCGGGCCAGGCGCTCCGGCTGTGCGTGCACCGTCACGCGAGGCGCGGCGGGCGCGAATGCCAGCGGGGTGCCCTCGCCGCTGCGCAGCCGCACCCCCTCGAGCAGCGGCTCCAGCAGCGCGACCAGGTCGACCTCGGTGCGCGCCTCGTGCTCCAGCTCGGCGTCGATCAGCGTGATCTCGCGCACGGCCGAGAGCAGGTGCTCCATGCGCGCCACGTCGCGCTGGATCAGGTCGACGAAGCGCCGTCGCTCGTCGGCCCCCTCGACCTCTCCGACCAGCTCGGTCGCGGCGCGGATCGAGGCCAGCGGGTTCTTGAACTCGTGGGACACGTCGGCCGCGAACGACTCGATGAAGGCCAGGTGCTGCTCGAGGCGGCGCGACAGCTCCTCGAGCGCGCGGGCCAGGTCGCCGATCTCGTCCTGGCGGCGCGAGCCGCCAAAGCGTCCGCGCAGGCGCCCCTGGCGGTCGAGCACGCTGGTGGCCTCGCGGCGCAGGCGGCCGAGCGGGCGCACGATGGTGAAGGCCGCCAGCAGCGAGAGCAGCGTCGCGGCCGCGACCGAGAGCAGGAAGACCCGGAAGATCGCGGCGCGCACCGCCACCAGGTCCTCCAGCAGCCGGAAGGTCGACTGCGACACCAGCACCGCGCCCAGCACGTCGCCGCCCCGTCGGATCGGCAGCGCGCTGTAGAGCGTCACCGAGCGCTGTCCCGGCGAGATGCGCGTGGCCGCCCCGTAGCGGCCCGCCAGGGCCGCCAGCACCTCCGGCCCGAGCAGCGGCTCGTCGGGCGCGTAGACCTCGGCGGGCTGCCCGACCCCGCTCGCGGGGTCGCGTCCGATGCGGAGCAGTCGGAACAGCGCCGAGCCGATCCGGTAGACCCAGCTGTCGCGCGCATCGGCGACCTCGGCGGCGGCTGCGCCCGGCTCGCGCCGCGGGCCGAGCTGGCTCGAGTCGGCCAGCAGCAGGCCGTCGGCGTCCACCACCCGGATGCGCGCGGTCACCTGCTGCTCGAGCCGGCGCAGCACGCGCTCCACCGCGGCGGGCGGCAGGCGGCCGCGGGCGCCGAGGGCCGCGGCCAGCACCCGGCCCTGCTGCACCATCGAGCGCTCCTGCGCCTCGAGCAGCTTCTGCTCGTAGACGTCGAGATAGAGCGTTCCGGCGATCGGCAGGAACACCAGCAGCAGATTGAAGGCGAGCAGCCGGATCCAGATCCGGGCGAAGGCGCGACGGATGCGGAGAAACGGGCTCACGCGTCTCGTTCGCGGTAGCGGTAGCCGAGGCCGTACACCGTCTCGATCGCCGCGAACGCCGGGTCGGTCTCCTCGAACTTGCGCCGCATGCGCTTGATGTGGCTGTCGATGGTGCGCTCGCTCACGTAGGCGTCGTCGGGGTAGGCCTCCTGGAGGAGCTGGCCGCGCGACTTCACGTGCCCGGGCCGCCGCGCCAGGGCGTCGAGCAGCCGGAACTCGCTCACGGTGAGCGGAATCGGCCGGTCCTTCCAGCTCACCTCGTGGCGGCCCGGGTCGAGCGCCAGCGGGCCCACGCGGCGGATCGGCTCGCCCTCCTCCGCCGGCGCGCGGGCGAGCGCGAGCCGCCGGAACAGCACCTTCACCCGCGCGATCAGCTCGCGCACCGAGAAGGGCTTGCACAGGTAGTCGTCGGCGCCGAGCTCGAGGCCCAGCACCCGGTCGAGCTCCTCGTCGCGCGAGGTGACGAAGATGATCGGCAGCAGCTCCGAGCGGGCGCGCAGCCGCCGGCACAGCTCGAGCCCGTCGAGCCGCGGCATCAGGATGTCGAGCACGACGAGATCGGGCAGCTCGCGCTCGAAGCTCTCCCAGGCCTCGAGCCCGTCGGCGTAGGTGTCGACCCGATAGCCCGCGCGGCGCAGCGCGAAGCCCACCGTCTCGCGGATGTTCGCCTCGTCGTCCACGAGCGCGACCCGACCGGCGTCTCCCCCGTACATCGTCCGGACTCTACCACGGAGCCTGCGGGCTCCCGCCGGCTGCCATCGGTCGGTCACAATGTTCCACGGCGCGACCACATTTCGGCCCGCGTCGCGCCGCGCCGGCGCGGTCTCCTGGGGCCATGCGAGACGCGCCCGCCCTGCTCCGGATCCTCCTGCCCACGCTGCTCGTCCTGCTGGCCGGCTCGGCGCGGGCGCAGCACGGTCCGCCCTCGACCACGCCGGAGGTCGGCCTGCTGCTCCGAGACGCGGCGGGCACGACGCTCCCCGCCACCGTGCTGGAGACCGCGGCGCGCCTCTCCGTGACGGGCATGATCGTGCGCGGCGAGGTGACGCAGCGCTTCCGGAACCCGACCGATGCGCCAGTCGAGGGCGTCTACCTCTTCCCGCTGCCCGACGACGCGGCCGTCGACCGCCTGCGCCTGGTGGTTGGCCCGCGCGTGATCGAGGGCCGCATCCGGGAGCGCGCCGCGGCGCGGCGCCGCTACGAGGCGGCCCGCGAGGCGGGTCACAAGGCCAGCCTGGTGGCCCAGCAGCGCCCCGACGTGTTCACGACCGCGGTTGCGAACATCGGACCGGGCGAGGTGGTCGAGGTGCGGATCGCCTACCAGCACGACGCGCGCTACGAGGCGGGCCGCTTCTCGCTGCGCTTCCCCACCTGGGTGGCGCCGCGCGTCGACCCGACCGTCCAGCTCGCGGCGCTCGGGACGCCGCCGCTCGACCTGGCGGCGCTGGCGGCCGCGGCGGGCCCGCCGCTGCGGCTCGAGGTGCGCCTGGAGCCGGGCCTGCCCCTGCGCGAGCTGTGGAGCCGCTCGCACGACGTCCACGTGGCGCGCGCGCCCGGCGACGCCTTCGAGGTGCGCCTGTCGGACGGTGTGATGCCCGCCGCGCGCGACTTCTGGCTCGAGTGGGAGCCGGAGCCCGCGTCGGCCCCGCGCGCGGCGTTGCTCGCCGAGGTACACGACGAGGCGCTCTACGGCCTGCTGCTGGTGATGCCCCCGCACGATCCGGCGGCGGCCAGTCGGCTGATCCGCGAGACGGTCTTCGTGATCGACACCTCCGGATCGATGCGTGGGCGTTCGATGCCGCAGGCGAAGCGCGCGCTCCAGGTGGCGCTCGCCCGCCTAGCGCCGCGCGACCACTTCAACGTCGTGGCCTTCGACTCGGAGGCGCGCGCATGGTCTCCCGCCAGCGTCCCCGCCCGGCCGGCGGCGGTGGAGCGGGCCCGGCGCTGGGTCGAGGCGCTCGAGGCGAGCGGCGGGACCGAGATGCTCCCCGCCCTCGAGCTGGCGCTCGCCGAGCCGACGCCCGGCGTCGATGTGCGTCAGGTGGTGTTCGTGACCGACGGCGCGGTGGCGAACGAGGACGAGCTGTTCGGCTTCATCGAGCGCCACCTGGGCCGCAGCCGCCTGTTCCCGGTCGGGATCGGCTCGGCTCCCAATGCGCACTTCCTGAACCGGGCGGCGCGCTTCGGGCGCGGCAGCGCGACCTGGGTCCAGAGCCTCGACGACGTCGAGGCGGAGATCGGGGCGCTGCTCGCGCGGCTCGAGAGCCCCGTCCTCTCGGAGATCGAGCTCGACTGGGGCGGCGCCGACGTCGAGGTGTGGCCGCCGCGGGTGCCCGACCTCTACCTCGGCGAGCCGCTCGTCGTGGCCGTGCGCCTGGCGAGCCTGACGCCCGAGCTCACGGTGCACGGGCGGCGCGCCGACGAGCGCTGGTCGATGCGTCTGCCGATCGCGCCGGTCGGCGGCGCCGACGGCGTCCACAAGCTCTGGGCCCGACGCAAGATCGCATCGCTGCTCGACGGCGCGATCACCGGCGCCGACCCCGAGGCGACGCGCGAGGCCGTGGTCGCGCTCGGGCTGCGCCATCACCTCGTGTCGAAGTACACGAGCCTGGTCGCGGTGGACGCGACACCCGGCGCGGCGGGCTTCGACGCCGAGGAGGGGGCGCTGCTGCCGCGCACCGCGACGACGGCGCCGCGGTGGCTCCTGTTGGCAACGCTGCTGCTGGGCGCGGCCGCGCTCGTGCGCGCGCGATCGAACACGGGGGTCCTCCCGACGCGGGGGTCGGGAGGTGGAGGGCGGCCGTGAGCCGGAGCTGGGGCGCTCCGGCCGCGGCCGTCCTCCTCTTGCTCGGCCTGGCGTCGCTCGCACAGGGCGCGTGGATCCACGTCAAGGCCGAGCTCGCCCAGGTGCTGCTCGAGCGCGCCTGGGCGCGCGCCCGCGACGGCGACGAGCGCGCCCGTCCCTGGCCCTGGGCGGACACCTGGCCGGTGGCGCGCCTGCGCGCGCCCGGTGTCGACGCCTCGCTGATCGTGCTGGCCGGGGCGACCGGGGCGAGCCTGCCCTTCGGCCCCGGTCACCTCGACGGCACGCCGCTGCCCGGCGCCGCGGGCAACGCGGTGCTCGCGGGCCACCGCGATACGCACTTCGCGTTCCTCGAGCAGCTCGAGGCGGGCGACGAGCTGTGGGTCGAGACGGTCGATGGGGGCGTGCACGGCTTCGTGGTGGACGGGCTGGCGGTGGTGCACGAGCGGGAGCGCTGGCCGCTGGCCGAGAGCGCGGAGCCTCGGCTCACGCTGTTGACCTGCTACCCGTTCGACGCGATTCGCGCCGGGGGGCCCCTCCGCTACGTCGTCGGTTCGCGGTCGTCCCGCTCGCTGACGACGGGGGCGCCCCGGTGAGTGCCGCCGCCGGACGCGCGGGTCGCGCTCGCCCGCGGCGCTCAGTCGCGCGGTCGGAAGATGCCGAAGGCGCTGGTGTAGCCGTGCAGGAAGGTCCGCCGCCCTACGGGACCGATCTCGCCGTTGCAGAAGAAGCCGCCCAGCGGCAGCGGGCCCAGGTGGCGGCGCAGCGCATCGCTGTCGTGGTCGGGATGCCCGTAGAGCGGCGCGCCGCGGCCCAGGCACGAGAACAGCAGGGCCCCGCCGGGCGCGCTGCCCCCGCGCCCCGCACGTGCGTAGCGCGCGAGCTGCGCCTCGAGGTCCTCGGCGGAGGTCCGCGCGTCTCGCAGGTGGAACTGCACCACCTGCCCCTCGTGGAGTCCGGCCGCCACCGCCAGCGTCCCGCGCTCCGGGTCGGCGCCCACCAGGTTGCGCACCAGGAAGTCCCCGTGGCGGTACTCGGACAGCTCCGGCCGCATCTCCAGGCCCAGGAACAGCGACGTCTGCATCAGCTCGCGATCGCGCGCCTCGGCCGCCTCGAAGAGCGCGCGCAGCGCGTCGGCGGCCGGCCGCCCATCCAGCTCGATCAGCAGGCCGTCGCGACAGCGCGTGACGAAGAGCGGGTGGCCGATCGGCCGGCAGCCCTGGGCGACCACGGTGTCGACCTCGACGTCGCCCTGGAGCGCGAGACCGACCCAGCCGCTGCGCTGCACCCGGTCGTTGCGATAGAGCGCCACCGCGCCCGGCTGCTGCGCGCCACTCGCCAGGCCGCCGATCTTGGCGCTCGCCGGGAAGGCCGCGTCGAGGCCCGCGACGAGCGCCTCGGCGTCGCAGCTGAAGGGATCGGCCAGCAGCACGAAGTGCGGAGCGGGGTCGGGCGCCAGGCCGGGGTCGGCGGGGGCCGACTCGGCGCCCTCCCCGCCCAGTGCGCGCACCGACACGCCCGGGAGTCGCGCCGCCGTGAGCGAGAGCGCCGGCCGCCCTTCGATCTCGCGCCCCCCGCCGATCACGCTGTGGGCGCTGCAGCCGAGCAGCACGCCGGGCGCGAGCTGCTCGCGCACCAGCTCGGCGAGCCGCTCCTCGGCACCCGCATGGGCCTGCGAGCTGAACAGGAAGGCGAGGTCGGGCGGCGCGGACCCGAGCTCGGCCTGCAGCGCCTCGACCGCCTGGCGCGCGGCGCCGCGCACCTCCCGCTCCTCGCTCACGGCCGACGCCCACTGCATTCGCCCGCCCTCTCCCGCGCTCGTGGCCGCTGCCATCGGCTCGGCTCAGCGCTCGCTGCAGCGCAGCGAGCGCGGCGGCGTCGCGTGGCACTGGAGCGTGGCGGTCACGCCGTTGGTCACGACCGCGCAGGCCGTGGTGATCGCCGACCGCTCGGCCTCCTCGCGCGTGGCGGCAGCGGCCGTCCGGCAGGCCGGTCGGCCCTCGAACTCGACGCAGGCCTCGCACTCGAAGCGCGCCAGCGAGGCGAGCGCGCTCCACAGCACCGCGCCCGCGGCCGCGAGCCCGAGCACGGTGAGCACCAGGCGCCTCATCGCGCGAGCTCGCGCGCCGGCGCCAGCCGGCTGCCGGCGAGGCAGATGCCCAGGTTGACGACGAGCCCGATCATTCCCACGTGTACCCCTCCGACGCGCTTCCAGCCGAGCAGCGCGGCGCCGCCCGCGAGCACCGCCCCGACGACGAGTCCCCAGAACGCGGGCCCGGCCCGCAGGCGCGTCCAGTGCAGCGCCAGCAGGAAGGCGGGTGCGCACTGGATCAGCAGCTCCATCTTGAGCTCGATCAGCCGCCACAGCGTCAGCCGCGGTGCGAGCGCCAGCGCGACGGCCGCGACCATGATGCCGGCGGCGATGCGCTTGCCGGCCCGCGTGGTGGCAGGCGCGGCGCGCGGCCGGTCGAGCAGGTCGCCCGCGACCAGCGAGCCCAGCGACAGCAGCACGGAGTCCGCAGTGGACATGATCGCCGCCAGCGCACCCAGGAACACCAGCGCGGCGACTCCCGTCTGCCAGGCGCCCGCCTCGGCCCAGCCCCCGAGCAGCCGCGGCATGACCGAATCGGCCTCGAGCGCGCCCAGCGTCTCGAAGCGCGGGATCGCGGCGAGCCCGATCAGGGTCACGACCGCCGTGGTGGCGAGCGGCATGAAGCTCATCAGCGCGAAGGCGCGCCGCAGCGAGCGCCCGCTCTCGGCCGCATAGACGCGCTGGATCGCCTGCGGGTACACCACGCTCGCGAGCCCGAGCAGCGCCACCGTGCTGGCCCAGTTGGCGCACTCGCGCGCGTCGGGCACGGCCACGGCCTCGGGCCGCAGCGCGGCGATCTGGCGGGTGATCTCGCCCAGCCCGCCGGCGCCCCCCAGCAGCCAGCCCAGCAGCAGGCCGAGGCCGAGCAGCATCAGCACGCCCTGGACCGCGTCGGTCCAGGCCACCGCGCGCATCCCACCCAGGTTCTCGTAGAAGAGGATCACGCCCGCGAGCCCGAGCACCGCCCACGCGTAGGGGATGCGGCCGCCGGTGACCTCGCTGGCCACGACACCCATGGCGGTGAGCTGGGCCAGCAGGAAGTTGGCCAGCGCGACGGTCATCAGCACCGCGACCCCGCGCCGCAGCCGGCGCGCGTCCGCCGCCTCGCCGAAGCGCTCGCGGACCCAGTCGCCCGGCGTGACGAAGCCGCGCGCGACGGCCACCGGGCGCAGCCGCGGCACCAGGGCGTGGAACACCACGAGGATCGACATCATGAAGCCCGTCGCCATGATCCAGGAGAAGCCGCGCCGGTAGGCCTCGCCCGGGTAGCCGAGCAGGGAGTTGCCGCTGTAGGCGGTGGCGTAGAGGGTCAGGAACAGCACGAAGGTGCCCAGGTGGCGGGCCGCCAGGAAGTGGTCGGCCGGCGTGCGATCCTGGCGGGCGCGGCGCGCCAGCACGGCGACGACCACCAGCAGGGCCAGGTACACCGCGATGCCGACCATCCCGGCGGACTCGAGGCTCAAGGCTCGTCCTCGTCGCGCACCTCGGTGAGCAGCCAGGCGGCCGCGTTGAGCAGCGCCACGCCCACGTAGCAGAGCAGCGCCACGGCGGCCCAGTCGGGCAGTCCGAGCACGACCCGCAGCGGGGCGTCGTCGCCGCGGTACCACGGGATCGAGAGCGCGTAGAGCAGCGCGATCCCCAGCAGCAGCGCCCGGCGCAGCCGCTGCCTCACGCGCCGGCGCCCGAGAACAGGTCGCGCTCGGGCTCGATCAGCCCGGGCTCGTCGCAGCGCGGATCGTTCACGCGCGGGTCCACCGGGTGCAGCGCGAGCTCCGCGTCGGGACAGGGACGCAGCAGCGGCAGGATCGCCTCCGGATCGGTCTGCGCCGGGTCGAGCCAGGCCTCGAAGTCCTGGGGGCGCAGGATCACCGGCATGCGGTCGTGGATCGGGCGCACCGGGCCGTTGGCCTCGGTGGTGAGGATGGCGCAGGAGTCGAGCACCTGGTCGTCGGGGCCGCGCCAGCGCTCGAAGAGCGCCGCCAGGGCGAGCAGGCCGCCGTCGCGCCGGTGGATCGCGAACGGCCGCGAGCTGCGGCCGCGGTGCATCCACTCGAAGAAGCCGTCGGCCGGGACCAGGCCGCGGCGCCGCGCCAGCGGGGTGCGGAAGGCGGGCCGCTCGGCGGCGCTCTCGCTGCGCGCGTTGATCATGCGGTGGGCGCCGCGCGGGCCCTCGGCCCAGGGCGGCACCAGCCCCCAGTGGCGCGGCTCGAGCACCCGGCCGCTGCGGCTGCGCGAGACGCGCACCACCGGCACCGGCTGGCCGGGCGCGATGTTGTAGCGCGGCGCGAGCACCGGCACCTCGAGCAGCGCGAAGTGGCTCGCGATCTCGGCGCCGGAGGTCGAGAGATAGAAGCGTCCGCACATGGCGACGCGCTAGAGTAGCCCGCCCTCGAGCCCGGAGGACGCGCCATCGACCACTCGGCCGCCGAACCGCAGGCCGCCGCCGTCCGGCCCGCGCTGGTGATGCGCGGTGCGCTGGGTGGCACCCTGATGGGCCTCGCCAACCTGGTGCCCGGCATCAGCGGCGGCACCATGCTGCTGGCCTGCGGCGTCTATCCCGGCTTCGTGACCGCGATCGCCGAGCTCACCACGCTCCGCTTCCGGCTGCGCTCGCTGGCGCTGCTCGCCTCGATCGGCGGCATGGCGGTGCTCGCGATCGTGCTGCTCGCGGGCCCCACCAAGACCCTGGTCGTCGAGCAGCGCTGGATCATGTACAGCCTGTTCATCGGCATGACGCTCGGGGGCGTCCCGATCGTGTGGCGGCTGGCGCGGCCCGCGACGCCGCCGGTCGCGGTCGGCGCGCTGCTCGGCTTCCTGGTCATGGTCGCGATGGCCTTCCTCGCTCCCGGCGGCGGCGGCGAGCGCTCCATCGTGCTGCTGTTCCTGGCCGGCACGGCCGGGGCCGCGGCGATGATCCTGCCCGGCGTGAGCGGCGGCTACCTGCTGCTGGTGCTCGGCCAGTACGTGGTGATCCTCTCGGCCATCGACGGGCTCAAGGAGGGCGTGCTGGCGCCCCTGCGCGACGGCGTGCCGTTCGAGTGGGCGGCCCTGGCCGGACCGCTCGGCGTCGTGGTGCCCGTGGGCGTGGGCGTCGTGGTCGGCGTGGTGGGCATCAGCAATCTCGTGCGCTGGACGCTCGATCGCTTCCCGAAGCCCACGCTCGGCGTGCTGCTCGGGCTGCTGGTGGGGGCCGTCGCAGGCCTGTGGCCGTTCCAGGAGAGCGTGCCGCCGGCCGCGTGGAGCGAGAGCGAGCGCAGCACGCTGGCGGCCGACGAGCCGGACGACTGGCCGGTGCGGCGCTTCGATCCCAGTGCCGGTCAGGTCGGCGGGGCCGTCACCCTGATCGGCCTGGGCTTCGCGGTCACCAGCGCGATCGGCCGGCTGGGGCGCGAGGAGAGGGACTGACCCCAGCGCCCCCTTCTGGGCAAACGGCTTCCACTCTGCCGCCGTCCTGCCGCCCGCAGGCGCTCCGCAGCTCCGGCCGCCAGGCCCGCCCGCGCGGAGGCGAATCGCGCGGCGCGCGCGTTGACGCACGGATCTTGCAACGATCCGGTGTGGGGTGGGGGATGCAGCTCCTGAGGCATCTCGGCATGAAGACGTGGAACACGGTATGGACCGCGCTCCTGGCGGTCTCGCTCGTTACGGCTTGCGGCTCGACCCGCGAGGTCATCGACCGCGCCCCGGTGGTCAACACCGGCGTGTCGGCGCGCGTGATCTATCCCGGCGAGACGGCGCCGCCGATGCCCCCGCCCTACGGGGGCTACGGCCAGGCGCCCGGCGCCCCGGGCTCGCCCGCGGCCTCCGGCGGACACCCCGGCGAGGGCCCGCGCCGCGGCTCGGGGATGGTGAACATCGGCGGGACGACGGTGATCGACAACCGCGAGAAGGAGCGCGAGCAGTCGCCCTGGAGCAATCCGCTGCTGTGGCCCTTCGCCGCCGTGGCGTGGCCCTTCATGAAGATCCACGACGCGCTCTCGTCGGACGACGACGGCGGCTCGCGCACGCAGCGCACGGCCCGGACCACGGGGCAGAGCACGGGCCAGAGCGCCGCGGAGCCGCAGCAGCGCCCCGGCGACCGCCGGCAGCAGCAGGTCGCCCACGAGCGTGCCCAGCTCGAGGCGATGGAGCGCGAGCTGGCGCGCCGCCAGGCGCAGGGTGGAGCCGCCACGGCCGCGACGGCACCGGCCCCGAGCCCGCTCGCGCCCGGCGCGACCGCCCGCCCGGCCGGCGGCTCGCTCAGCATCGCCGAGGAGCTGGCCGCGCTGCGCGCGCGTCGCAGCGGCGCGCCGCCGCCCTCCGGTGCCGCCCTGCCCCCCCGCGCCCCGGCGCCGCCGCCCGAGAGCTGGGCGCAGGGCACTCCGCCGCCCCAGCCGGTGCCGTCCAGCGCCGCCCCGGCGCGCGTCGAGGACCGCGACCGCGACGGCCGCCCCGACTACTGGCTCCAGCAGCAGGACGGGCGCAAGCAGCGCGAGGTGTTCGACGACAACGGCGACGGGCGGCCCGACCGCACCGTCGAGTACGACCCCCACAGCGAGCAGCCCGTGCGCGTGGTCGAGGACATGAACGGCGACGGCCAGGTCGACGCCTGGGCCGACTACCAGGACGGGCGGGTCGCCAGGCGGCGGGCCGACGCGAACGGCGACGGGCTGGTCGACACCTGGACCTTCTACCGCGGCGAGGAGATCCTGCGCCACGAGGAGGACACCGACGGCGACGGCTTCCGCGACCGCGTGGACCACTACCGCGCGGGCGCCCTGGCGCACCGCACCGAGGACCGCGACGCCGACGGCCAGCCCGACCGGATCACCCGCTTCGACGCGAGCGGTGCGCCCTCCGAGCTCGAGGAGGACAAGGACGGCGACGGCGAGATCGACGTGCGCTCCTTCTACACCGACGGGCGTCTGGTGCGGCGCGAGCTGCTCTCGGCCGACGCGGTGGTCGAGTAGCCGGGTGCCGCGCACCCTCTTCCAGGCGCTCGGCTTCGTGCTGGGCATGTGGCTCGCGATCCAGCTGATCCAGCCGCTGGGTGCCTCGGGTGCGGGGCCGGGCGATCCCGCGCTCGTCGGGCTCGAGGACGACCTGCACGCGCGGGTCAACGCGGCGCGCGGACGTCACCACCGGATGGCGCTCCAGCGCGACGCGGAGCTCGACCGCGTGGCGCGCGCGCACAGCGCGGACATGGCCGCGCGGCGCTACCTGTCGCACGACACGCCCGAGGGCGTGAACCCGGTCGGGCGCCTCACGCGCGGCGGGGTCGAGGGCTTCAGCCTGGCGGGGGAGAACGTCGGGCTCACCAGCCGCGGCGATCCCAACGCCGAGATCGTCGACGGCTGGCTGCTCTCGCCGGTGCACCGGGAGAACCTGCTGGCGCCGGCCTACAACACCACGGGCATCGGCATCGCTCGGGCTGCCGACGGGACGCTCTACTACACCCAGGTCTACGTCACGGTTCCACGGTAGGCGCAGGGGGGATCGGGTAACGTCCCGCTGGTCACGGGCCGTGCATCCGATGCCGGTGTCCGCCGCGCTGCGCTCTGGGTCAACACGCTGGGCAACCTGGGC
Organism: Myxococcota bacterium; assembly: GCA_030066475.1. The sequence goes on from JASJBO010000001.1 coordinate 36,087, forward strand.
CTGCTGGCCCTGCTCAAGTACGACGGCTTCTTCCTCGACGGCCTCGATCTCTTGATCGCGCCACTCGGATGGAGCGTGAGCGGACTGCGTCTCGAGATCCTGCCCCGATCGGCATCTCCTTCTACACGCTCGAGGCGATCGGCTACGTGGTGTCTCCGAGGGACGCGTGGTGCGGAACCTGCTGGTCCGCCGCTTCTCCGAGTCCATCGCCCCCCTGGTGGCAGACGCGCTCGGGCACCAGCAGGCAGGAGCCTGCGCGGCAGAAGCCCCTGGAAGCACCCGAAGGGCGCGCGCAGTGAGGCGCCCACCAGGCTAGCGGCGGAGCAGGACGGACTCGAGGCGGCGGTCGTTCCAGTAGATGTCCATGGGGCGGGTGAGGTCCATCGAGGTGGGGAGGACGACGTAGCCCAGGAGCAGCTCGTCGGCGTCGAGCTGGCCGAGGCGGCCCTGGAGGATGCCGAGCTGGCTCGGGTCGTCCGTCTCCGGGGAGAAGGCGACGTGGCCCTGCACGAAGGTGAGGTTCGCGTGGAACGTGTCGCTCTGCTTGGCCAGCGCGGTGAACAGCAGCACCGGGCCGCTGCCCGCGAGCTCGCCCTGCACGCGCTGCTCGAACGCCGCGGAGTGCGCGAGCGAGACCCGGAAGCGCTCCTCGCCGCGCACGGTCTCGCGCAGGAACTCGGCCGGCGCGTCGTCCTGCGAGAGCTCGACCAGCAGGAACAGGTCGCGCATCTCGCCGTCGGTGAGGCCCAGCTCGGGCGCGCTCGGGGCCGCGGAGCGCATGGCCGTCTGCGGAGGCGGCGCGCTCGCGACCGGCGGCGGTGCCGCGCCGCGCTCCGGCCCCGTGGCCACCCCCGGCGGCGGCGCGCCGCCGCGCTGCTGGCGCACGCGCTCGGCCTCGTCGACGAGCTGATAGGGGTTGTTCACGTCGTTGCGCGCCCGGTAGACCTCCCACAGGTACGGTCGCGGCAGCAGCTCCGGGCGCACCGGCGGCACGTCCTGCGAGTCGACCTCCTTGGCGTTGCGGCAGGGGATCTTGTCCTTCGACTGCACGATGAAGATGCTGCCGTCGGGGCAGATGCCCGTGATCGCGTCCGCCGGACCCGCCATCAGCAGCACCGCCAGCCCCGCGCCCAGCCAACGCTCTCGCATCACGTCCCGCCTCTACCGCTCGTCGCCCGAAGGGTCGCCCGCCCGCAGCTCTCGAGAGGGCTGCATTCTAGGCCCGAATCTCATTCGATATCAATCATTTCGGGAGTCATTCCGTCATTCCGCTAGAGGTGAGTGCCCGGTCCGCCCGTGGGGGTGACCTGGCTTCGGCTCCTGCCGCTCGGCTGCGCCCCGGCTGCGTCGAGCCTGCAGCTCGCGCACGTGCCGGCGCAGCGCGCGCAGCTCGGCCGCGCGCAGCGGGCGGGCGCGCCCCGGGGCCAGGCGCCCCAGCTCGACGGGGCCCATCCGGACGCGCACCAGCCGCACGACGGGATGCCCGAGCGCCGCCAGGGCGCGCCGGATCTGCCGCTTGCGCCCTTCGGCAATCACCAGCGAGAAGGCCGTCGTTCCGCGGCTGCGGTCGCGCCGGGCGGGGCCCACCCGGGCGGGCGCGGTGGGACCGTCGTCGAGCCGGACCCCTCGCGCCAGGCGGCGCAGCGTGGCGGGCGCGACCAGGCCCCGCACGGTCACGCGGTACTCGCGCTCGGAGCCGAGCGACGGGTGCAGCAGCGCGTGCGCCACCTCGCCGTCGTTGGTCAGCAGCACCAGGCCCTCGGTCTCGAGGTCGAGGCGCCCGACCGGGAACAGCCGCGGGACGTCCGGCGGGAGCAGGTCGACGACGGTGCGGCGTCCCTGCGGATCGCGCGTCGTCGTGAGCACGCCGCGCGGCTTGTGCAGCAGCCAGTAGGCGCGCGGCGCGGCGTCCACCGGGCGGCCGTCGACCGTGATGACCTGGTGTGCGGGATCGGCGCTCTGCCCGATCGTGGCGGGGACGCCGTCCACGCCGACGCGTCCCGCGCGGATCAGCGCCTCGGCCGCACGGCGCGACGCCACGCCCGCCTCGGCCAGGATCTTCTGGACCCGCTGCGCCGCGGGCCGCCCGGCCTCACTGCGGGTTGGAGACGTCCGCGTCCTCCGCGGTCGGCGCGCCCGAGGCGGCGAGGGCCGCCGGGTCGACGTCATCGGAGGCCTCCTCCTCGGCGGACTCCTCCGCCTCTCCGGCCCGCTCCTGGAGCAGCTCCTCCATCTCGCGCAGCGAGGGCAGGTCCGACAGCTCCGAGAGGCCGAACACCTCGAGGAAGCGGCGCGAGGTGGCGTAGAGCATGGGCCGGCCGGGTACCTCGCGATGCCCGGCGATGCGCACCAGCCGGCGCTCGATCAGGCTGCGCAGCACCGCGCCCACGTCGACGCCGCGCACGTTCTCGATCTCGGCACGCGTGAGCGGCTGCTTGTAGGCCACGATGGCGAGCGTCTCGAGCGCGGCCCGCGACAGCCGCAGCGGCGGCGAGGGCTTGAGCGCCTGGACGTAGCTCGCCAGCTCCGGCCGCGTGCGCAGCTGGAAGCCGCCGCCCACCGGCTCGATGCGAAAGCCGCGGCCGTCGCGCTCGTAGGCCTCGTTCAGCTCGGCGATGCGCTCGCGCACCACGGCCGCGCTCGCCTCGGGCACGATGTAGCCCATGCGCCGGGCGGTCACCGGCTCGCTCGAAGCCAGCAGGAGGGCCTCGATGATGCTGCGCTGCTCGGCGGGTTCCATGCCCCCTCCTCTAGCTCGGCTGCGGAAGCGGGTCGGGCGCCTCCGGGGTGGCGGACGGCGCGGCGCGGCGCAAGCGGATCGGACCCTTCGGCGCGCCGGAATCCGTGAGGCTCTGGAAGATGCGCAGGGTCGCCATGCGCGCCAGCTCGAGGATGGCGAGGAACGTCGCGACCACCAGCGTGCGCGTCGGCCGCCCGCCGTCGGGGGCGCGGAACAGCTCGTCGAACTCGACCATCTCGGCGCTCTCGAGCGCGTCGATCACCGCGACCATGCGCTCGCGCACCGTCACGCGCTCGGTGACCACCTCGTGGAACGCGGCGGGCGCATCGGTCTCGCGCAGCACCCGGCGCAGCGCCTCGATCAGCTCGAGGATGCCGACCTCGATCTCGCGCTCCGACTCGGGCTCGGGCTCGAGCTCCGCCCCGGCCGGTGCGAACACGTCGCGGCCCAGCCGCGGCCGCCCCTCGAGCTCCTCCGCCGCTTCCTTGAAGCGCTGGTACTCGAGCAGGCGCGCGATCAGCTCGGCGCGCGGATCGCCGGCCTCCTCCTCGGCCTCCTCGTCGGTGGGCAGCAGCAGCCGCGACTTGATCCACGCCAGCGTGGCCGCCATCACCAGGTACTCGGCGGCTACGTCGAGCCGCAGCTCGCGCATCAGGTCGAGGTACTCGAGGTACTGCTCCGCGACGCGCGCCACGGGCAGGTCGGTGATCTCGACCTCGTTGGCCCGGATCAGGTGCAGCAGCAGGTCGAGCGGTCCCTCGAAGATCGGCAGATGGACCGAGCACGCTGCGCTCGACGCGACGAGCGGCTCGAAGCCGGACTCGGCGCCGGCAGTGCTGTCGTGAGGCGAACTCATCGCCGCTCCGCGGAGGAATCGGGGCGAAGGCGGGGTCGCGGCATTATCTCGGATCCTCCCCGGGGGAGCAAGGCCCCAGGCCCGTGGCCGCGCGCCGCGCTCAGCGCGAGCCCTGTCGCGCCCGGCCGCGCTGCGCGCGGCGCGCCATCTCGCGGGCCAGGGCCAGCGCCTCCTCGCGCGTCCGCACGCTGCCGTCGAGATGCGCCACGCGGATGCGCGAGAGCGCGGCGCCCACCGCGGGCCCGCGCAGCCCCTCGGCGGTGAGGTCGGCGCCCGTCACGGGCAGGCGGCGCGGGCGGTCCTCGGTCGACCAGCGCGCGATCCGCCGCCGGCCCGCCAGCGCGGCGCTCGCGTACAGCGCGAGCAGGCTCTCGTCGTCGATCTCGCTGAGCAGCCGGTCGATGGCGCCGCGACCGCGTGCGCGCGCGAGGCCGCGCAGCCAGCCGTCGCGCTGCTTGGGGAAGCCGACCAGGCGCTGCGCCACCGCGCCGCGCACGTTGAGCCGCCGCAGCGTGCGCCGCCGCAGCGGCGCCTCGAGCTCCGCCAGCCACAGGGCCAGGCCGGCGACCCAGGGGCGCAGGCGGCCGGGCGGCCAGGGCGGCTCGGCCACCGCGCGGCCCAGCCGCCGCAGCGTCGCCAGCGCGGGGCGCGGCAGCGAGAGGCCGGGCTCGAGGGCGCCGAGCACGTGCCAGTCGTCCAGCGGCCGCAGCGCCTTGACCGGATCGAGGCCGAGGCGCGGGTCGTCGAAGAGCTTCTCGAGCTCGCGCCGGAAGCGGTCGCCCGAGACGCCCCCGAAGGCGCCGTCGCGCAGCGCCCCGCGCAGCGCGCTGCGCGTCTCGCGCGCCAGACGGAAGCCGAGGCGTCCGACCAGCCGCGCCGCGCGCAGCGCCCGGGTGGGATCGTCGTGGAAGCTGCGCCGGTGGAACACGCGCAGCACGCCCGCGGCCAGGTCGTCGCGCGCGCCGCCCGGATCGATCAGCGCCGGCCGGCCCGCCCGAGCCGCGGCGGTGAGCGGGATCGCCAGGGCGTTCAGGGTGAAGTCGCGGCGCTCGAGGTCGTCCTGGAGCGTGCCCGGCTCCACGGTCGGAAGCGCCCCGGGGCGCGCGTAGCTCTCGCGGCGCACCGTGGCGAGGTCGAGCGTCGCGTCGCCCGCGCTCAGCCGGACCGTGCCGAAGCGGCCGTGCGGCACCACGCGCGCCCCGTCCGGCGCGGCGGCGCGCGCGAGCGCCTCGGCCCCCTCGCCCGCGCGCGCCTCGACGATCAGGTCCACGTCCCGGAGCGCGCGTCCCAGCAGCAGGTCGCGCACCGGGCCGCCCACCAGCAGCACCGACAGCTCGCGCGCCTCGGCGGCTGCGACCACGGCGTGCACGAGCGGCGCGTCGGCCTCGGGCAGCGCGCGGAGCACCTGGTCGCGAGACGGCGCCCTCACGGCCCGCTGCGCCCCTGGCGCCGTCCCCGGGGATGGTGGCGTTCGACCGTGTCGCGCAGCCGTTTGCGACTCACGTGGGTGTAGATCTGCGTGGTGGTCAGATCGACGTGGCCCAGCATCGACTGCACGGCCCGCAGGTCGGCGCCGCCCTCGAGCAGGTCGGTGGCGAAGGAGTGGCGCAGCACGTGCGGCGACACCCGCTCCGCCGGCAGCCCCGCCCCGCGCGCCAGCGCGCGCAGTCGCGCGAAGAAGTTCTGCCGGCTCATCGCGGCGCCGCGGTTCGAGAGGAACACGGCGTCCGTGGTGCGTCGCGCCTTGCGCAGCAGCGACGGACGCCCGTCGGCGAGATAGCGCTCGAGCGCGCGCAGCGCGGGCTCGCCGAGCGGAACCAGGCGCTCGCGCCCGCCCTTGCCCCGCACGCGCAGCACGCCGGCCCGCCGGTCGCACCCGGCGAGCGACAGCCCGACCAGCTCGCTGACCCGCAGCCCCGCGGCGTACAGCACCTCGAGCATGGCGCGGTCGCGCAGTGCGAGCGGCGTCTCGCCGGAGACGGCGGCGAGCAGCGCCTCCGTCTCCTCGGGGCGCAGCACGCGCGGCAGCGGCCGGTCGCGACGCGGGGCCAGCAGTCCGTCGCTGGGGTCGCGCTCGAGCGCGCCCTCGGCGACCAGGTCGCGCACGAAGCGCCGGGTCGCGACCAGCGTGCGCGCGCGGCTGCCGGGCGCCAGTCCGTCGGCCTCGAGCCACGCCGGAAAGCGGCGCAGGTGCCCGCTCTCGAGCGCCGAGGCGTCGCGCACGCCCTCCCCGGCCAGGAAGCGCGCGAGCCGCGCCAGGTCGCGCGCGTAGGCCGCCACGGTGTTCGGCGCGAGGCCCCGCTCGACGATCGAGCGGGTCAGGAAGGCGTCGATGGCGGGCGCCAGCGCCACGCTGCGCTCAGCCATCGCCGGCGTCCGCCGCCGCCTCGGCCGCCGCGAGCAGCGCGCCGCGCAGCGCCTCGAGCCGCTCGGGGTCGGTCAGCTTGCGGTGGTCGGCCTCCTTCACGTAGAAGGTGTCGGCGACCTGGTCGAGCACCGTCGCCGCCTTCGACACGAAGATCTCCAGCCCGTGCTCGGCGAGCGTGTCGGTCAGGTCGTAGAGCAGCCCGAGCCGGTCGTTCGCGGCGACGTCCACGATCGTGTAGAAGTCCGACTCCTCGTTCGAGATGGTCACGCTCGCCGGCAGCCGCGACGGCGTGCGCACCTGGCCCCAGGGCCGCCGGCGCCCGCGCACCAGGGCCGCCAGGTCGAGCTCGCCGCCGAGCACCGCGACCAGCTTCGCCTCGAAGTCCTCCCAGATCCGGCGCCGATCGTCCGGATCGCCGGGCGGCGTGCTGACCCGGTACACCTCGAGCGCCTGGCCGTCCTTGGTGGTGTAGACGTTGGAGGCCAGGATGTTGATGCCCCGCGCGGTGAGGGTGCCGGCGACGCGCGCGTAGAGCCCGTGCACGTCGCGGGTGCAGACGATCAGCTCCGAGAAGTCGCCCCGCATCTCGCGCACGCTGGTCACCACGGGCCGCTCTGCGCTCACCGAGAACATCACCATGGCGTGCCGCGCGATCTGGCGCGGCGTGTGCGACACGAAGTAGCGGCGCGGCATCCCGTCGAAGTAGGTCTCGATCGTCTCGGCGGAGACGTCCAGCTCGCCGAGCTCGGCGGCGGCCGCCTCGCGCCTCCGAGCCACGCGCGCCTCGATGCGCTCGAGCGCCGCGGCCTCGTCCACGCGCCCGGTCTCGAGCACCTCGGCGGTGCGCTCGAACAGCTCGCGCAGCAGTCCGCCCCGCCACTCGTTCCAGGCCTGGCTCGACGAGGCGCGCATGTCGGCGAAGGTCAGCAGGTAGAGCTGGCGCAGGTTGCGGCGGTCGCCCACCAGCTTGGTGAACTCGGCCACCATCTTCGGGTCCGAGAGGTCGCGGCGCTGGGCGACGTGCGACATCGTGAGGTGCTCGGCCACCAGGAACACGATGCGCTCGATCCGCTCGGGATCGAGGCCGAGCCGCTCGAGGCAGGTGCGCGCGCGCACCGCGCCACGCTCGGAGTGCTGGCCGCCGAAGCCCTTGCCGATGTCGTGCAGCAGGCAGCCGAGGAACAGCGCCGGGCGGTCCTCGACCGAGCGCATCAGCTCGGTCAGCTCCGGCAGCGCGCTCTCGTACTTGCCGCGCCACAGCCGCCGCAGCTCCTCGACCAGGAAGATCGAGTGCACGTCGACCGTGTAGGTGTGGTAGACGACGTGCTGCCAGCGGCAGACGATGTGGTCCCACTCGGGCAGGTAGGCCGCCAGCAGCCCGACCTCGTTCATGGTCATCAGCGAGCGCATCACGCGGTGCTCGGCGTCGAGGATGCGCAGCAGCGCCGCCGCCGCCGCGGGGTCGCGCCGGAAGTCGTCGTCGATCAGGTCGAGGTTCTCGCGCAGCAGGCGCTGCGCGCCGCGCGAGAGCGGCACGTTGTGGCGTTGCGAGACCTCGAAGGCGCCCAGCAGGCGCAGCGGCCGGTCGCGCAGGGTGGTCGCGTGCGGGATCTGGAGGTGCCCGTCCACGATCCGGAAGCCGTCCTCGACCTCGACCGCCACCGGCGGCTGCCGGCGCGGCCGGGTGATCCGGTCGCGGCACTGCTCGAGCGCCAGCTCCGAGTAGTTCCGGATCGCGCGCGCGTGCCGGTAGTAGTCGCCCATGAAGCGCTCGACCGGCAGCGTGCCCTCCGACTCCCCGCCGCCGTAGCCGAGCGCCTCGGCGAGCTGCTCCTGGTGCTCGAAGCTCATCTGGTCCTGACGGCGCTTCGCGCTCAGGTGGAGCTCGTTGCGCACGCGCCACTGGAACTCGAGCGCCTCGCGGTAGCTGGTCATCTCGGACTCGGTCAGCAGTCCGTAGTGCAGCAGGTCGTCGACCCCGCTGGCCATCGGCAGCACCGCGCGCAGCGCCCAGATCGCCGCGTGGTAGTCGCGCAGGCCGCCGGGGCTCTCCTTGACGTTCGGCTGGAGCAGGTAGAGCGACTCGCCGAACGAGGTGTGCCGCGAGGCGATCGACTCGATCTGGCGCGCCAGGAAGGTCTCGACGTCGGGCAGCACCTCGCGGCGCACCGCGTCGCTGAACTCGTGGAAGAAGACCGGGTCCCCCGCCAGGAAGCGCGTGTCGAGGATGCCGGTGAAGACCGTCTCGTCGGTGCGGGCCAGCTCCACCGTCGCCTCGATCGTGCGCGTGGCGCAGCCCACGGTGAGCCCGGCGTCCCAGAGCCAGTACTGGAGGCGCTCGGCGATGCGCGTCACGTAGGGCGACACGGCGCCGTCGTGCAGCAGCAGCAGGTCGACGTCGGAGTGGATCGCCATCTCGCGCCGCGCGTAGCCGCCCACGGCCAGCACCGCGATGCGGTCGCCGAGCTCGCCGGTCTCGGCCAGGTACTCGGCCTCGGCGGTCTGGAACAGGCGGCGCACCAGCCGGTCCATGCAGTCGGAGTGCTGCTCGTTGACGCGGCTGCCCGAGGCGCTCTCGCGGTGGACGGCGGCGAGCAGCCCGCGCGCCTCCGCCAGGTAGCCGCGCACCGCGGCCAGCACGTCGCTCTCCTCGGACGGCGCGATCGGGCCGCTGCGCCCGAGCTCGTCGAGGAAGGCGTCGAGCGCGGCGGCCGGCGTCATCGGCCGCGCTCCGCGACCACGGCCGCGTCCTCGCGGCGGAAGCGCACGACGCCCGCGGCGATCGCCTGCGCCATGGCGTCCACGTAGTCGGGATCGCGCAGGCGCTTGGCGTCCCCGCGGTGGGTCACGAAGCCCGCCTCCACCAGGATCGACGGCACGTGGGAGAGGTAGAGCACGTAGAAGGGCCCCTGCTTCAGGCCCGGCCCGTGGACCGAGGGCCAGCGCCGGCCCATGTCGCCGACGATCTCGCCGTGCACCAGCCGCGCCAGCCGCTCCGAGCGCTCGTCCGACTCCGACAGGCGCAGGCGCGCCAGCAGTCGCTGGAGGGGGTCGACCTCTCGCGTGGCCACGCCGTTCTCGCGCGCCGCCACACGCAGGGCCTGGCGCTCGACGTTCTCGTCGAGGGTGTAGATCTCGACGCCCTGCGCGGCGCGCCGCGGCGCGGCGTTGGCGTGGAGCGAGACGAACAGGTCGGCGCCGGCGCCCTCGGCGAGCGCGGTGCGGCCCTCGAGGCTCACGAAGCGGTCGTGCTCCCGGGTCATCACCACGCGGAACCCGCGCTCCTCGAGCAGCGGCCGCAGCGCCCGCGCCATGGCCAGGGTGACGTCCTTCTCGCGCAGGCCGCCCACGCCGATGGCGCCCGGATCGCGGCCGCCGTGTCCGGCGTCGATCACGACCGTGTCCACGATCCCGTCGTTCGCGAGCCGCGGCCCACCGCGCGGCGCGCGCGCGTCGCCGTAGACGTCGATCACCAGGCGCGGCGGCGCGTCGAGCTGCAGCACGCGGTGGTGCCCGTAGCGCTCGAGGTCGAGGACCAGACGGGTCGTGTGCAGCGTGTTCTGGCCCACCCGGACCCGCCGCAGCAGCCCGTCGCCGACCGGAATCGGATCGGCATAGCGCCGCCCGACCCAGATGCCCGGCACGTCGAAGTAGAGCCGCGCCGGCAGTCCCGCTCCGGGGTCGGCGCCCAGCTGGTGCGCCTCGGCGTCGGCGCTGCGCGACAGCTCGAGCACCACCCGGGTGTAGGCGTCGTACGACCAGTGGCGCAGCTCCACCACGTCGCCCAGCCCCTCGGGCCGGGTCGCGCCCAGCAGGGCGAGTACGGCAAGCGCGGCGAGCGGAGCGCGCGCCCTCACCCCCCGCCCTCCCCGAGCCAGTCGCGCCAGCGGCGCAGCGCCAGCAGCGCGTCGATCGGTGCGGTGGCGTCGAGGTCGAGCGCGCGCAGCGCCTCGAGCACCTCGCGCTCGCCCGGCTCGCTCGCCGGCGCCGGCGGGGGCGCCGCACCGCGCTCGCCGGCAAACAGCGAGAGCTGCGGGCTGGCGGGCTCGGCGCCCGCGGCCTCCAGGCGCGCCAGCACCTCGCGCGCGCGGCGGATGACCGCATCCGGCAGGCCCGCGAGGCGCGCGACCTGGATGCCGTACGAGCGGCTGGCGCCGCCGGGCACCAGGCGGCGCAGGAACACCACGTCCTCGCCCCACTCGCGCACCTCGAAGTGCGCGTTGTGCACGCGCGCGTGCGTCTCGGCCAGCTCGGTCAGCTCGTGGTAGTGGGTCGCGAACAGGGTGCGCGGGCGCAGCCCGGGCGTCTCGTGCAGGTACTCGACCACCGCCCAGGCGATCGAGAGCCCGTCGAAGGTGCTGGTGCCGCGCCCGATCTCGTCCAGGATCACCAGGCTGCGCCGCGAGGCCTGCGACAGGATCTCGGCGGTCTCGCGCATCTCGACCATGAAGGTCGACTCGCCGCGCGCCAGCCGGTCGGAGGCGCCCACGCGCGTGAAGATGCGGTCGACGACGCCGATGCGCGCCGCCTCGGCCGGCACGAAGCTGCCGATCTGGGCGAGCAGGACGATCAGTGCCACCTGGCGCAGGTAGGTGCTCTTGCCCGACATGTTGGGCCCGGTGAGCACCAGGAGCTGGACCGCGGCGGTGTCGAGCTCGGCGTCGTTCGGGACGAACTCGCCCGCCGACTCCACCACGGGGTGGCGCCCGCCGCGGATCTCGAGGCGCTCGCTCGCCTCGACCACGGGGCGCACCCAGCCGTCGCGGCGCGCCACCTCGGCGAGCGAGGCGAGCGCGTCGAGCCCGCCCACGCCGCGGGCGGCGTCGCGGATCGCGGCACTCGACTCGAGCACCTGGGTGCGCACCGCCTCGAAGATCTCGCGCTCGAGTGCCGCCGCGCGCTCGCGCGCGCCGACCACGCGCTGCTCCATCTCGCGCAGCGCCGCGGTGGTGAAACGCTCCGCGTTGGCCAGCGTCTGCTTGCGCTCGTAGTCGTCGGGGACGCGCGCCAGGTTCGCCTTGGTCACCTCGATCGAGTAGCCGTGCACCGGGTGGAAGCGGACCTTGAGCCCCGGAACGCCGGTGCGCTCGCGCTCCTGCGCCTCGAGCCCGGCGATCCACTCGCGCCCCTTGCGGGCGCTCTCGTGCAGGGCGTCGAGCTCCGAGCGGAAGCCGGCGCGGATGAAGCCCACCTCGCCGGCCCCGCGCGAGCCGCGCGGCAGCGCCGGCGGCTCGTCCACCAGCGCGTCCGCCAGCAGCCCATGGGCCTCGGGCACCGGCTCGGGCACCGGCAGCGCGGGCGGCGGGCCCGCCTCCGAGCCCGGCAGGCGATCGTCCTCCAGCTCACCGAGCGCGGCGCGCACGTCGGGGAGCGCCTCGAGCGAGCCGCGCAGCGCGGCCAGGTCGCGGGGCGTCGCGCCGGGACGCGCCGCCTTGGCGAGCAGCCGCTCGAGGTCGCGCACCGGCCGCAGGCGCTCGCGCAGGTGGGCGCGCAGGCGGTCGCGCTCGGCCAGGAACGCCACGGCGTCCTGGCGCGCGGCAATCGCCTCGGGATCGAGCAGCGGGTAGGCGAGCCAGCGCGCCAGTCGGCGCGCGCCGAGCGGCGTGGTGGTCTGGTCGAGCCGCGCGATGAGCGTGCCGCGGCGGGTGCGGTCCTCGGCGCTCTCGAACAGCTCGAGGTGGGTCCGCGTCGCGGTGTCGAGCACCATCGCGTCGCCGAGCGCGTAGCGGCGCAGCCGGGCGGCGTGGCGCAGGGCGAAGGGCTGGTTGGCGGCGAGGTAGCGCAGCACGGCCGCGGCGGCGCGTCCGCCGGCCGCTTCGGCCGCGGTCTCGAAGCCGTCGGGGGCAACCGGCGCCGCGGCCGGGTCGTAGCTGGCCGCGTCCACCCGGGTCAACGCCGCGTCGGGCAGCGCGGCGCGCAGCGCGGCCTCGAGCCCCGCGTCGCCGGCCTCGGGCACCAGGATCTCGCGCGGGGCGACGCGCTGCAGCTCCTCGCGCAGCGCATCGGGCAGCGCCGCCTCGCTGCGCACCTGCGTGCAGCGGAACTCGCCGGTGGACGCCTCGAGCACGGCCAGCCCGGCTTCGCCCTGCGCGGCCGGGGCGAGCGCCGCCACCGCGACCTCGCGGTCCGCGGCGAGCCCGTCGGGATCGCCCACCAGCCCGGGCGTGATGACCTCGACCACCTCGCGCCGCACCAGCCGGCGCCCCGCCGCCTGGCGGGCGTCCTCGACCTGCTCGCACACGGCCACCCGATACCCGAGCTCGGCGAGCCGCTTCAGGTGGGGATCGGCGCCGTGCACCGGCACGCCGCACATCGGCACGGGGTCGGGCTTGCCCTTGTCGCGCGTGGTCAGCGCGATGTCGAGCAGCGGCGCGGCGATCTCGGCGTCCTGCAGGAACAGCTCGTAGAAGTCGCCCATCCGGTAGAACACCAGGGCGTCGGGATGCTGGGCCTTGATCGCCAGGTACTGCCGCATCATCGGCGTCTCGAGCGCCGAGCGGGTCACGCCAGCCCGTCCTCCAGGGGGCGGGGCGAGTGGTCCAGGAGCTCGAGGAGCGACTGGTGGGCCTTGTGGGCCTCGGCGTCGCGGCCGCTCTCGAGGAGGATGCGGCCCAGCGCACCGTGCGCCTCGAGGTCCTCGGGATCGCGCTCGATCACCGAGCGCACCTCGGCCACGGCCTCGTCCACGGCGCCGCGCGCGGCCAGCGCGCGGGCCAGCGCGAGGTGCGCGCCCGGGTCGTCGGGCTGCGACTCGATCAACCCATTCAGGAAGGTCTCGTAGTCGCGCGCGCGGTCGAGGGCGGCGAAGGTCGCCGCCAGGCGCGTGTAGATGCTGGGACCGGCGCGGCGGTCGAGCTCGGGGACGCGCTTCCAGGCCGCCAGCGCCTTCTTGTTGTGGCCCAGCTCCGCCTCGACCTGCCCCAGCGCCACCCACGCCCGCACGCAGGTCTTGTCGCGCCGCAGCGCCCGCGCCAGCGCCTTGCGCGCCTCCTCGCTGCGGCCCTCGGCGCGCTCGCTCTCGGCCACGTCGACCCACAGGCCGGCCTCCGCCAGCCCGGGCGCCTCGCCCTCCGCGCGCGCCAGGCGCCGCGCCAGGGGCACGGCGCGGCGCGCCTCGCGCGCGTCGGCCAGCAGGCTCACCAGCGCCCGCAGCGCGCTCGGGTGGCGCGGGCGCAGCGCCAGCACCTCCTCGTAGGCGGCGATCGCCCGGCGCAGGAAGCCGCCCTGGCGGAAGTCGTCGGCCAGGCCGAGCAGCGCGCCGAAGCGCTGCTCGTCGTCGAGGTCGGTGCGCAACAGCAGGTTCTGGTGGATCTGGATCGCGCGCCCGATCTCGCCGCGAAGCCGGTACAGGCGCGCCAGCGAGAGGTAGGTGTCGATCGCGTCCGAGTCGCGCCGGGCCGCGCTCGCCAGCAGGCGCTCGGCCTCGTCGAGGTCGTGGTCGAGCACCGCGACCAGCGCCCGGCGCGTCGCCTCGGGCACGTCGCGCGGCTCGTCCCGCCGTCGCAGTGCGCGCCTCCACCACGACATCCGACTAGTCGCCCCGGCCGGTGGCCGCCGCCACCTCCCGCAGCTCCGGGGAGCCGCCGGCGGACCCGCGCGGCGGAGCCTCGTCGTCGGTGGCGAGCGGCAGGTTGCGCAGCTGATGGATCTCGGACTCGAGGCGGGCCGCCGCCTTGCGGTGACGGCGCGCCACCAGCTTGGCCCGCGAGATGGGCAGCAGCGCGGCCAGGGCGCTCAGCAGCGCGCCCAGGCCGAAGCTCCCCACCATCACGGACCACGCGGGCCGCCCCTCGATCACGCCCAGCAGGTAGTTGACGCGCACGGGCTCGGGATTGCCCGCCGCGAACAGCCAGCCGACGACCAGCGCTCCGACGAAGAGCGCCAGCGCCCCGAGCCGGCGAAGGATCCGCATCGATCGCCTCCGCGTGGCGGAGGGTGGATCAGTCGTCGTCCTCGTCGTCCGCCTGCAGGCGGTCCGCCGGCACCCGATCCACCATCTCCTTGAGCTCCTTGCCGACCTTGAAGAACGGAGTGCGCTTGGCGGGGATGTTCACCATCTCCCCGGTCTTCGGGTTCCGGCCCTCGCGCGCTTCGCGCACCTTGACCTGGAAGCTCCCGAAACCGCGGATCTCGATGCGCTCCCCCTTCCTCAGCGCATCCGTCATCGCGTCGAAGATCGTATTGACGACGACCTCGGTGTCCTTCTTCGAGATGTGCGGCGTGCGATCCGCCACCTTCTCGATCAGACCGCTCTTGGTCATCCGGCCCCCCCCTACTCGGACTCCTGTTCCTTCTGGGCGAGCTTCTCGGCGAGGAGATCACCCAGCGTCGACTTCTGCGTCTTCGACTGCTGCGCAGCCAGGTCGGCCAGCGCCTTGCGCTGCGCCTGGTCGTGCACGGCCTTGATCGACAGCGCGATCTTCTGCTCGGCGGGGTCGACCTTGGTGACCAGCGCCTTGACGCGATCGCCCTCCTTCACCACGTCGGACGGCTTCTCGACCCGCTCCACCGCGAGCTCGGAGGTGTAGATCAGGCCCTCCACGCCCTCGGCCAGCTTCACGAAGGCGCCGAAGTCGGTGACGCTGGTGACGTCGCCCTCCACCTCGCTGCCCAGCGGGTAGCTCTTCTGGATGCCGTCCCACGGGTTGGGCTGGAGCTGCTTGATGCCCAGGGAGAACTTCTCGTTCTCCTTGTCGATCTTCAGCACCACCGCGTCGACCTCGTCGCCCTTCTTGTACTTCTCGCCCGGGTGCTTGATCTGCTCGGTCCACGAGATGTCCGAGACGTGCACGAGGCCGTCGATCCCCTCCTCGAGGCCCACGAAGATCCCGAAGTTGGTGATGTTGCGCACCGCGCCGTGGACCTGGGTGCCGACCGGGTACTTCTCCTCGATCAGGCTCCACGGGTTCGGCTCGATCTGCTTCATGCCCAGCGAGATCTTGCGGTTGAACTCGTCGATGTCGAGCACCACCGCGTCGACCTCGTCGCCCACGTTGACGACCTTCGAGGGGTGCTTGACGCGCTTGGTCCACGACATCTCCGAGACGTGCACCAGCCCCTCGATGCCCGGCTCGAGCTCGATGAAGGCGCCGTAGTCGGCCAGCGACACCACCTTGCCGTTGATGCGCTTGCCGATCGGGTACTTGTGCGCGGCGTCGACCCAGGGATCGGGCTGGATCTGCTTGAGGCCCAGGGAGACCCGCTCGGAGTCGGGGTCGAACTTGAGCACCTTGACCTTGAGCTGGTCGCCCACGTGGAACAGCTCGTTGGGGTGGTTCACCCGGCCCCACGACATGTCGGTGACGTGCAGCAGGCCGTCGATGCCACCCAGGTCGATGAAGGCGCCGTAGTCCGTGATGTTCTTGATCACGCCGTCGACGATCTGGCCGACCTCGAGGGTCTGGAGCGTCTCCTGGCGCTGGCGCTCGCGCTCCTTCTCGAGCAGCGCGCGCCGCGACAGCACGATGTTGCCGCGCCGCTTGTTGAACTTGATGATCTTGAACTGGAGCTTCTCGCCGAGCAGCTGCTCGAGGTTGCGGACCGGCCGCAGGTCGACCTGCGAGCCCGGCAGGAAGGCCTTGACCCCGATGTCCACCGACAGCCCGCCCTTGACGCGCGAGATGATCGTGCCGTCCACGGCCTGGTCGGCCTCGTAGGCGCGGCTGATCTCGTCCCAGACCTTGAGCCGGTCGGCCTTCTCCTTGGAGAGGACGATGCGGCCGTCCTGGTCTTCGACCTCCTCGATCAGGACGTCGACGGTGTCGCCCGGCTCGACCAGGACCGTCCCGTCGTCGTTCATCAGCTCCCAGACCGGGATCAGGCCCTCGGACTTGAATCCGACGTCGACCTGGATGCTCTCGGCGTCGATCGAGAGGACCGTCCCGGTGACGACCTCCCCTTCCTTGATCTGCCTGTGCGTGGCTTCGAACAGGGCGGCGAAGCTCTCGCCGCCGCCCGACGTCTGCGTCTCAGTGCTCATGCTCGTTCTTCGGTTTCCCTTCGTGGCCGCTCGGGGCGGCCTGGATTTCCGGGTTTGCGCCCCCGGGTCGGGCGGAGAACTCGTTCTTCAGCGCTTCGTTCGCCGCGGCCAGGATGCGCTCGACCTGCTCCGCATCTCCGGCGTCGAGCGCCCGGGCCAGCTCCTCCAGCCGCTCGCCGGCCGCCTGCAGCGGCCCGGCCAGCGCTTTGGCATTCGCGACGAGGATGTCGGCCCACAGCTCCGGATCGCTGCGCGCGATCCGGGTGAAGTCCCGGAACCCCGACCCGGCCAGCTCGCGGGCTCCCGCCGGGGAGTCCGCGAGCGCGCGGCCGTATGCGAAGGCGAGAACATGCGGGACGTGGCTGATCCACGCCACCTCGAGGTCGTGGCGGGCCGGGTCGCGCCGCACCACCCGCGCCCCGAGCCGGGCCCAGAGGCCGGCGATCCGGTCGCAGGCGGGGCCCGCGCCCCCGACCACACAGGCGGCGCCCTCGAGCAGGTCGGCGCGGGCGTGCTCGGGGCCGCGCTCGTGGCTGCCGGCCATCGGGTGCGAGCCGACGTACTCGACACCGGGGGGAAGCAGCCCCGGGAGGGTCTCGGCCAGCGAGCCCTTGACGCTTCCCACGTCGGTCACGATGGCCCCGTCCGCCAGCCGGGGGGCCGCGCTGCGCAGGACGCGGGCCATCGAGCCCACCGGCGTCGCCAGCAGCACCAGGTCCGCGCCCTCCACCGCGGCGGCGGGATCGGTCTCGAAGCGCTCGATCAGCCCGCGCCGGGCGGCCTCGCGCAGCGGCTCGAGGCGGCGCCCGCAGCCCACCACCTCGCGCGCGGCACCGCGCTCGCGGGCGGCGGCCGCGATCGAGCCGCCCAGCAGACCGAGGCCGATCACCGCCAACCGTTCGAAGGGTTCGAAGGGTTCGAAGGGTTCGAAGGGTTCGAAGGGCTCGAAGGGCTCGCTCATGCCGCTCCCTCCTCGGCCAGCCGGCGCAGCACCTTCACGAGCCGCTCGTTCCGGGCGACGTGGGCCTTCACCTTGGCGGCGAGACTCACGGCGCCTCCTCCTCGGCCAGCGCGCGCGGGAACGAGCCCAGCACGCGGTGCGAGCTGGCGTTCTGGGCGGCGGCGTCGAGCGCCTTGGCGACGTCGTCGTCGCTGCGGTGCCCGTGCATGTCGAGGTAGAAGTGGTACTGCCAGTGCTTGCCGGGAATCGGCCGCGACTCGATCGCGGTCAGGTTGACGCCGTGGCGCGCGAACGGCTCGATCAGCTGGTGGAGCGCACCGGGACGGCTCTGCAGCGTGAACACCGCGCAGGTGCGGTCGCGCCCGCTCGGCGCCGGCTCGACCGAGCCGATCAGCAGGAAGCGCGTGGTGTTGCCGCGGCGGTCCTCGATCGCGGCCGCGGCCCGGGCGAGCCCGTAGGTCTCGGCCGCGATGGCGCTCCCGATCGCGGCGACCGCGTCGTCCTCGGCTGCCAGCCGGGCGGCGCCCGCCGTGCTGGCCATCTCGACCCGCTCCACGCCCGGCAGGTGGGTCGAGAGCCAGCCGCGGCACTGTGCCAGCGCCTGCGGGTGGGAGGCGACGCGTCGCACGTCCTCGAGCCGGCCGCTGCGCGAGAGCAGCTGGTGCGAGATCGGCAGCAGGATCTCGCCGCAGATCGCCACGCGGGTGCCGACCAGATTGTCGAGCGTCTCGGTCACCACGCCCTGGATGGTGTTCTCGACCGGCACCACGCCCAGGTCGGCACGGCCGCACGCGACCCCCGCGAACACGTCCGAGATGGTCACGGCCGGCTCGAACGCGGCACAGCTGCCGCACTGCCGCCGCGCGGCCTGGTGCGCGTAGGTCCCTTCGGGGCCCAGGTACGCCACCCGCAGCTTGCGCTCGAGCGAGCGCGTGGCCGAGACGATCTCGCGGAAGACGGGCTCGACGCCCTCGGCCGGGAACGGCCCCGGGTTCGCCCCCTGCAGCGCCTCGATCAGATCCCGCTCGCGTGCGGCCGAGAGCACCGGGAGATCGGCTCGGGCCTTCAGCACGCCGACCTGCTGGACCAGCGCCGCACGCCGGTTGAGCGCCTCGAGCAGCTCGCGGTCGACTGCGTCGATCGCGCGGCGCAGCCGCTCGAGCTCGACGGAAGCCGCGTTGTCTCGGGACTCACTCATCGGCGCCGGTGTCACCTGGGGCTTCGGGAGCGCTGGAACTCGGGGAAGGAGCTGCCGGGGGATTGGCTAACCCCTTGAAAAACCTCGCGCACGATAGCCGACGCCCCTGCCCCCCGCAATCGGCGCGAGCCGAGATTCACTCGCTGGCGCAGGGGGTTACGCCGGCGGGCGCAGGTGGTCGGCGGCCCTGTGGAATCGTGAAGACCCCCATGGGGGCATCAAGACACAGCCGCCGGCGGTCGATGAGCAAGTCCTGCCTCGGAGTGCCCGCTGCCCATGTCGGAATCGTGGCTCGTGTCACGCCGTCAGCCCCGCGACAGCCTCGCCACGAAGATCATCTTCTTCGTGTTCCTCTCGACCCTCGTCACGGCCCTGGGCGTGAGCTGGATCGCCGTCCACTCGACCTACGCCTTCCTCCGGGCGCAGCTGGAGCAGCGCTACCCCCAGGTCCTCGAGCGCAGCGCGACGCTGGTCGCCGACTGGCTGGACGACGGCAGCCTGCGCGTGCGCGAGGTCGCCGAGCGGGTCGACCACCTGCTGGCGCCAGAGTCCGGCGCCGAGGCGGGGCCGCGCGCGGATGCAGTCGCGGCGCTGCTCGACGCGGCCGTCCGGCACTCCCGCCAGCTCGACTCGCTGGTCTGGCTCGGCCGCGACGGCACCCCCCTCGCCCGCGGCGGAGGCGCCGCAGCGCTCGACGCGGCGCGCGCCGCCCAGCTCGACATCGGACTGTCGATGGTGGGCGACCGCCTCGCGGCGCGCGAGCCGGTCGGCGCGCACGGCAGCCTCGTGGGCGTCTTCGCGACGTCCGGGATCGCCGCCCGCATCGGGCCCGACGCGCTCTCCGACGGGATCCACCTGATCGACCGCGACGGTCGTGTCGTGGTCGGGCCGGCCGGCGACTCGCGGCGGCGCTTCGAGCGCTTCCCCGGGCGGCTGCGCAGCCCGGACAACGAGGGCACCGCGATCGAGTTCGCGGCGAGCGATGGCCGCAGCGCGATCGGCGCCGCCCGCCCGCTCGGTGCGCTGGGCTGGACCCTGGTGGTGGCGCAGCCCTTCGACGTGGCGTTCGGACCGGTCTTCTCGGTGGTGAGCCGCGTGTTCGTGGTCGATCTCGCCATCGTGCTGCTGTTCAGCTTCCTGGCCTACAAGATCACCACCGCGATCGTGCGGCCGATCGAGGCGCTCTCCGACGGCGCGCGCCGCGTCTCCCAGGGTGACCTCGAGGTGGTGGTGGCCGAGACCGGCAGCCACGACGAGCTGGGGCTGCTGACGCGCACCTTCAACGACATGACCCGGCGCCTGCGCAAGAACCGCGGCGAGATCGACGACCAGACGCGCCGGCTGCGCAACCAGAACCAGGAGCTGCAGCGGGCCAACGAGGTGCTCGAGCAGCTCTCGATCACCGATGGCCTCACCAAGCTCCACAACCACCGCTACTTCCAGGAGACGCTGACGCGGGAGATCAAGCGCGCCGGGCGCACCGGCGACCCGCTCTCGATGCTGCTGATCGACATCGACGACTTCAAGCGCTTCAACGACACCAACGGACACGCCGCGGGCGACGCCCTGCTGGTGCGGATCGCGCGCATCCTCAACGAGTCGGTGCGCGAGTCCGACGTGCTGGCCCGCTACGGTGGCGAGGAGTTCGTGGTGCTGGCCACGGGCACCGACCTGGACGGTGCGCTGTTCCTCGCCGAGAAGATCCGCACCGCCGTGGCCGAGACGGTCTATCCGCTCCAGGACTCGGACCGGACCGTGCGGCTCACCATCTCGATCGGGGTCGCCGAGTTCGCCGGCGACCGGCGCCACTTCTTCCACGAGGCCGACCGGGCGCTGTACCGCGCCAAGGCGGACGGCAAGAACTGCGTGGTGGCTGCTAGTTCGTCTAGCTGTTGACTTCGTTCGGCTTCGCCTCACTGCGCGCGCCCTGCGGGCGCTTGCGGGGTGGGGGGCGATGCGCGGAGTGGTGGCTTCTCGGTTACTTTGGAGCCATGACGCGGGTGATCGGCCTGACCGGGGGGATCGGGACGGGGAAGAGCACGGTGGCGCAGATGCTCGTCGAGCTCGGGGCCGCGCTCGTCGACGCCGACGCCATCGTGCACGAGCTGCAGGCACCCGGGTCGCCCGCGCTGGACGAGATCGCGGCCGCGTTCGGGCCGGAGCTGATCGGCGCCGACGGCGCGCTGGACCGAGAGGCGCTCGGGGCGATCGTGTTCCGCGATCCGGAGGCGCGGGGGAAGCTCCAGCAGATCATCCACCCGAAGGTGGGCGTCGAGATGGCGCGGCGGCTCGAGGCGGCGCGCGCGGCGGACGTGCCGCTGGTGGTGCTCGACATCCCGCTGCTGTTCGAGGGGCGACTCTCGGGGCGCGGGCGCGCCTCGGCCCTGCCCTTCGAGGCGACCGTGCTGGTGTACACGCCGCGCGAGCTGCAGATCGAGCGCACCGTGGCGCGCGACGGCTGTGCGCGCGCCGAGGCCGAGCGCCGCCTCGCGGCCCAGGTGCCGATCGACGAGAAGCGCGCGCTGGCCGACCACGTGATCGACAACTCCGGGACGCGCGAGGAGACCGCGCGCCAGGTGCGCGCGCTCTACGAGCGGCTGGTCAGCCCGGCGGCGCCAGCGCCGGACCCGGCAACGCCACCTGACGCACCTTGACGCCGGCCTCGCGCAGCAGCGCCAGCGAGACGTCGTCGAGGTTGTAGGCGGCGTTGTAGATCACCTCCGAGATGCCGGCGTTGATGATGAGCTTGGTGCAGTAGGTGCACGGGAAGAACGTGGTGTAGATCACGCCGTCCCGCACCGACACGCCGTGGTAGGCGGCCTGTACGATGGCGTTCTCCTCGCCGTGCGAGCACAGGCACTCGTCGAGCCGGGTGCCGGCCTCCGCGAACGCGTTGCAGCGCGGGCAGCCGCCCTCGTTGCAGTTGCGCACGCCGCGGGGCGTGCCGTTGTAGCCGGTCGAGATCAGCCGCCGGTCGCGCTGGATGATGGCGCCGACCTTGCGCTTCACGCAGTTGCTGCGCGAGGCGACCACCCGCGCCACCGACAGGAAGTACTCGTCCCAGCTCGGGCGTTCGAAGGCGAGCGAGCTCTCGAGCAGCTCCTGCACCTGCGCGCGCAGCGCCTCGAGCGTGCCGTCGTTGCGCAGCCGGAAGTCCGCCAGCTCGGCCACCGCGTCGAGCTGCTGGCCGGCGGGATCGTCGCCGCCGCGCTCACGGCCCTCGAGCCGCTGCAGGTCCTGCTCGGTGGTCGGGTCGCCCGGGCGTCCGCGCGCGCGCAGGCGCTCGAAGCGCACGCCGGGATCGGCATCGACCCAGACCATGCGGAAGCGCGAGCCCATCGCGCGCAGCGCCTCGACCTCGGCGGGATGCCGGATCGAGTCGACCACGTAGTTGCGGTCGGCCTGCAGCCGCTGGCGCAGCCGCTCGGCCAGCACGCCCGGCCCGTGGCGGGCGCGCAGCTCGTTGCCGGTCTCGAGCATCCGCTCGCGCGTCTCCTCGACGCCGCGGCTGGCGAGCTCGTCGCGCAGAACGTCGGAGAGCGACAGCCCGTAGAAGCTGCGCGCGCGCAGGTACTCGACGACCTCGCTCTTGCCGGCCGCGTAGGGTCCCGAGACGCCGAGGATCATGCCGCCCCCTCGTGGGCGCTGTAGCACACGAGCCGAGCGTCTGGCAGCCTGCCGGGCGTGCGGGTCTGGATGACGGGCGCAGCGGGCTTCGTGGGCGGCTGGCTCGGCGCGCGCCTCGAGCGCGACGGGGCCGCGTTGCTGCGCAACGACATCGAGCTGGACGTCTGCGATGCGAAGGGCATCGAGGCGTCGCTCGCGGCGGCCCGGCCCGACGCCGTCGTGCACCTCGCGGCGCGGGCCTCGGTGGCGGACTCCTTCGGAGATGCCGCCGGCACGGCGCGCGTCAACTACCTCGGCAGTGCCGTGCTGCTTCGAGCCGTCTCGCGGCGCGCACCGCGCGCGCGGGTGCTGCTGGTGAGCTCCGGCGAGATCTACGGCGACGGCCCGGAGCCGTTCGGCGAGGACGCCCCGCTGCGGCCGGACTCGCCGTACGCGCGCACCAAGGCCGCGGCCGACCTGCTGGCTGCGGCGTGGCGAGCGCGGGGCCTCGACGTGGTGGTGGCGCGCCCGTTCAGCCACACCGGCCCGGGCCAGGGCGAGGTGGCCGCCGCGCCGAGCTTCGCGCGGCAGATCGCCGAGATCGCGGCCGGCGCGCGGGACCCCACGATGCGCGTGGGCAACCTCGACTCGGTGCGCGACCTGCTCGACGTGGCCGACGTGGTGGACGCCTACGCGGCGCTCCTCGACCCGCGGGTCCCCGCCGGCGTCTACAACGTCGCGAGCGGGGTCGGCGTCCCGGTGCGGCGCTTCGTCGAGATCCTGGCTGCGCACGCCGGCGTGGAGCCGGTGCTGGAGGTCGACCCGGAGCGCTGGCGTCCCACCGGGCGCTCGGTCGGCGATGCCTCGCGCCTGCGGGCCGCCACCGGCTGGCGCCCCGAGCACCGGCTCGAGGAGACGCTGGGACGGCTCTACGAGCACTGGCGCGGACGGCTCAGCGCATCGTGAGCAGCCCGAGCCAGCTGTCTCCGCCGGCGTCCCGGGTCCGGGACGCGGCGACGCGGAAGCCCCGGTCGGCGAGCGCTCGCTCGACGCCCGCGCGCTCCGTCGCGAGCAGGCCGGCCAGCACGAGCGCCCCGCCGGACGCCACCCGTCCGGTGATCGCCGCCAGCTCCGGCTCGAGCTCGCGCCGGAGCAGGTTCGCCGCCACCAGCTCGAAGCCGCGCCCCGCCAGCGCGGCGACGGGGCCGAGCAGGACCTCGAGCCGATCGCCGAGGCCGTTGCGCCGGGCGTTCTCGGCCGCCTCGCGCGGCGCCAGCGGGTCGAGGTCGAGCGCCACCGCCCGCTCGGCCCCGAGGCGCAGCGCCGCCAGGGCGAGCACGCCGCTGCCGCAGCCGACGTCGAGCATCCGGCCGCCGGGTCGCGCGGCCAGCCGTTGGTCGATCAGCTCGAGCGCGAGCCAGGTCGAGGCGTGGGCGCCGGTCCCGAACGCCTGGCGCGGCTCGATCACCACCTCGTCCTGGCCGTCGGCCAGCGGGTGCGACGCGAACGGGGGACGCACCACCAGGCGCGACGAGATCTCGAGCGGCGCGAGCTCGCGCTTCCAGGCCTCGGACCAGTCGGCCTCCGGCACGGGCTCGGGCGGCGCCACCGCGTCGGGTCCCGCGATCGCGCGCGCCGCGGCCGCGACGGCGTCGCCGAGCGGTGTCGGGACGTAGACGATGAGCGACACCGCGTCGC
Source organism: Myxococcota bacterium (assembly GCA_030066475.1). Next base: position 59,493 of record JASJBO010000001.1, read on the forward strand.
CCGCCTCGCGCTCCTCGAGCCCGCTGGCACCCGCCTCCCAGACCTCGGCCAGCACGCGCTCGGCGCGCGCGCGCGCGACCCGCACCCGGACCCGGACGTGGTCGCTGCTGGTCGCCTTCGCCATGACGGCCCTCCCCGGCTGCTACTACGCCCACCTCGCCGACGGCCAGGCGCGCCTGCTCTGGGCCCGCCGGCCCGTCGCGGACGTGCTCGAGGATCCCGACGCGGAGCCCGCCCTGCGCGACGCGCTCGCCCTGGTCGAGGCCGCGCGCCTGTTCGCCGCCGAGCTGGGCCTGGAGGTGGGCGACCAATATACGTCGTTCGCCGAGTGGCCGGGCGACCGGGTCGTGACGTCGGTCGTGGCGACCCGGCCGGGCGAGATCGAGGCGGCGGGCTTCCGCTTCCCGATCGTGGGGCGGGTGCCCTACAAGGGCTTCTTCGACCCGGCGCGCGCCGAGGCCGAGGCGGAGCGTCTGCGCGCGAAGGGCCTCGACGTCTGTGTCGTGCCGGTGGCGGCGTACTCGACGCTCGGCTGGTTCTCCGATCCGCTGACCGGCCCGATGCTGCGCGGCGGCGACGGCGAGCTGGTCGAGACGGTGATCCACGAGCTGGTGCACGCCACCGTCTTCGTCGAGAGCGCGGCCGACTTCAACGAGGGCGTCGCCACCTTCGTGGGGCAGGAGGGAGCGGTCCGCTTCTTCGCGGCCCGCGACGGCGAGGTGGCGGCCGCGGCCGAGCGCCAGCGGATCAGCGAGGATCGGCTGGTCGCGGCCGAGCTGGCCCGGCTGCGCACGGCCGTCGGCGAGCTGTACGAGGAGCCCGCCGGCGCGGCGCGCGATGCGCGGCGCGGCGAGCTGGAAGCCGATGCGCGGGCGCGCCTGGCGGCGCTTCCGCTGCAGCACCACGACGCCGAGCGGCTGGCCGAGGGCGTGCGCCTCAACGACGCCTGCCTCGCCCTGGCCGGAACCTATCAGGCCGATCTCGAGGCCATGGCGGTGCGCCTCGAAGCCGCCGACGGCGACCTCTCCCGGTTCGTCGCCGCGGTGCGGGCCGCCGCCGAGGCGCCCGACCCGCGCGCGGCGCTGCTGGAGTAGCCGAGCGCCACCGCGGCGACCGGCGGATCAGGCGGTCGGAGGCGAGCCGAACACCTGCTCCGGGCCGGGGCCGATCTTCGCACCGATCGAGTCCACGAGCGCGGGGTCGAAGCCGAAGAAGTCGCGCGCGTTCGTCCCGAGGATCTTCCGCGTCTCGTCCTCGGGCACGTCCGCGAAGGTCGCCCGCAGGGCGTCGAGCGTGTTGGGCCAGGTGCCCTCGAGGTGCGGGTAGTCCGAGCCCCACATGTACTTGTCGACGCCGATCCGATGGCGGTCGGCCGCCTCGTGGGCGGGCAGGAACGAGGCCCCGAGCCAGCACTGGCGCTGGAAGTACTCGGTGGGTCGCAGCGAGAGCTGCGCGGTGAAGTGCTGGAAGAACGGCAGATCGGCCTTGAACTCGAGCACGCGCAGCGTCTCGAGGATCCACGAGCACCCGGTCTCGGTCAGCACGAAGCGCAAGTCCGGGTAGCGCTCGAAGACGCCGGACCAGACCAGCGCCGCGAACGGGCGGTGCGCCCACATGTCCACCTCGGTGATGTACATGGCCGTGGCCGCCGGCACGTCGCCGTAGTCGGGGGACCAGCCGGAGTGGGAGTGCACGGGCATGCCCAGCTCGGCGCAGGCCGCCCACAGCGGCTCGTAGCGCGGGTGGTGGTAGAAGGGGTGCGGGCCGGTCGAGGTCGGCAGCAGGACGCCGCCCCACAGGCCCCTCTCGCGGGCGGCCCGCACCTCGCGGACGCTCACCTCGATGTCGTCGACGTTGATCAGCGCCACGCCCGCGTGTCGGCCGGGGTTGGCGGCGCACAGGTCGGCGAGGAAGCGGTTGTAGGCGCGGATCCCGGCCAGGTTCTGCTCGGGGTCGATCGGCACGCGGTACTGCATCAGGCCGGCGCCGAAGGGCGCCATCTGCGGGAAGATCACCTCTCCCGCGACGCCGTCGGCCTCGAGCTCCTGCAGGCGGGTCGCCGCGTCCCACTCGCCCTTGCGCGGCGCGAGCACCCCGCCCTCCTCGTTCAGCATCGCCAGCAGTGCGTCGCGCTCCTCGCCGAGCACCTTCTGGCCCGCCAGGCGCACCCGGCTGAAGCCCTCGTCGCCCGCCTTCTCGGCGTAGTCGTCGAGGGCGTCCTGGTCGAAGAAGGTGCCGGCGCGGCTGGCCATCTCTCTCGCGAAAGCCACCCACCAGCGGTCGGCGGCGTCGCGGTGGCGTTCCGGCAGGTACTCGCGGTAGGTCGCGGGCATCGCGCCGGCGTGGCAGTCGGAGCTGATCAGGAGCAGGTTCGACACGGCTACATCCCCGGGATCACGCCGGTGGGGTTCTCGCCAGCGGCGAGCTTGCGGGCGCGCTCCACCAGCTGCGCCTCCATCTCCTCGCGGCGGATCATGATCACGAAGTCGCCCCGCTTGATGCCGTCGACGGCGAACGCGGCGAGCTCGTCGAGATCCTGCACCGGCAGGTCGATGCCGACCGCCTTCATGCCGTCCATGAACGCCTCGAAGGTGGTCTCGGAGCCCTCGGGCACCGGCCTCTCGCGCGCGAGCTCCGTCGGCCGGTTGCGCCGGGTCGTCCAGATGCCGGTCGCGAGCATGCCGCCCGACGGGTAGAAGATCGCCGCGCGCAGCCGGGTCTCGGCGGCGAGCTGGGCGTCGAGGCACTCGGTGAGGATCGAGATGGCCGCCTTGCTCGACGCGTACACCGACTGGGTCGCGAGCGGCTGGATGCCGCCGTCGCCCGAGGAGGTGTTCAGCACCAGGCCCTCCTCGCCCGCCTCGATCATGCGCGGCACGAAGGCCTGGATGCCGTGCATCACGCCGCGCACGTTCACGCCGTGCACCCAGGTCCAGTCGTTGGGGGTCGTCTCCCAGACCTTGAGCTGCGCGACCGAGACGCCGGCGTTGTTGCACAGCAGATGGCAGCCGCCGAAGGTCGAGTACGTGTGGTCCGCCAGCGCCTCGAGCGCCTCGAAGCGCTGTACGTCGGTCACCAGGGACGACACGGGCCCGAGCGCGCCGAGCTCGTCGGCGGTCGCGTCCAGCGCCGCCTTCTCGACGTCCGCCAGCACGACCTTCATGCCCTGGCCCAGGAAGGCCCGCGCCAGCGCCCGCCCGATGCCCGAAGCGCCGCCCGTCACGACGGCGACGCGATCTTTCAAGTGCCTCACGGTGCTCCTCCCCGCGCAATATCTATATCCGACTATAAGTTTGCATGGTAGTATACGCCCGATGCGATTCGCGCAGACGGCCCGAGCTGCTTGGAGCAGCTGAGGAAATCGAGCCCGCCCGAGGGCCCCGACCTGAGCCGGCGCGAGCGCCGCAAGCTCGAGGTGCGGACCCGCATCCTCGACGCCGCCCGGGCCCTCTTCGAGGAGCAGGGCTTCGCCCGCACGACCGTGGCCGAGATCTGCGAGCGCGCGGACGTGGCCCACAAGACCTTCTTCAACCACTTCCCGACCAAGCTCGACATGCTGCGCGAGATCGCGCGCACCGGGGTCGAGGAGCTGGTGCTCGAGATCGAGCAGATCCGCCGGGCCGAGTCGGACACGGCCGCGCGCATCCAGCGCTTCTTCGACACCGTGGCGGCCCACATCTGCGAGGCCGGCCCCGCCAGCCGAGAGCTGCTGGTCGAGCTGGTGCACCTGATCAGCGGCGACGCGGCCGAGCGCTCCGAGCAGGCGCGCCGCCTCCAGGCCGGACTGCGGGGCATCGTCGAGGACGGCCTGGCCCTGGGCGACGTGACGCGCCGACACGACCCCGTGTCGCTCGCCGAGCTGGTCCTCGGCGCCTACTACGTGCTGATCTTCAACTACGTGAATCTCGAGGACTTCCCGATTCGCGAGCGCAGCCGGGCCGCCGCCCGCCTGGTCGCGGACGCGCTGGCTCCGCACCCGGAGGAAACGACATGACCCGACCCGACGACCGGCCGGCATCCGACCGCTATCTCGTCATCTCCTCGGACGGTCACGCGGGCCCGCACGCGGCGGAGTACCGCGCGTACGTGGACCCGGAGTACCGCGAGACCTTCGACGTGGCGCTCCCGATCCAGATCCAGAGGACCGAGGAGGCCGCGAAGAGCTTCCTGGTGAAGGACATCAACGAGGAGTGGCGCGAGGGCCGGGAGTTCGAGCTCTCGGGCGCATGGAACGCGGAGGCGCGCGACCAGGTGCTCGACGCCGACGGGGTCGCTGCCGAGGTGCTGTTCCCCGACGGCGTGACCGAGATGAACGCGCCGCCCTTCGGCGCGGGCTTCACGATGGCGCCCGAGAACGTCACCGAGGACCTGCAGTGGGCCGGCTGCCTCGCGCACAACCGCTGGATGGCCGAGTTCGTGGCCACCGCGCCCGAGCGCCGCATCGGGCTCGCCTGCATCCCGTTGCTGTGGAACGTGGAGCGCGCCGTCGCGGGCATCCGCCAGGCGCACGAGAGCGGCCTGCGCGGCCTGGTGCTGCCCCCGCGCTGGGGTCGCTTCGAGGCCTACCACCACCCGCGCTACGACCCGGTCTGGGAGGCCGCCCAGGACCTCGACCTGCCCATCCACTTCCACTCGGGCCCGGCGCCGATCGAGGAGTACTTCGGGCCGATGCCGGCGCCCGAGGGCCACGAGATCCCGCCCGGCGCGATGGGCGTCTACATCACCGAGGTGGCGATGTGGCTGGTGCGCCCGGTCACCTTCATGCTGTGGGGCGGGGTGTTCGAGCGCTTCCCGCGCCTCAAGGTGGCGCTGACCGAGGGCACCTGCATCTGGGTGCCCGAGTACCTGAAGCTGCTCGAGCAGCGCTACTCCGAGACCCACTACGCCCAGAAGCTCGGCGACTTCCGCAGCCACCTGTCGATGTCGCCGGCCGACTACTTCCGGCGCAACGTGCGGGTGGGCGCCTCGTGCATGCCGCGCCGCGAGGCGGAGCTGCGCGACGCGATCGGCGTCGGCACGATCATGTGGGGCACCGACTATCCGCATCCGGAGGGGAGCTGGCCCTACACCGCGGACCAGCTGCACGAGACCTTCCGCGGCCTGCCCGAGCGCGACATCGCGCGCATGCTGGGCGGGAACGCCGCCGAGTTCTACGGCGTCGACACCGCGAAGCTCGAGCCCCTGGTCGCGCGGATCGGCCCCGAGAAGAGCCGCTTCCGGCGCGACGCCTGAACGACCACGATGCGGCGGCGGCGCGCCGACCGCGAGCGAGGAGCCGTCATGAGCGAAGGACCCAAGATCAACCCCGGCGACATCATCCTGTGGCCGATGCTGAAGCTCGCCTACGAGACCGGCCCCGGCCGGATCGCGGCCCTGCTGCCGCCCGGCATCGAGCCGAGCGACACCTCCCGGGTCCACCTCACCGTCTACTGCTTCCCGGTGCCGGACGTCCCGGAGTACGGCGTGCTGATCAACGTCGACGCCGACTACCGGGGCGAGAGGGGGTTCTACACGCTCGGCTACGGGATCGACCAGGAGTCGGCCGTCTTCGTCAGCCGCGACCGCAACGGCCAGCCCAAGTACCCCTGCGAGATCGACTACTACCGGATGCTCGACGGCGTGCACGCCCGCTGCACCCACCAGGGCTACACCTTCCTCGAGTTCGACGGCAAGGCGACCGAGCCGCTCGAGCATCCCGCCGAGCACAGCGAGACCGAGTGGTGGATCAAGGTCTCTCCCGGTGTCGGCATGGCGCCGGCGTCGACCTACGACTTCCCGCCCCACGTGGTGCGGGTGCACACGAAGTACGGCACCGCGTTCAACCAGAAGGTCGAGGGCAGCCTCACCCTGCGCGACAGCCCGTGGGATCCGATCCACGAGCTGCTGCCGATCGAGAGCGAGGTGTCGGCGCGGCTGTGGACCCCGAGCGCCTTCGAGCGCCAGATCACCCTGGCGGGCAAGCTCGACCCCGAGGCGTTCGCGCCCTGCGTCGACACGATCAGCGGCTCGCGCTGGCCGGGGCAGAACGGCGGTCCGAAGCGCTGAGCGGCGCGTGAGGCGCGGGGCGAACTGCCCCATCCGCCGTCGCACGGCGCCCCTGGCGCGCGCGCGTCGATGAGCTTCACTGGATGTCGACCCGCGCGGAGCCATCGGTGTCTCACGAAGGCGACGGTCAGCGCCGCCTCGCGGCGATCCTGTTCAGCGACATCGTGGGCTACACGGCCCGGATGGAGGCCAGCGAGGAGCAGGCCATGCGCCTGCGCGAGCGCCATCGCTCGCTGCTGCGCGAGCTGGCCGCGCGCCACCACGGCGAGGTCGTCGACGAGAACGGCGACGAGCTGGTGGTGGCGTTCCAGAGCGCCTCGGACTCGGTCCAGTGCGCCCTCGCAGTACAGGCGGAGCTGCGCGACGACGCGGCGCTCCGCCTGCGGATCGGCATCCACCTCGGCGACGTCGTGTTCGAGGGCGGGAGGATCTACGGCGACGGGGTGAACGTGGCCTCGCGGATCCGGCCGCTCGCCGCGGCGGGCGGGATCTGCGTCTCGGCTCCCGTCTACGACTCGGTGAAGAACCAGCCGGGCGTCTCGGCGCGCTCGATCGGGGAGAAGCGGCTGAAGAACGTCGCGCGCCCGGTCGAGGTCTTCGCCGTCCGCGAGGCCGGGGCGGCGGTGGCCCCGAGCAAGGCCGCGCGGCGTGGGCGTCCGGTCCTGGTCGGCGTGGGCGCGCTCCTCGCCGCGGTGGCCGTGATCGGTGCCGTGCCCCGGCTCCGGGTCCCGGTGGTGGCCGCCGGGCTGCTCGCCCTCCCCCGTCTGCTGCCCGTCGCGGTGGAGCAGGAGGTCGCCTTCACCCACTCGGCGGACGGCACCCGGATCGCCTGGGCGACGCTCGGCTCGGGACCTCCGCTGGTGCTGGTCCTTCCCGAGGGCGTCAGCCACCTCGAGCTGGGCCCCTTCAGTCCGACCTACAACGGGCCCGTGCTCGCGCGCCTCGGCGCGAGCCATCGCGTCGTGCGCTACGACCCGCGCGGGTTCGGTCTGTCGCAGCGCGGCGTCGAGCAGTCCCACGAGGCCCGCGTGGCAGACCTGGAGGCCGTCGTCGGGGTCGCGGGACTCGACCGCTTCGACCTGTGGGGCTACTCGGGAGGGGCGCTGGCGGCCATCAGCTTTGCGGCGCGCCACCCCGACCGGGTGACGCGCCTGATCCTGTACGGCGCCAGCGCGAATCCCGAGTCTGCCTTCGATCGCGAGACGGCGGAGGCGTACGTCCAGATGCTGCGGACCTCCTGGGGCCAGGACGATCGCGGTCTGAAGAACCTGGCGGCCACCGTCTTCCTGCCGGACGCCAGCGAGATCGAGCTCGAGATCGTGAAGCGCACCCAGCAGCTGATCGGAAACGGGGAGGACTTCGCGGCCACCGCGGAGAGCCTGGCGGGCGTCGACGTCAGCGCCGAGGCGGCGCGTGTCCGCTGTCCGACGCTGATCGTGCATCGGCGGGGAGACCTCTACGTGCCCTACGAGCACGGGCTGGCGCTCGCCGCCGCGATCCCGGACGCCCGCCTCGTGACGCTCGCGGGCAGCAATCACGTCTTCCTGCCCAGGGACCGCGAGGAGCTGGAGAAGATGATCGGCGCGATCGAGGCGTTCCTCGCCGAGCCCGCGGCGCGCAGTCCCTCCCGCACGATCCGCTCGCTCGCGGTGCTGCCCCTCGCGAACCGCGCCGCCGATCCCGCCCAGGAGTACTTCGCCCCGCATCGGCGCGCCTCCAGTCCGGCGCGCGCGGGGCCGTCGGGGTAGCGCTAGCCGGGGACCCGGCCCAGCAGCGCGATGCGCGCGTCGCGGATCGCCTGCGGGTCGACGGCCTTGGCCTTGTCGATCTCCTCGAGCTCCTCCGGCACGTACCAGTGGATGCGGTCCTCGCCCGCGTAGCAGCGCCAGACGGCCTCCGCGACCGCGCTCGGCTGCACCAGGCGGAAGGGTCCCTCCGAGGCCACGGCGGCCCCGCTCGCGAGGCCCTCCGTCGGCTGGCGCTCGCCCTTCACGTAGACCGGCGAGGTGCCGAAGATCGCCGTGTCGATCACGCCCGGCAGGACGTCGGCGACGCGCACGCCGCAGCGCGACAGCTCCACCGCGAGCGCCTCGGTCAGGCCCTTCACCGCGAACTTGGTGGCCGTGTAGACCGCGAGCTGCGGCGCCCCGTAGGTGGCCGCCGAGGACGACGTCGTGAAGCACAGGCTGTTCGGCGTCGCCTTGAGCAGCGGCAGCGCGGCGTAGATGCCGTGGATCACGCCGATCAGGTTCACGTCGATGACCTTGAGACTCTCCTCGAGCGGAATCTCCTCGAAGAAGCCGGCGGCGCCGATCCCGGCGTTGTTGAACAGGAGATCCAGCCGGCCGCCCGTCTCCTCGCCGAGCTCGGCGACCACCCGGTCGTAGGCGGCCTTGTCCGTCACGTCGAGCCGCCAGATGCGGCAGCGGTCCTTGCCGATCGTGTCGCAGAGCTGCTCGAGCCCCGCGGTATGGCGATCCGCCGCGCCGATCCACCAGCCCTGCTCCGCGAACAGCTCGGCGGTCGCCCGCCCGATGCCGCTCGCGGCTCCCGTGATGAATGCGACCTGGGCGCCTTGCTCGACGGCCACGGGATCCCTCCTCGATCTGCCCCGTCCCCGCAGGCTACGGCACCGACGCGTCGGCCGCTCGCCCTCCTGCAGCGAAGCGCCGGATCGGAGTGATCCCTTGTGACCGTCCCCGTCACACCCGTGTCCGAGGATCCGGGTGCTCACCCCGGAGCCCCGGAGCTGCACGAGATGCGTGCACGAGCCCTGTCGCCGCGGCGAGCGGCGCCCGCGTGGCGCGGCCTGCGAAGGGCGCATCCCGGCGCCCTGGTCTTCCTGCGCGGGCGCGATGCCGACGCGCGCCTGCTCGAGCTCGAGGCCGTGCGCCGGGCCGCGCGCCCCGTGCTCGGGGAGCTGGCCGCGGCGCTGGTGGAGAGAAAGCTCTACGAGACGCTCGGCTACCGCGGGCTCGGCGACTACGCCCGCGAGCACCTCGGGGTGGGGCCGCGGACCGTTCGGGAGTGGGCGCGCGTGTGGCGCGGGCTTCGGGAGCTCCCGCTGCTCCGAGATGCAGTGCTCTCCGGCGAGATCTCCTGGGCCGTCGCGCGGCTCATCGTCGGGCTGGCGACGCCGGACACGCAGGCGGCGTGTCTCGCCACGGTGCGCGGGCGCACGGTGCGTTCGGTCGAGGCGCTCGTGCGCGCGGTGCGCGAGGCGGAGGCGAAGACGGCCGGCGCCGACGCATCCGCACCGAGACAGCGGGTGGCCGTGCGGCTTCGCTGCACACGACGCGAGTGGGTCCTTTGGCAGGCGGCGCGCGAGCTGGCCCGACGCGTCGCGGGCGAGGGCCTTCCCGCCTGGCGGTGCGCCGAGCAGGTGGCGGCCGAGGCGGCGAGCGCGCTCGGTTCGGCGGCGGAGGCGGGCGCCCCCAGGAAGGACCGGGGCCGCAGCGTGCGGACGCCGCTCGAACCCGGCCTGCGAAGCGACGCATTCCCCGGGCTCTCCTGGCGCGCGCTCCCCGGTGCGCTGCCCGACCGGATCGCCGGGCTGGCAGCCGGCGCGCGCGAGTGCCCAGCCCGCGAGCTCGACCGGCGGCTGCGCGCCGCCATTGCGTTCCTCCAGGGAGCCGACTTCGAGCAGGGCCGCATCCTGCGCCAGTTGCAGGACCGGAGGCTCCTCGCCGAGCTGGGCTTCGAGGGGCTCGACGAGTACGCGCGCGAGCGGCTCGGGGTGTCGGCGCGGACCGCGAGGCGGCTGATCGCCCTGGCCCGCACCGGCCGTCGCGCTCCGGCCGTGGCCACTGCGTTCCGCCAGGGGAGGATTCACGCCTTCCAGGCTCACGCCCTGGGGCGGGTAGCGGACGTCGAGAGCGCCCGGGCCTGGGTGGAGCGAGCGCGGCGAGTCAGCTTCCGGCGTCTCGAAGACGAGGTCGAAGCCGAAGAGCCAGCGGTCATCGCGTTCCACGCGCCGCGCGAGGTGGCGAGCTTCTTCCTGGCGATGCTCGAGCGCGCCGGGTCGCTGGAGCGGCTGCTGGCCCACGCGATCGCCGTCTGGGCCGAGCAGGGAGAGCGCTTCCGCAACCGGGCGGACTTCGAGCGGGACGGCTACCGCTGCACGGCGCCCGGATGCACCGCGCGGCGGAATCTCCACAGTCACCACATCGAGTTCCTGTCGCGGGGCGGGCCGGACCTCGCCTGGAACCGCACGACGCTGTGTGCGTACCACCACCTGGTCGCCGTTCACTCGACGGGGACGCTGCGTGTCACGGGGCGCGCGCCGGACGCGCTTGGATTCGAGCTGGGCCCCGAGCCCGCCGAGCGTTTCGCGGCGGGCGACTGCCGCTGCTAGTGCGCGGCCGCTGCGTGCCCGCTGCCGGCGCGCTGCCGCTTGAGCAAAGTGCACGAGGAGCCGAAGAAGGCCGCGTGCCGAAGCATCCCGAGACTCCCGGTTCGCAGACTCCCGGAACCCGGTTGGATCCGGCCGCGGGGGCCGAGCTGGCGTCGCGGCTGCGCGACAACGTCGAGCGGGCGCTCCGCGGCAAGGCCGAGGTGGTGCGCCAGGTCGTGGAGGCGGCCGTCGCCGGCGGTCACGTGCTGCTCGAGGACGTGCCGGGGGTCGGCAAGACCACCCTGGCCCAGGCGTTCGCGCGCTCGGTCGACGCCAGCTTCCGGCGCATCCAGTTCACCAGCGACCTGCTGCCCAGCGACCTGGTCGGCTCCGCCGTGCCCGAGCTGCGCGACGGGCGCCCCACCGGTGCCTTCGCGTTCCAGCCCGGCCCGCTGTTCGCGCAGGTGGTGCTGGCCGACGAGATCAACCGCGCCAGCCCGAAGACCCAGTCGGCGCTGCTCGAGGCGATGGCCGAGGGCGTGGTGAGCGTGGACGGCGTGGCGCACCCCCTGCCCCGCCCCTTCCTCGTCGTCGCGACCCAGAACCCGGTGGAGCACCACGGCACCAATCCGCTGCCCGAGTCGCAGCTCGACCGCTTCCTGCTGCGCCTGCGGATCGGCTATCCCGACCCCGCCGACGAGGCCGCGGTGCTCCGCGACGACCCCGCGGCCTCCGAGCTGCCGCGGCTGGGCGCCGTGATCGACGGCGGCGACCTGCTCGCGATGCGCGCCGCCGCCGAGCGCGTGAAGTTCGACGACGGGCTCGTGGCCTACCTGCTCGAGATCGTGCGCGAGACGCGCGAGCACCCGAGCGTGGTGCTGGGCGCCTCGCCGCGCGGCGCCGTGGCGCTGCGCCGGGTGGCGCAGGCTCGCGCGCTGGTCGATGGCCGCGACTACTGCATTCCCGAGGACGTGCGCGACCTCGCGGCGCCCGTGCTCGCCCACCGCCTCGCGCTCGATCCGCGCGAGATCGGCGGCCGGCGCGCGGAGGAGGCCGAGTGGATCGTCCGCGAGATCCTCGACGGCGTCGCGGTCCCGCTCTGATCCAGGCGCTGCGCCGGGCCCTGCGCCCGCCGCGCAGCCTGCGCCCGACCCGGGCGGGGTGGGTGTTCTTCCTGCTCGTCTTCGCGGTCGGCTTCGCCGCGATGAACACCGGGAACAACCTGCTCTACCTGGTGCTGTCGCTGATGCTGGCGTTCCTGGCGCTCTCGGGCGTGCTCTCGGAGTCGGCGCTGCGCGGCATCCAGGTGGAGCGCCGGCTGCCGTTCGAGCTGGTGGCGGGCCGCCCGGCGCGCGTGCGGCTCGAGATCGGCAACGCCCAGCGACGCGTCGCCGCACACGCGATCGCCGTGGAGGACCTGGTGCGCGGCGACGACGCCCGGGTGCGGCCCGCCGGACGCGTGGTGGCGCTGCGCGTCGCGCCCGGCGAGGTCGAGGAGCGCGCCTACCAGTTCGAGCCCGAGCGGCGCGGTCCGCTCGAGCTGGTGGGCTTCCGCGTCAGCACCCGCTTTCCGTTCGGCCTGTTCACCAAGGCCCTGTCGATCGAGCGGGAAGCCCGGGCGCTGGTGTATCCCCCGCTCGGGGACGAGCCTGCACCGCGCCCGCGCAGCGCGTCCCGGCGGCCGGGCGAGACCGACGGCCAGCGCGGGGCGCCCAACGAGGTCACCGGCCTGCGCGACTTCGCGCCGGGGGACTCGCCGCGGCGCGTGCACTGGCGGGCGAGCTGGCGCCGCGCTGAGCTGGTGGTGCGCGACGCCGCCGGGCAGGACTGCGCCGAGGCCGAGGTGGTGCTGCGCACGCGCGACGTCGAGCCCGGCGCGGGGTTCGAGGCGAGCGTGGCTCGCGCCGCCTCGCAGGTGCACGCCGCGCTCCGGGCCGGGATGCGCGTGGCGCTGCGCACCGACGCCGAAGACCTGCCGGCCGGGCTGGGCGGCGCGCACCGGGCGCGCCTGCTCGGCCATCTGGCACTGGTCCGCCCCGAGCCGGGCGAGCCGGCGCCAACGCCGTGAGCGCGCCGACTCCGCCGCGGCCGCCGGCCGCGTTCGGTGTCGTGGCGATCAGTGCGGCCGCACTGGCCCTGACCGGACAGCTCGACGCGCCCGCCTGCATCGCCCACGCCCTCGCCTTCCTGGCCGCGCTGCGCTTCCGGAGCGCTCCGCGGGCCTGGCAGCGCAGCGCCTGGCTGCTCAACGCGGGACTGCTGGCCTCGTTCCTCTACTGCGGCGCGCTCTGGATGCGCGGAACGCTGGCGCTGGTGGCGCTGGCACACTTCGCCCACCTGGCGCAGGCGCTCCAGCTCCTCGACGCCCGGCCGCGCCGCTCCGACTTCCTGCTGGTCGCGCTCGCGCTGTTCCAGATGATCCTCGCGGCGAACCTGACCGACAGCGTGTTCTTTCCGCCGCTGCTGTTCGCCTTCGTGCTCGCGGTGGTGTGGACGCTGCTGATCCACACGCTGTGGATGGAGGCGATCGAGTCCGGCCAGCGCTGGCAGCCCCGGCAGGCGCTCACGCCGGGGCTGGTGCGCACGACCCTGGTCGCGTCGGGGGCCTCGATCGCCCTGGCGCTCGCGATCTTCCTGGTGCTGCCGCGCGCGCGCGCCGGGGCGTTGGTGGGAGGGGGCGCGCTCGGCGCGCCGGCCGCCGGCTTCTCGAGCCGCATCTCCCTGGGCGAGCTGGGACGCATCCGCTCCGACTCGAGCACGGTGCTCCGGGTGGAAACCGTGCGCGGGACGCCGCCCCCGGCCGAGCTGGCCTACTGGCGCGGCCTGGCCTTCGATCGCTTCGACGGTCGCAGCTGGTCGGTGACGCCGCCGGGGCGCGAGATCCTGTCGAAGACGCCCGACCTCGGCGTGGACGTCACGGCCGCGCTCGAGACGGAGCTGGTGCAGCGCGTCTTGCGCGACCCGGTCGACTCCGGCGTGCTGTTCGGATCGGGACGAGTCGGGCGCGTCGAGGGCAGCGTGGGGCGGGTGGAACGCGACCGCAACGGGGGCCTCTACGCGCCGGAGTCGGTCGACGACCGCGTGCAGTACTTCGTCGAGACCGCACCCGCGCCGGCCCGCGCGGCGCTGGCGGGCGAGCGGGCGGTGCCACCATCTCCCGACGGGGATCGCTACCTCGCACTGCCGGAGCTGGCAGCGGGCGTCGAGGCGCTCGCGCGGCGCGTGACGAGCGGTGCCGCGACCGACGCCGAGCGCGCCGCCGCGATCGAGGCGCACCTGCGCGCGGTGGGCCGCTACACCGACGATCCGCCCCCGCTGTCGGCAGACGGAGAGCGCTCGCCGGTCGAGGCCTTCCTGCTCGGCGAGACGCGCGGCCACTGCGAGTACTTCGCATCGGGCATGGTGGTGCTGGCCCGCTCCCTCGGCCTGCCGGCTCGCCTGGTCAACGGCTTCGCGGGCGGCCGCGTCAACGAGGTGGGCGGCTTCGTCGAGCTGGTCCGCGCCGACGCCCACGCCTGGGTCGAGGTGCACTTCGAGCGCGCCGGCTGGGTCCGCTACGACCCGACGCCGCCCGACCTGCGCATGCGCGCGGCTCCCGTCGACTGGCTGGCCCGACTCGCCGACTACGGCAGCGCGGTCGAGCACTGGTGGTACCAGCACGTCGTCGAGTTCGATCGCTCGCACCAGATGCGGGCGCTGCGCTCGGGCTGGCTGGCCTGGCGAGAGTGGCGGCGCGAGACCGGCGCCCCCGCGCCCGCGGCGCAGCGCCCGCAGCCGCGCAGCGGAGCGCCGACGCTGCCCCGCCCCGATCCGGCCGTCGCTGCGGGCCTGCTGCTCGGCGGCGCGGGGCTGCTGTGGGGGTGGCGCCGGCGCCGCCGGCGCGGCCCCGCGATGCCGGCGGCCTACGCACAGGCGCTGCGCCTGATCCAACAGCGTCGCGGACTCGAGCGCGGCGCCGCCGTCGCGGCCCGCGACTTCGCGCGCGAGGCCGCGCGCGCGCTGCCGCCCGCGGCGGCGGCGGCCTTCTGGTCGCTGACCGAGAGCTACCTCGCCGAGCGCTTCGGCGGGCGCCGCCGCGCGGGCGGCGCCGACGCGCTGCGCGCGCTGCGTGATAGCCTGCGCGAGTGACGCGCCGCTACGTCTTCCTCGATCGCGACGGCACCCTGGTGCGCGATCCCGGCTACGTCCACCGGGAGGGAGACTACGAGCTGCTGCCGGGCGTTCCCGCGGCCTTGCGCGAGCTGGCGGCGGCCGGCTTCCGCCTGGCGATCGTGACCAACCAGAGCGGCATCGGGCGCGGCCTCTTCGGCGCCGACGACTTCGCGCGCTTCCAGCGCCTCCTGCTCGACGACCTCGCGCGCGAGGGCGTCGAGATCGACGCCACCTTCCACTGTCCGCACACCCCCGACGCGGGCTGCGGCTGCCGCAAGCCGGCACCCGGGATGCTGCACGCGGCGCGCGAGACGCTGGGCGCGGAGCTCGGCGCGAGCTGGATGGTGGGCGACAGCGAGCGCGACGTCGGGCTGGCGCGGCGTGCGGGGTGTCGCGGTGCGGTGCGGCTGCACGAGGCGGCGCGCGGCGAGCTGGCGGAGGACGCGTTGTCGCTGGAGGCGGTGGACCTCGTGGCTGCGGCTCGGCTGTTGCTCAGGTGGGAGGCGGGGTCCGAGTCCCGAGGTCACGGGGCGCCGTAGATCGGGTGGGTCTGGGGGATGATGCGGACGTCGCGGAGGTGGTCGGCGGCGCGGCGGCGCAGGGAGAGCAGGCGTTCGGCGGTGGGGCGCTCCGTGACGTCGCCGAAGGGGGTGACGGGCTGGAGCACGAGCAGGGCGCCGGGGTCGCTGCGGGCGATGCGGGTGCACAGCTCGTCGAGCTCGGCGTCGGTGGTCGCGGAGGTGACGACGACCTTGACGTTGCGCTCTGGCGCACGCGTCGCGACGCGCAGGAACTGCTCGTGCGCCTCGTGGAAGGGCTCGACGGGGCCGCCCGGCGGGTCGCCGGCGCGCCGCACGTCGCTGCTGAGCTTCCAGTCCATCGACACCACGTCCACCGCCTCGACGACGCGCTCGAGCGCGTCGGCCGCCAGTCCGTGCGTCTCGAGCAGGACGCGCGGGCCGCGCTCGCGCAGCGCGCGCGCGAGGGCGAGCGAGGCGCCCGCCTGAAGCAGTGGCTCGCCACCCGTGAGACAGGCGAAGGCGTGCGCGGCGAGGCCGAGGTCGTCGGCGGCCCGTAGCGCCTGCTCGATCGAGACCGGGTTCGGCAGCGTGGCTGCAGATCCCACTCGGCAGCGCTCGGCGGGACGCCAGGTGTGCGGCGAGTCGCACCAGCGGCAGCGCAGGTCGCAGCCACCGAGCCGGACGAAGAGCGTCGCGGCGCCCACGTGCGGGCCCTCGCCCTGCACCGACGAGAAGATCTCGACCAGGTTCGCCCGCGTGGCCTAGCCCTCGAGGATCGAGCGCCCCATGGCGATCTCCACCACCACCTCTTCGAGGCGCTCGGGGTGCTCGCCCAGCCCGGCGATGCGGACGCGGGCCACGTGGTCGGCGTCCGAGAGCGCCTCGACCCAGTCGAACTTCGCAGCGAGGTGGTCGGCCAGCGCCCCGAAGTCGAGCACGCGGCGCGAGGTGCCGTCCTCCCCGGCGAGCACCAGGCGGTCCTCTCCCTCGACCCAGCCCAGCGAGAGCTGCGCGCCATAGCGCTCGCGCGCGATGCGGGCCGTCAGATAGACGTCCAGCGGCGCGGGCGTGGGAACCAGCACCAGCACGTAGCCGCCGAAGTGGATCAGCCGGAAGTCGCGCTCGGAGACGTAGGCCAGCTCGGCCGGCATCGGCGGCTCGGGCGCGCGCTCCGCCTCGCGGGCCAGGTCGGAGGGACGCCCCACCAGCAGCGGCTCGAGCGCCGAGCGGCGCTCGCCGGTCTGGTCCGCAATGTCGCCCAGTCTCGACCACCACAGCCGCCCCCAGCGCTCGTAGTCGTGGCGCGAGAAGCGCCCGGTGAGCAGGTCCACGAGCTTGTCCGAGAAGCGGCTGCGCCGCGTGCAGTGCCCGAGCACCAGCGCCAGCGAGCTGCCCGCGCGGTCGTCCACGTGCACCGACTCGGCCTCGATCACCTCGCGGAGCCCGAGCAGGTCCTCGGGCGGCCAGTCGTGGTGGTCGAACCAGGTGAGGCGGTCGCGGTAGAGCGACGCCGCCTGGAGCGTGTCGCGCGCCGGCGACGCGGTGAAGCCCACCACGTAGATCGGCGTGTCCTCGCGCAGATCGGTCGTGACGCCCCGGAAGAACGTCATCAGGTCCGACTGGGGGTAGACCCAGATGCCCTCCACCAGACGCACCTCGCGCGCCAGCAGCACGGCCGCGCCGATCGACTCGCGGTCGGCGTGTGCGACCAACGCGGCCCGGCGGCGACTCGGGCGCGACGACCCGGTCGCGGGCTCCGGCTCGGGCTGGGTCTTCGCGATGCGCGCGCGGCGTCGCGCCTCGCGCTCGCGGCGCCAGCGGTCGCCGTCCGACTCGGTCTCGGGCTCGCCTTCCTCTTCGTCGTCGTAGGACGCTTCGGGCAGCTCCTCGAAGTCGGGGACGTCCGCCTCCATCGCCTCGAGGGCGCGGTCGATCTGATCCTCCTCCTCCTCGTCGTCCTCGTCGCTGCCCTCCTCGGCGCTCTCGACCATCAGCGGCTTGCGTCCGCGTCCGCGACCGCGCCGCCGCCGCCGCCCCCGCCGCCCGGGGGCGCGGGCGGGCTCGGCCTCCTCGGCCTCGCTGATGGACTCGGCGACGGACTCGGCGACGGGCTCGGACTCGTCGTCGTCGCTGGCCTCGTCGTCGCCGCTCTCGCTGCGCTCCGCGTCGGCGGCGCCGCGTCCCCGCCCGCCTCGGCCGCGCCGGCGGCTGCGCCGGCGGCGCCGGGCGCCGGCTCCCTCCTCGCCCTCGACCAGGTCGAAGAGCGAGACCTCCTCGAAGCGGCGCGGCGCCGTCTCGTCGCCGCTCTCTTCGGGCGTCGCCGGCTCGGCCGGCGCCGGCGCCGGCTCGGGAGCGCGCGCTACGGGCGCTTCCCGTGGGCTCGCGGCGGCCGCCGACAGGCTCGGGACGGGGCGGGTGCGGAAGGAGCTGTCGCCGATCTCGAGCACGTCCACGTCGAGGGCGAGGCAGGTGCGCACCAGCTCGACCGCCTGGTCGACGCGCTCCCCCGCGAGCAGCAGGCGCACCGCGTCGAATCGGACCGGGGCGGACGCGCGACCCAGCACCGCCGGCAGGTCGGGCCGCAGCGCAGCGACGCCGTCGAGCACGGGCCCGAGCGCCTCGAGCGTGAGTGCGGCGCGCGCCACGCCGAGGGTCACCCGGCCCTCGCCGTCGACGCCCACGAAGTCGATCGGGTCCGGATCGCCGCCGCCGCCGGGCCAGCGCACCGTGTCCCGCACGCCCGCGTGCTGGGCCAGGCGCGCGGCCCAGGCCGCGCGCGTACCGGGCTCGCCGTCGCGAACCTTGCGATCGGTCAGGTACTTGCGCAGCGATCCCTCGAGTCGATCGAGAGCGTCTGCCAGCTCCGGGCCCGGCAGCGGGATCGACTCCCGGCGCGGGGCGCACACCTCGATCCGGAGCCCGCGCCCTTCGGCGTCGAGCCTCGCGACCTGGCGCCCGAGCAGGACCAGGGAGGCCTCGCCGGGGCCGAGCCAGAGCGTGCCGTCGTGCTTGGCTGCGAGCCCCGCCAGTGCGGCGGCGGCGCGCTCGAAGAGCGCCCGTGCGGCGCCGTCCGACAGCGCCCGCGCGGCATCCTCGACGCTGCGCGGGCGCGCGCTGCGCGCGCGCTCGGCCGCGACCGGGGCGCCGCCCGCGGCGTCCGCCTCGGCCAGGGCCCGCACCTGGAACGGCACCTCGCCCAGCAGCGCCAGGCGCTGGCGGGCCACCGCCGGCCACGCGGCCGAGACCGCGATCACCTCGCCCGCGAACCCCTCGGTGCGGGCGCGGCGGGCCGCGGCGGCCAGGGCCGCCAGCCAGGCGTCGGCGCCCGAGTGCGGCGCCACTCCGACCAGCAGCGCCTCGCCGTCGGACCGTTGCCCGGCTCCCACGGCGGCGAGGGTCGGCGGCACCTCGTCGGCCGGCAGCGGATCCAGCCCGTCGCACGCGATCAGGCCGGCCTCGACGACCCGGCCCAGCTCACGGACCGGATCGAGCGCGCGGCGCCCCTCGTCTGCGCCGCGCCGGCGGCGTCCGAATCGTCTCCTCACCTCAATCCTCCTCCGTCGCGGTGGGCGCCAGCACCAGCGCCTCGACCTCGACCAGCGCGACGGTCGCGTCGCGCACCATGCGTTGCAGCTCGGCGAGCAGGCGGTCGCTTGCCACCGCCCTCGCCACCAGATCCTTCGGACTCGCGCAGTCGAGCAGGATGCCGCCCAGCAGCTTGCGGTCGGATCCGGCGTGCCGCACCACGGACTGCCAGCGCGTGAGCGGCACCTCGAGGCGCAGCTCGCGCAGGTCCTGGAGCTCCTCGGGCAGCGCGCCGAGCCCGAGCGTGACGGCGTCGCGCTTCTTGGTCAGCTCGACGCGCCAGTGGCGCCCCTGCGTCAGCAACATCGTCGAATCGTCTCCTTCGCCCGCCGCCCGGCCCTACGGCTTCACCAGCAACGACGAGGACTCCTCCTCGCGCAGGCCCTGCAGCACCGGATCGAGCGCTCGCCGGAGCATCGCCAGGGCGACGGCGTTCTCGCGGACCGGCCGCTCGCGGAACGCCCGCGCCGCCGCCAGACAGGCCCGCGCCTCCGGCTCGCGACCGGCCTGCCAGAAGCCGTGGGCGCTCTCCTCGAGGCGCGCCGCGGCGCGCTCCCGCGCGGGCGGGGCGTAGCGCTCCTCGACCGCATCCTCCAGCGCCGCCTCCACCTGGCGACGGCGCTGCTCCTCGTTCACGACGAGGCGGCTGCGGGCCCGCTCCCCGACGCGCTCCGCGATCGCCTGGAGCGCGTCCGGCGGCGGCGGCCAGGGTCCCAGCTCGCCCGCCTCTACCAGCTCGAGCGCCCGGCGCTCGTCGCCCGCCTCCGCCCGCCCGCCCAGCGCGGCGCGCGCCGCCTCTCCCGGCGTCGTGGCATCCGCCGCCGGCCGCGCCACGCGGGCGCGCGACTCGACGAACGCGATCGGCAGCGCCCGGTCGTCGGGCTGCGCCTCGGCCGCCCGCGCCAGCAGCGCCGCGACCGCCTCGCGCCCCACCTCGTGCACCGTGGCGCCGAAGCGCGCGCGCAGGTCTCGGAGCAGATGGCGCGCCTGCGAGCGGTTCGCGTTCCAGACGCCGAAGTCGATCACCCCGCGCTCGAGGTCGACGGCCCCCTGCAGCACCCGGGCCCCGCCCGAGGGGTGCGACTCGACGACTACCACGAGCTGTGCACCGGTGGGATCGGGCGCCGAGACCAGCGCTCGGGCCAGCTCGTCCTCGAGCGGTGGCAGCGTCGCCTTGTGCGGGCGCGGCTGGGCGCGGGGGACGCTGACGCCCCGCGAGCGCAGCCGGTGCTGGGCGCGCCGCAGCGCCTTGCGCCCGGCCTTTGGCAGCGCGCTGGCCTCCACGGCGGACAGTGCCGCGGCGCCCGGCTCGAGGTCTGCCCACGCCAGCGCCAGCTCCTCGCCCGCGGCGGGCTCGGCCTCGAGCAGCCAGGCGAGCACGCCCGGCGCGGCGTCGGACGCGAGAGCCGAGAGCAGGCGCGCCGGGTCCCCGTTCGCGGGCCGGATCGCCTCTGCCTGCGCGGGCAGCGCCTCGGCCGCCCGCTCGAGCGCGCTGGCCAGGCTCACGGACGGGCCTCCTCGCCGACCCAGCCCAGGTACGCCTCGAGACCGGCCTCGACGGGCAGCGCGATCAGCTCGGGCACGTCGTAGGGATGGATCTCGCGGATGCGGTCCGCGAGTGCCGCCACGCGGTCCGCGCGCGTCTTGAGCACCAGCAGCACCTCGGCGGACTCCTCCACGCGGCCCTCCCAGCGGTAGATCGAGCGCATGTTCGGCAGCAGGTTCGCGCACGCCACGAGGCGCTCCTCGACCAGCGCGCGGGCGATGCGCTCCGCGACCTCCGCGTCGGGCGCCGTGCACAGCGCGACCTGGATCGGATCAGGCGACGGGCTCATGGGGGTCCAGCAGCTTGCGATGCTCCGCGAGGGCGAAGCGATCGGTCATCCCCGCCAGGTAGTCGGCGGTGGCGCGCGCCGCGCCCTCCTCGCCGAAGCGCGCCGTGACGTGTCGCGGGAGCTGGCGAGGATCCTCGCGGTAGACGCGCCACAGGTCGCTCAGCGTGCGTTCCGCCTTGCGGGTCATGCGCACGACGCGGGGATGGTGGTAGAGGTTCTCGAACAGGAACTGCTTCAGCTCGCGCAGGGCGCGCGCCGTGGCCGGCGGATAGTCGAGCAGGCGCTGCTCGCGCTGGCGCAGTGCCTCGACGTCGGCCGGCGGGTCGGCGGCCAGGCGTGCGGCGGTCGCCTCGACCAGCTCGCCGACGAGGCGATTGATCAGCGCCACGATCGTCTGCGCCACCACGACGGCCGGCGGCGCCGTCGCGAGCGCCGCGCGCGTGGCGGCCGCGGTCTCCGCCCACAGCGGCACCTCGTCGAGCTGCTCGAGGGTGAGCAGCGCCGAGCGCAGGCCGTCGTCGAGATCGTGGTTCGTGTAGGCGATCTCGTCGGCACGATCGGCAACCTGCGCCTCGAGCGACGGCTGCGCAGCGAGCTCGGGCAGCGCCACCGGGTGGGGCCAGTCGGCGCCGTGCTTCAGGATGCCCTCGCGCGTCTCCCAGCACAGGTTGAGGCCGCGGAAGTCGGGATAGCGGTCCTCGAGCCAGTCGACCACGCGCAGCGTCTGGCGGTTGTGATCGAAGCCACCGTCGCGCTTCATGAGCTGGTCGAGGGCGCGCTCGCCGGCGTGGCCGAACGGGGTGTGGCCCAGGTCGTGAGCGAGCGCGATCGCCTCGGCGAGGTCCTCGTTCAGGCGCAGGGCACGCGCCATGGTGCGCGCGATCTGCGCCCCCTCGAGCGTGTGGGTGAGGCGGTTGCGGTAGTGGTCGCCCTCGTGCGGCACGAAGACCTGGGTCTTGTACTCCAGGCGCCGGAAGGCACGCGCGTGCACCACGCGGTCGCGATCGCGCTGGAAGGCGGTGCGATAGCCGTGCTCGCGCTCGGCCACGCGGCGCCCGCGCGAGGCGCTGCTGGGGACGGCCCAGGGAGCGAGTCGCTCGACCTCCTCGCGCTCGTAGGCCACCCGGTCGCGCACGCCCGCGGTCGTCACGGCTGCGCTCCATCGGCCTCGCGCAGTACGCGCTCGAGCTGCGCGCGCGAAGCGTCGTCGATCTCTGCGGTCGGGCCCGGAGCGAGGCCGGCCAGCGCATAGAGCGCCGCTGCCGCGATGACGGCTCCGAGGACGAGGGCGACCCAGCGCCTCACTGGCTTCGGACTCCCGTTTCGATGGCGCGGGCCGGAGCCGGGGGAGGAGGGGCTCGGTTCCCGCGGGGAAGACGGAGGAACGGTAGGCAGCGCGGCCCCCGGTGTCAACGCGCGCCGCCTCGGGGTTACCCTGCCGCCATGGAGCTTCCCGAACGTCTGCTGCTGGGTCCCGGGCCCTCCAACGTCCACCCCGAGGTGCTGGACGCCATGGCCACCCCGCTGGTCGGGCACCTCGACCCCGCGTTCCTCGCCGTCGTGGACGAGGTGCAGCAACGGCTGCGCCGCCTGTTCGGCACCGAGAACCCGATGACGCTGCCGCTCTCCGCGACCGGGAGCGGCGGCATGCAGGCCTGCTTCGCGAACCTGCTCGAGCCCGGCGACGACGTCGTGGTCGGGGTCGCCGGCGTGTTCGGCGAGCGCATGAGCGAGGTCGCGTCGCGTCTGGGCGCTCGTGTGACGCGCGTGGAGACGCCCCCCGGCACCGCGCTCGATCCCGACGCGATGCGCGACGCGGTGGCGCAAGTGCGCCCGCGCGTCGTAGCCTTCGTCCACGCGGAGACCTCGACGGGCGTGTGCCAGGCGGTGCCGCCGATCGCCACGGCGGCGCGCGAAGCAGGCGCGCTGGTCCTGCTCGACTGCGTCACGTCGCTCGCCGGCCTGCCGCTGGAGCTCGATGCGTGGGGCATCGACGCGGCCTACAGCGGGACCCAGAAGTGCCTGTCGTGTCCCCCCGGCCTGTCGCCCGCGAGCTTCTCGGAGCGGGCGCTCGAACGCGTCCGGCAGCGCGCCGTGCCCGTGTCGAGCTGGTACTTCGACCTGGGACTGCTGGGTGGCTACTTCGGCAGCGAGCGCGTCTATCACCACACCGCGCCGGTGAGCGCCGTGCTGGGACTGGCCGCCGCGCTGCGGCGGGTGGAGGCCGAGGGCATGGAGGCGCGCGTGACGCGCCACCGCGACGCGGCGGCACGCCTGGTGTCGGCGCTGGCTCCGCTCGGCTTCGAGCCGCTGGTCGAGGCAGAGCACCGGCTGCCGATGCTCACGTCGGTGCGGCTCCCGGTTGCGGTCGTTCAGGCAGGCGAGGCCGGCCTGCGGCGTCGCCTGCTCGAGCAGCACGGCATCGAGGTCGGGGGCGGGCTCGGCAAGCTGGCCGGCCGCATCTGGCGGATCGGCCTGATGGGCGAGAACGCGCGCCCCGAGAGCGTGGAGCGACTCGTCGCCGCCCTGCGGATCGAGCTCGGCCCGCAGCGCTGATCGCAAGGCGCCGGCCCACCGCGGAGGCGTGGCGGTCGGCGCGGGGAGGACCCGATTTGGAAGGCACCGTGAACGACCCCGTCCCCGGCGACGCGCAGGCGAGCTTCCTCGCGGCGGTCGAGCGGTCCCTGGCCGCGGGCGCGGCGCTGCTCGACGACGACGGACGCATCGTGCGCGCCAGTCCCGGCTTCGCCGGGCTGCTGCCGACGGCGGCCGGTGCGCCCGCCGGAACCCTGGCGGAGCGTCTCGCCCCGGACGACCGGGCGCCCCTCGCGCGGGCGCTGCACGCCGTGGCCGCAGGTGAGCCGGGCCGCGTCCTGTCCGTCCGCACGGCCGACGAGGCGGACAGCGCGCCGCTCGAGCTGCACGTGCTGCGCGCCGAGGAGCCCGACGCGCCGGTGCGCGTGGTTGCGCACGATCGCAGCGAGCGGGAGCGGGTGGAGCGCCATCTGGTGCACTCGGAGCGCCTGCGGCTGATGGGACAGATGGCGCTCGGCTGTGCGCACGAGCTGAACAACCTGCTGATGGTCGCGCTCTCGGCATCGGAGCTGGCCGAGACGGCCCACGATGGCGAGCAGCACCAGCTGCTTCGCACCGCCGTGGAGGACGCCGGCCGGCTGATCGCGCAGATGCAGGCCTTCGGGCGCGGCCCCGCGCCCGACGAGGTGCCGGTCGTCCTGGAGGCGGCGGAGCTGCTGCGCGAGGCGCTGGACTTCAGCCGCAGCCACTGGCAGCGGCCGCGCGGCGTCGGCTCGGCGGCGATCCGGCTCACGACGCACTTCGAGCCGGACACGCGTGTGCGCGTGATCCGCTCCGAGCTGCGCCACGCCGCGGTGAACCTGATCGTGAATGCGATCGATGCCATGCCCCACGGCGGCACGCTGACCGTCGCCTGCGCGCGCGAAGGCGATGACGTGGTGCTCCGCATCGAGGACTCCGGCCGCGGCATCCCGCCGGAGGTCCGCGACCGGATCTTCGAGCCCTTCTTCTCGACCAAGGGCGAGCGCGGGCTGGGTCTGGGCCTGAGCCTGGTGGCCGAGATCGTCGCCCGGCACGACGGCTCGCTCTCGGCCGACTCCGACCGCGAGACGGGCTGCGCGTTCGAGATGCGACTGCCGCGCGCCCGGCCCGACGCGGCCGGACCGCCGGCGCCGGAGCCGCCGGTGCCGCACCCGCGGCCGTGCCGCGTGCTGCTGGTGGAGGACGACGCGGCGCTGCGAGATCAGCTCGAGCGCTCCCTGAAGGTCGACGGGCACCAGGTCCGCGCGTACGCCAGCGCCGAGGACGCGGAGGCGGACTGGGCGGAGGACCCGCGCGCGGACGTGCTCGTGACCGACCTCAGCCTGCCCGGCCGCACCGGTCTCGAGCTCGCCTCGCGCCTGCGCGCGCGCGGCGCCCGGCTGCCCGTGGTGCTGATCACCGCCTGGGGCGTGGCGCTCGACTCCGCGCTCCGAGAGGAGCGCGGCATCCAGAGCGTCCTCGGCAAGCCCTTCCGTCGCGAGGCGCTGCGCCGGGCCATCGTCGAGGCGCAGGCCATCTCCGCCGGCGGTTAGGCAAGCCCTCCCGCCAGCACCGCGCGGGCGCGGTCGGCGTGGACCGGCATGCCGCAGGCGCTCCACTCGCGCAGGGCGCGGTCGGCGTAGTAGGAGGCACGGCGGTCGTCGTCGCGATGGGCGCACAGCTCGGCGAGCGCCCAGTGGCACTCGGCGACCTGCGGGCGCAGACCCAGCTCGCCCGCCAGCGAGAGCGCCTCCTCGATCGCCTGCTCGGCCCGGCCCAGGTCGGCATGGCGCGGGCCGGCCAGCGCCATGCCGAGCGTGCGCAGCAGGCGCGTCCGCAGCAGCGGCGGGGGGTGTCGGGAGAGCGCCTGGTTCGCCAGGTCGATCGCCTCGTCGAAGCGGCCCGTCTCCAGGCGCGCGAGCGCGAGCCAGTCGTAGGTGGTCAGCCAGGTGGCGTCGATGCGCGTGAGTCGTTCGATCGCCTCGGCCGCGCGGCCCGGTTGGCCGGACAGCAGATGGACCATCGCCTCGGAGGTGTCGGCCGTGTAGATCGCCGCCTGCTGGCCGCCGCGTTCGCCGGCCTGGCGGGCGCGCTCGGCGGCCGCGAGCGCCCGGTCGAGCTCGCCGCGGTACGCGAGCGCCCTCGACTGCCAGGCATACGCGAACGCGATGCCCACCTCGTGGCGCGCCTCCTCGGCGAGCGCGACGGCCTGCTCGCACAGCGCGCACGCCTTGCGCACCTCTCCCGCGTCGCAACGCACGAAGCCCTCGTTGCCGAGGCCGAACACCACGCCGAATCGGTCGCCGGCGCCCGTTGCCAGCTCGGTCACGCGCCGCGCGCTCTCGGCGGCCCGGTCGATCTGCCCGTCGAAGTGCAGGATGCGCACCAGGTAGGCGTGACCCTTGGCCAGCACGACCCGCCCCGCGCGTTCGTCTCGCGCCAGGTCTAGCCCTCGCTCGACCAGGATGCGCGACTGGTGGGTCTCGTTCTCGCGCGAGAAGCGCACCCAGCCGTGCTCGACGCAGGCCTCCGCGAGCCGGACGCGATCGTCGGGATCCACCCGGTCGATGTCGAGCGCCTCCAGAACCGCCGCTGCCTCGCCGACCCGGTCGAGCGTGTTGAGAGCCGAGGCGAGCGAGAGTCCCACCTCGAGCCACAGCGCGTCCTCGACGTGCAGGGTGGCGTCGGGATCGCACAGCATCTCCCAGGCGCGGCGCAGGTGGCTCACGGCCTCGCGAGCGGCGAACAGCTCGAGATAGCCCTTCCCCGCGCGCACCAGCAGCGGCAGCGCGCGCTCCGCGGCCCCGGCGTGGTCGTAGTGGTGGGCCAGCGACGACGCCGTCTCGGGCGTATCGGGCAGGGCGAGTGCCTCGAGTGCCTCGCCGCAGCGTTGGTGCAGCGCGCGCCGGCGCTGGCGCAGGGTCTGCGCATAGGCGACGTCGCGGCAGAGCGCGTGGTGGAAGTCGAGCTCGGTCCCGCTCCGCAGCAGCAGGCCCCGCTCGACCAGCTCGTCCAGGAGAGCGGCGGTGCGCTCCTCCGACTCCGGATCGATCCGCTCGAGCAGCGGCGCGTCGAAGCGTCGACCCAGCACGGCGGCGCACTGGAGCAGCCGCTTCGCGGGATCGGGAAGCGCGTCGATGCGCGCGGCGATGACCTCTTGGAGCGTGCCGGGCACTCGGTTTGCCGAGCGCCGCCAGCTGGCCTCGAGACGCGCGGCCTGGCGAACCTCGGCGCTCCCCTCCTCCAGCGAGCGCGCCACCTCCTGGACGAAGAGCGGGTTGCCACCGCCCCGCTCGACCGCGAGCTCCGCCAGCAGCTCGCGCTCGGCGTCGTCGGCCAGGACGGCGCGCGCCAGTGCCAGGCGCTCCTCCGTCGAGAGCGGCGGCACGCTGAAGGTCTCGACGGCGGGGCCCGCCTCGAGCGGGGCCTCGCCGACGGGTCGCGTGGTGAGCAGCAGGCGCAGCCCGTTCGCCGCAGGCCGCTCCAGCAGCGCCTCGCACAGGCGCCGCGAGGCGCGATCCATCCAGTGCACGTCTTCGAGCTGGACGACCGCATGGCCCGCGCCCTCGAGCAGCGCTCCCAGGGCGGCGGTGAGGTCGTCGGGGCTCTGCGCCCCGCGGCGTCCTTCGAGTGCCACCACCAGCTCGGCAGCCGCCTCGCTCCCGGGCAGCTCAGCCGGCCAGCGCCGCAGCAGGTCCAGCCAGACCGCGTAGGCCTGGGTGTGCTGGGACTCGCGACAGCGCCCTTCGAGCCAGGCGCCCTCCCAGCGCCGGCGCAGCTCGAGGGCGAGCCGCGACTTCCCGATGCCCGCCTCGCCCGACAGCAGCAACGCGCCCCGGGAGGTTCGGCGGAGCTTCTGGTGGAGCGTCTGGACGACGTCTTCGCGACCGACGAACGGGGTCAGACCGCGAATGCGCTCCGCGTCCAGGCGCGACTCGTGCGCGCTCGCCCGCACGACCTCGTGGGTCTCGACCGGTCCGCTCACGCCGCGCAGCTCGCGCGGGCCGAGCGCGCGGAACTCGAAGAAGCCCTGCGCGCGCTGCGCGGTGTCTCCGCTCGCGAGGATCTGCCCGGGGCTGGCGAGCCCTTCGAGTCGCACCGCCACACCCACCGTCGGCCCCTCGGCGACGTAGTCCTGGCGCGCCTCGCTCCCGATCGGTCCCACGTAGACGGTGCCGGAGTGGACGCCCATGCGCAGCACCAGCGGGACGCCGAAGCGGGCGCGCACCGAGGCGCTGTAGGCCTCGACGCGCTCGCGGATCGCGAGCGCGGCGCGGATCGCGTGGACCGCGTGCTCCTCGCGCGCGCGCGGCGCCCCGAACAGCGCCTGGAAGCCGTCGCCGCGGAACTGGTTCAGCGTGCCGTGCTCGGCGTGCACGGCGTCGAGCGCCAGCGCGAAGAACGCATCCATCAGGACGTGCGTGTCCTCGGGGTCCAGACGTTCCGCCATCGCGAGCGAGCCCGCGACGTCCGCCACGAGCACGCTCACCTCCTTCCGCTCGCCCTCCTGCACCGAGCGCGGGCCGGTCAGCACGCGAACGTGGTCGGGCGTGTAGCGCTCGCGCGGCTCCGCCACGCCGGCGCTCCCGTCGAGCGGCGCCGCACAGATCAGGCAGAAGCGGCTGTGCTCGGGGAGGTCGGAACGTCCGCAGTGGGGGCAGGTCAGGCTCATCGGCTCCGTCCTGGAGCTCGGGGTGGTTCACGGGGCGACCGCGTCGATCCGCACGGCGAAGGGCGGCACCGAGGCGGGCAGACTCGGAATCCACGTAATCACGTAGGCGGCCAGGCGCTCGTCCCGCGGATCGGGTTCGGACGTCCTCCAGTCCGCGACATAGCGGAACTCCGCTCGTCCCTCCACGGCGCTGCCATGCCCGGGATCATACTGCACGATGGTGTCCCAGAGCGTCCAGCGGTAGCCGGTCCCGTCGAGCGCCGGGAGCCGGGCCTCGCCCGGCGCCCCGCCTGCGATCTCGGCCAGCCAGGCGTTCTCGAGGCTGACGTTGCGCTGGAGCCGGATCTCCTCGCCGCCGTAGACCAGCGGCTCCCAGCCGCCGGCGCCGGCCACCTCGACCGGGATGTCCCCATCGAGCGCGTGGAAGGCGTCGTGTCCAGCGGGCGTGGCCGGCAGCGGCAGCGCCAGCACCATGTCGTAGACGGCGTCGACCCGCTCGTGCGGGCGCGCGAAGTCCTCGATCCGGACCGTCCACTCGATCTGGCCCGGCCCGTAGCCGGTGGCGGAGTAGCTGAGGGAGGCGTCCTCCTCGCGCAGCTCGAACGAGGTCGGCAGACCCGACCCGGTGGCCCCGGTGCTCATCAGCTCCGAGGTCGCGTAGCCGTCGACGACGCTCTCGTAGTAGGTGGGCGAGTCCCAGCCCTCGCTGTCTACCCAGAGAGCGCCCTCGGCGTAGCCGCCGGGGGCCGGAGCGCCCTGGGGGCCGGCTCCGTCGCTCGCGAGCGCGACAGCGGGCGCCAGCAGCAGCAGAAGCGCGAGAGCGGATGCCAGATCGGTGCGGGAACCGGAACGAGTGCAATCAGACATGACGGTCTCAGACATGACGGTCTCCTAATTTGGGGATCGGGGAACCCACCGCACTCGGCGGGCACAGTGGAATGCGGGAACGACGCCGGCGTGCGGCCAACAGCGGTGTCGCGCACGCCGCGGCGAGGAACGGCCCGTGGCCCCAGTCGACGAAGGGCGGCGGGGCCTCGGCCAGGCGGACCGAGGCGCTCGCGGCGGCGGCGGCGCGACCGTCCAGTCGCGCTCTCTCACGCCCATACGCATCGATCCAGACGCTCGGTCCGGTGTTCGCGACGCGCACGAACGGCGCGCGCGTCTCGATGGCGCGCAGCCGCACCAGCACGGCGTGCTGACGGGCCGACCAGGCACCCGTCTCTGCCTCGTTGGCGAGACCCACCAGGACGCGCGCGCCGCTGTGTCGCAGCGTGCGGGCGAGCTCCGGATGGGCGGCGTCGGCGCAGATCAGCAGACCCACCGGGACGGGCTCGCCGTGCCGCGTGCGCAGCGTGGCCACGGACGGGCGCGCCGCGGGCCGCACACGACCGGGCCACCAGCCGCGCGCGGCGAGGGCGCGCTCCCAGTCGCTCTCGGGGGCGCGCTCGTAGAGCGGGAGCGGGCGCGCCTTCTCGCCGACCAGACTGGCGGCGCCATCCGTGTCGGCCAGGACGGCGGCGTTGCGCCGCACGCCGGCGCCCAGCGGCTCGCGCGCGCCGCTCAGCAGCGGCGTGCCGAGGGTCTTGGCGATCGACCCCAGGAACAGCGCCGAGCCGGGTGTCAGCGGCTGCTCCCACGCGCTCTCGGGCCAGACGACGACGTCCGCTCCGTCCTCGCTCGCCCGCTCGCTCAGCGCGAGCAGCTGGCGCAGGTTGGCGTCGAAGCGCGCTCGCACGTGGCGCCGCTCGGGAGCGAGGTTCGGCTGGACCGCCGCCACGCGCAGCTCGGCTCGATCCGTTGCATCCGCCGCGGACAGGCTCACCAGTCCGAAGACGAGGCCCGGCGCGAAGACGGCCGCGGGGGCCCAGCGCAGCGCGCGCTGCCGCGTGCGGAGCGCCATCACCACAGTGGCCCCCACCGCGGCGAGCCAGCCCGACAGGAGATGGACGCCACCCAGCGCGGCGAGCTGCGCGAGCGCGGGATGCTCCGCCACGGCGTGTCCGAGGTGGAGCCAGGGGATCCCGAGCGGACCGCTGCTGCGCAGCAGCTCGAGCGCCATCCAGGCCGCCGGGGCGGCGGCGGCAGCGATGCCTGCCCCCCAGCGGCGCCGGAGCCAGGCCAGGCCGGCCGACCAGGCGGCGAGCGACGAGGCCAGCAGCGGCACGCTGAGTGCCCAGGCCGCCAGCATCACCGCGCCCCCGCCGTACATGCGGGGCACCCACGAGAAGCCGACTCCGTAGAAGACGAGGCCCGCCACCAGCCCGGCGGCCGCGGCGCTCCGCACGCGCCAGGCGCCGAGCGAGACGGCGAGCAGCGGCGCCAGGGCCACGAAGCCCAGCCAGCCGACGCCGATGGCAGCGGTCGCCAGGACGAGGAGAAGACCGGTCAGCCCCCCGAGCCCGATGGCCGGCTCGAGCGCATTCGTCTCGCGGGCTCGGAGGACTGACCGGTCCATCCGGCCCTCATAGAGCAACCTCCGTACCGAACCGATCGGGGGCGGCCCCCGATCGTTGGCTGGGTCATAACCAATTGGAATTGCTTCAGATTCCATCCCGTCCCCCGCGCCGATCCACGGCGCGGGCGAGCCGGAGCCCGTGTCTGGGAAATTATCTTGATAAATTGTCTTATCAGAGTGATAAGGTCTGGTCGTGGATCGCATCGCACTCCTCGACCGGATGCACCGCACCGTCCTGTTGCGGCGGTTGTCTCCTGCGGATCTCGATCGCCTGGCGAGCCGGAGTGAGCTGCGTGAGCTGGCGCCCGGGGAAGTGCTCCTGCGGGAGGGGGAGAGGGGCCAGACGGTCTATTTGATCGTTTCGGGCGCGCTAGCGATAGAGAAAAGGGTTTCCGCCCAGGAATCGGTCGTACTCGCCGTTCGCGGCGAGAGCGAGTGGGTCGGGGAGATGGCCCTCATCGACGAGCAGGGGCGCTGGGCGAGCGCGGTCGCCCGCACCGGCGCGTCGGTGCTCGAGGTGCCCCGGCCGGCCTTCCTGGAGGCGATCGCTTCGTCGCCCGAGGCAGCGCTCGACCTGGTCCGCACGCTGACCGATCGGCTCCGCGAGTCCGACCGCAGCTCGATCGAGCTGCTGGCGCAGAAGAACGCCGAGCTCGACCGGGAGAACCGGCTGCTCTCCGGAGAGAATCGCCGGCTGCGCGGCGAGCTGGACGAGCGCGCCGGCTTCGCGGGGTTCGTGGGCGCCTCGCCTGCCTCGCGCCGGGTGCGCCAGCAGGCGCGCCAGGCGGCGGAGAGCGACCTGCCGGTGCTGCTGCTCGGCGAGACCGGCACGGGCAAGGAGGTGCTGGCGCGGGCGATCCACGCCAACGGCGCGCGCGCGCGCGCGCCCTTCGTCCCGGTCAACTGCGCGCTCTTCCAGGAGAGCCTGCTCGAGAGCGCGCTCTTCGGACACGTTCGCGGTGCCTTCACGGGGGCGTCCAGCAACAAGGCCGGTCTGGTGGAGACCGCTGAGGGCGGCACGCTGTTCCTGGACGAGATCGCGGAGATGCCGCGCTCGCTCCAGGCGGCCCTGCTGCGCTTCCTCGAGCTCGGCGAGTACCGCCGTGTGGGCGAGACGCGCACGCGACACGCCGACGCGCGCGTGGTCGCCGCGACGCACTGCGATCTCGAGGACGCCGTGGCCCACGGCGAGTTCCGCCGCGATCTGTTCTTCCGGCTCGACGTGTTCCGCATCGAGGTGCCGCCCCTGCGCGCGCGTCGCAGCGACATCCCGCTGATCGCGGAGGCCCTCTGTGCGCGCATCGCTGCCCGCCGCGGCGTCCCGGCGCTCGTTCTGCTGCCCGAGACGCTCGAGCTGCTCGCCAGCTGCCCGCTCGTCGGAAACGTGCGCGAGCTCGAGAACGAGCTGGAGCGCCAGTTCGCGATCCGCGAACCCGGCGCCACCCTGCGCCCCGAGCACGTCTCGGAGCGCATCCGCGGCCGCCCGCTCGAGGGCGACGGCGGCTACTCCGACGTGGTGCGTGCCTTCAAGGCGTCGCTGGTACAGCGCGCGCTCGACGAGTCGAACGGGAACCAGACGGAGGCGGCACAGCGGCTCGGTGTCCATCGCTCGAACCTCTCGCGGATGATCCGCGACCTGGGGCTCCAACCCCCGCGCCGCGGAGTCGGGCCGCCGTGACCGGCCGAATCCTGGTGGCCGACGGCGATCCGGCGCTCGAGCGCGTCCTGGTCGACCTGCTCGCCGCCGCCGGGCATCCCGCCGAGCGGCTGGCTCGCGGACGGGCGGCAACCCCCGCAGATCTCCTGCTGCTCGGCCTTCCGGCGCCCGACGGGCTGTCGCCGCGGGCGCTCCAAGACGCCGACCTGGTGCTGCTGGCCGGACCGCTCCCGCTCGGGGAGCTGGAGCGCTGGCTCGAGCGGGCTCCGCGCTGGACGCTGCTGCCGAAGCCCGTCCCCCTGCCCCGGCTCCTCGCCCGCGTCGCCAAGACGTTCGGGCCCGCGTTCGCACGCACCGCGATCTAGCCCCTGGCGGCGCTATCGTGTGTCGGGACCGCCGCACCGGTCTCGACCCGCGTCGACGAGCCCCGGAGACCCGCATGGACGCCACCGCCACCTCCCCCCCCTGGGCCCGCGC
>JASJBO010000301.1 GCA_030066475.1 Myxococcota bacterium
GCACCCCCGCAAGCGCCGAAGGCGCGCGCAGCGAGCCGCAGGCGAGCGAAGTCCATCAAGACGCACCCGCGCCGGCAAAGACTCCCTACGCGGGCACCCCCGCAAGCGCCAAAGGCGCGCGCAGCGAGCCGCAGGCGAGCGAAGTCCATCGAGACGCCCCCGCACCGGCATTGACCTCTCGCACCCTGCGCCCCCCCGCCAGCGCCGAGGTGCGCCTGCGCGCGGAGCGGCCGGCCTGGGTGCGCAGTGCGGTCGCCAACGGCCACGTCGTGCACTGTGCGGGTCCCTGGCGGACCAGCGGCGGGTGGTGGAGCGAGGAGGAGCGCTTCGCCTTCGACAGCTACGACGTCGCCACCGACGACGGGCTGCTGGTGCGGCTGCGCTACGACCACGTCCGCCGCGCCTGGCAGGTCGAGGCGGTCTACGACTGAGGCCGGCGCCGCGCGCGATCGCTCAGTCGCGCTTCGAGCCGCGGCGCTTCGACGAAGTCGGCGGGTTCTTCGCGACGAAGCGGTGGCTCTCGACGAGCTTCAGCAGGTCGAAGGCGCTGATCATTCCCACCACCTTCTGCTCGTGCGTGACCACGAGGTGGTGGATGTGGTGGTTGCGCATGATGCGGGCGGCGATGCTGACCTCGTCGTACTGCGGCACCGTGTAGACCTTCTCGGTCATCACGGTGCTGACCGGAGAGGCTCCGTTCAGCTCGGGCACCAGGTCGGTCGCCGAGACCATGCCCACCGGCCGGTTCTCGCTGTCCACCACCGGCAGCGCCCCGATCTGGTTGCGCTCGATGATCTTGCGGGCGTGGTCGATGGTCTTGTGCGGCTCCGTGGTGACGACGGACTCCGACATGAGATCGTTGATCTTCGCGTTCATGACGACTCCTGGATGACCGGCCCAGACGGTAACACTCCGCTCGCGCCGCGCTCAGGACTCGTCCTCGTCCACGTCCCCGCGCTTCTGCACCAGCGAGAGCGCCTGGCGCGTGACCCGCTCCTGGCCGGCGCGCATCACTACGTGGGAGCCGAAGCGCTCGGCGATCGCGTCGAGCGCGCGGTTGAGCCGGTCGCTGCGACGCAGCGCCTGCGGCGGATCGAACAGGCCGAGCTGCGACCACTGCGCGTGTCGCAGGTTGGTGACGCCCACGCCCACCAGGCGCACCGGCTCGGGGGGGAGGCGGTCGAGCAGACGCTTCGCCTCGCGCGCCAGGGTCGCGCCGTCGTCGGTGGGCTCGGCCAGCGTGGTGCGGCGCGTCAGCACCGGGTAGCCGTAGCGCCCCGGACGCGTGCGCTGCGCCAGCTTCACCTTCAGCACGACGGTGCGCGCCTGCACCTGGTCGCGGCGGATGCGGCGCGCCACCGACTCGGCGTGGTCGAGGATCGCCGCCACGAGCCGCTCGCGATCGGCGACGTCGGTCGAGAAGGTGCTCTCCTCGCTGTACGACACCGCCTCGCGCTCGGGGTGGACGGCGCGCGCGTCCTCGCCGCGGGCGAGCCGCGCGGCGCCACCGCCGAGCGCGCCGAGCAGCCGCTCGAGGCGCTCGGGGTCTCCGCGCCGCAGGTCGCCGATGGTGCGGTAGCCGGCCGCCTCGAGCTTCTCGCGCGCCACCGGACCGACCCCCCAGACGCGGCCCACGGGCAGCGGGTCGAGGAAGCCCTGCACCTCTTCGGGGCGCACCTCGAGCAGGCCGTCGGGCTTCGCCTCGTCGCTCGCGATCTTCGCGACCATCTTGCTGGGCGCGATGCCCACCGAGACGGCGAGGTCGAGCTCGCGGCGCACGGCGTCGCGCAGGGCGTGGCCCGCCTCGACCGGAGGGCCCAGCAGGCGCTGCGTGCCGGTCAGGTCGAGGAACGCCTCGTCGAGCGAGATGCCCTCCACCAGCGGCGAGAAGCGCCGGAAGATCGCGAACACCTGGCGCGACACGCGTCCGTACTTCTTCATGTCGCCGCCCAGGAACACGCCGTGCGGGCAGCGCCGGTGGGCCTCGTAGCCGGGCATGGCGGAGTGGATGCCGTAGCGGCGCGCCTCGTAGCTGGCCGCCGAGACGACGCCCCGCGGCGAGAGGCCGCCCACGATCACGGGCTTGCCGCGCAGCTCGGGCCGGTCGCGCTGCTCCACCGACGCGTAGAAGGCGTCCATGTCGGCGTGCAGGATCACGCGGGGGGCGGTCACCCGGTCAGCGTAATTCCCCGGCGCGCGGTCACAAAGGGCCCATCGCGTTATCTTCCGGCGCCATGACAGCCGCCACGACCGCCGAGAGCTTCGACGCCGGACCCGCTGCCGGCACCCGCTGGGACCTCTCCGACCTGTACGCCGGACCCGACGACCCGGCGCTCGACGCCGACCTCGCGGGGGCGCTCGAGCGGGCGCGCGACTTCGCGCAACGTCACCGCGGACACGTGGCCGAGCTCGACGCGGAGGCGCTGGCGACGGCCGTCGACGAGCTCGAGGCCCTCGAGGAGCCCGCGTCGCGAGCGGCCTCCTACGCGCACCTGCTCTTCGCCGGCGACACCGCCACACCGGCACACGGCGCGCTGCTCCAGAAGGTGCAGGAGCAGTCGAGCGCGATCCGCAACGAGCTGGTGTTCTTCGAGCTCGAGTGGACCGCCGTGGACGCGGCCCGCGCCGAGGCGCTGCTCGGCGACCCCGCCCTGGCCGGCCGCCGCCATTTCCTGGAGGTGATGCGCCGCTATCGCCCCCACCTGCTGACGGAGCCCGAGGAGCGCCTGCTCGAGGAGACCGCCAACACGGGATCGCGCGCCTTCTCGCGGCTCTTCGACGAGACGCTCGGCGCCCTGCGCTTCGCGGTCGAGGACGCGAGCGGCGGAGTCGAGTCGCTCTCGGAAGAGGAGGTGCTGGCGCGCCTGTACCAGCCCGATCGCGAGACGCGGCGCCGGGCGGCTGCGGGCCTGACGCGGGGCCTGCGCGAGAACGAGCGCCTGCTGGCGTTCGTCTTCAACACGCTGGTGCACGACAAGGCCGTGCGCGACCGCTTCCGGCGCTACGCGGACCCGATGGACGAGCGCAACCTCGCCAACGAGATCGACGCGCAGACCGTCGAGGCGCTGATGAGCGCCAGCGAGCGGCGCCACGACCTGGTGGCGCGCTACTACCGGTTGAAGGCGCGCCTGCTGGGTCTCGACGAGCTGCTCGACTACGATCGCTACGCGCCGCTCGCGGCGCCCGAGGGCGCGCGCGACTTCGGCGAGGCGCGCCGTGTCGTGCTCGATGCCTACCGCGACTTCGCACCGGCCATTGCGGACGTGGCGAGCCGCTTCTTCGAGCAGCGCTGGATCGACGCCGAGCTGCGACCGGGCAAGCGCGGCGGCGCCTTCTCGGCGGCGACGGTGCCGAGCGCCCACCCCTACGTGCTGCTCAACTACACCGGCAACCTGCGCGACGTGATGACCCTGGCGCACGAGCTGGGGCACGGCGTCCACCAGTATCTGGCGCGCGAGCGCGGGCTGTTCGAGCAGAACACGCCGCTCACGACGGCCGAGACGGCCAGCGTGTTCGGCGAGATGGTCGTGTTCCGGCGGCTGATGAAGGAGGAGAGCGATCCGGCCGTGCGGCTGGCGCTGCTGTGCGGGAAGCTCGAGGACGCCTTCGCCACGGTGTTCCGGCAGGTGGTGATGACGCGCTTCGAGCAGTCGCTGCACGCGGCGCGCCGCAGCGAGGGCGAGCTGCCCGTCGAGCGCGTGAACGCGCTGTGGCTCGACGCGAATCGCCCGATGTTCGGCGACTCGGTGCGGCTCACCGACGACTACGCCTGGTGGTGGCTCTACATCCCCCACTTCGTGCACAGCCCGTTCTACTGCTACGCGTACGCCTTCGGCGAGCTGCTCGTGCTGGCGCTCGTGCAGCGCTACGACCAGGAGGGCGACGCCTTCGTGCCGCGCTACCTCGAGCTGCTCGCGGCCGGCGGCTCGGCACCGCCCCGCGAGCTGGTGGGGCGCGTGGGCCTCGACATCGGCGACCCGGCGTTCTGGGACGGTGGGCTCACGCTGCTCGAGGCTATGCTGGCCGAGGCGGAGACACTGGCGGCCGAGCTCGGGCCCGGCGCGCCCGCCAGCGGCTAGGCCTGCCGCCGCGGCTACTGCGGCGCGTTGTTGCTGCGCAGCGGCACGCCGGAGCCCGTCTCGATGTTCGGCGGCTCGTAGCAGGTGAGCACCTGCGAGGTGTCGAAGGGGTTGAGCGCCTCGAACAGCGCCAGGCTCGTGCTCCCGTTGAGGGTGAGCACGAACTTCTCGGCGAAGTGGAGGTGCGGCCCCGTCGTGTTTCCGGTGACCCCGACCACGGCGAGCTGCTGCCCGCGCTTCACGACGTCGTTCAGCTCGGGGTCGATGCCGTTCTGCGGCGGGTGCACGTACTGGCCGAAGGTGCCGTCCTGGTGCCGCACGAAGACCTGGTTGGCGGTCACCGGGCACGCCGGCGAGCCGGGACAGCCCGTGCAGCCGCACTGCTGGGTCTCGTCCTCCTTCACCCAGACCACGCGCCCGGCGCGCGCGGCGCGGATCGTCTGGCCGAGCGGCGCGCCCATGTCGTAGGCAAAGCCACCGCTGTGGGTGAACGAGCCGTCGTTGCCCTGGCCCTGCGTCCAGGCGGTGTCGCCCGCGGCGAAGGGCAGGCGGTAGAACGCGTCCGTGGTCTCGCCTGGACAGAAGTTCACCACGTCGCGCACGACGTCGGGCAGGCTGCACGAGAAGGTCCACTCGCGGCCGTTCCAGCGCCCGCGCACCCGCGGCCAGCGCACGCCGGCCGCCTTGGTGACCCCCTGGGTGATCGAGAGGAAGATCGACTGCAGCGCGTTGGAGGTGCCGTGGATCGGCCAGAAGTCCGTGTTGTGGAGTGTGAAGGGCTGCCCGCCCACCAGATCGACCACCACCGGGAAGCTCGAGAAGAGCGGCAGGGCCGGCGGAATCGCCGCATAGCCCTCGGCCTCGAAGGTGAGGTCGGTGTCGCTGGGATGCAGCGCCACGACGTCGTCGACGCGCACGGCCTGCATGTCGTCGGGGATCTGGTCGTCGATCGAGACGACCGTCTCCGAGTAGAGCGCCACGCATCGGCTCCCGCGCGCGACCATCGTGATCGGGTAGCTGTCGCCGGACTGGTCGATCTTGGGGCCGCAGGTCGCCCCGAACGGCACGAAGGGATTGCCGCTGCAGGTCTGCTTCTGGAGGGTGACGTCGAGCGTCGCCTCGTCGCCGTCGCCGAGCTGCCACGGCAGGGCCAGCGGCGCGTCGCTCGCGTCGAGGTCGACGGCGAGCACGTCGGTCTGCGGACCGGGCGCGCCCGGGGGCGTCCAGGTGAGCTCGACGCGCATCGAGTAGCGCGGCCAGCTCGGCGGCGCGGGCGTCGGGCAGCTCCACTCGACGCCGAGCCGCATGCCCTCCTCGAGGCGGTGTCGCCCGAGCACGAGGTAGGCATCGGGGTGGAGCAGCTGGTAGGGGCCGGCGTCGGGCGCCGGCGGGAAGCGCTGGAGCGGCGCGAAGCGGAACTCGGCGCAGGGCGCGAGCCCGAGCTCGGGCTGGTCTTCCGGCACGGCGGCGGGCTGTGCCTGCTGGGCGAAGCCGCCGTCGGACACGAGCGTCCCGACGAATAGCGCCTCGACGCCTTCTGCCAGCTCCGCGTAGCTCGAGCGCGGAGCGGGCACCACCCGGAAGCCCTCGCCGAAGTAGAGCGTGCGCCCGTCGGCCAGCTCGATGCGGGCGTTGCCCTCGTCGATCCGCGCGATGCGCCCCAGCGTGCGGGCGCCACGCGTCGAGCCGTCGCACGCCTCGGTCTCGAGCGCCGCAGTGTCGTCGACGGCAGCGAGCAGATCGCGCAGCCGGTCGGCCAGGTAGGCGTACTCCTCGACGACCTGCTCGGGCTCGTTCACGTCCTGCGCGGGAGGCGGGTCGGGCACGTCCGCCCGCGCCAGGCGCTGCAGCACGAACACCTCGGAGCGCGCGGCGCCGATCGGCGCGAGCGCGTCCTCGGCGAGGGTGGCGGCCTCGCACGGCGCGCCGCGCAGCGCCGCGCCCAGCGCCGAGCGCAGCAGCGACTCGCCCTCCCCTACGCGGCGCACCACGCCTTCGAGGTGCTCGAGGCCGCCGAAGTCCTCGGCGAAGGCCCCGGTCTCGAGCAGGAGCGGCTGGAAGAGCGGCTCAGGGCGACCGATCAGGTCGAGCAGCGAGCAGCCCAGGGCGACGATCTCGGCGCCGGCCGCGGTGCCGGGGCAGCGGTCGGAGCCGTCGTGGAGCGAGAGTCCGTCCCCGTCCTGGTCGCTGCCCGACGGGCCCGGCGGCCCGCCGAACAGCGCCCGCAGCCGGTTGAAGTCGCCGATGCCGATCCCGCCGCTGCCGTCGTGGTCGAAGCGCGGATCGAAGCCGGAGTCGCCCGCGGTCAGGCCGAAGCGGGCCCGCAGGGCGTTGAAGTCCGAGAGGCCGACCGCGCCGTTCTGGTCGTAGTCGGCGTCGCAGGCGTCGCCGAAGCCGTCGCGATCGCTGTCGCGCTGGTCGGGATCGGCGATCGCCGCGCAGACGTCGAGGGCGTCCACGAAGCCGTCCCCGTCCGCGTCGTCCTGCACGGCCGCCGGCGGCGGCTCCTCGACCGGTCCGCAGGTGGGGCCGAGCCCAGCGAGCCCGACCCCGAAGAGCACTGCGATCCACCGCCACGCGCGCGCGCCGGCCACCCGGCGCCTCGCTCCTCTTCCGCCCCGCTGCATGCCGCGTCCCTCGCTCTGCTCCGCTTCTTCCACACCGCGCAGATCGCTCCAATCTACGCGAAAGCAGCAGTCCGGGGAACCCGCGGCAGGGAGGCGGAAGCGCGCGTGCAGCGCTCGTCGCCGCTACGGAAGCACGCTGGCGATCGCGCGCTGGAGGGCGGCGGGGTCGAAGGGCTTGCGCAGGAATACGCCCCCGTGCGCATCCAGGTCGGCCTCGAGGGCCTCGGGCAGCAGGTCGCCGCTGATCAGCACCACGCCGAGCCGGGCGCGGGCGGCGCGCAGGCGGGTCAGGTCCTGGGGCCCACCCTGTAGGAGCAGCCCGACGTCGACGACGAGCACCTCGATCGTCGGGTCTCCCTCCAGGGCACGAAGCGCCGCTTCGGCATCGGGCGCGGTGTGCACCGTGAGCCCGGCGCGGCTCAGGACCCGCTCGGTGACCTTGCGCAGCAGCGGCTCGTCGTCGGCAACGAGCACGCAGGTGGATAGCCCCATCCCCAGAGGATACTGCTCGACGCGAGAAGTGTGCGCCGCCCCGTTCGCCCCCCCCTGCGGTGTTAGCATGGAGTCCCTTCTGCGCGGAGGACGAAGGATGCGGATGTGGCTGCGAGGCGCGCTGGTCGTGGGGATCCTGCTGTCCCGGTCGTGGGCTCTCGCGGCGCCCCCACCACACGTCGCGTATCAGGGCCTGCTGCTCGACGAGCAGGGGATCGCGCTATCGGGTTCCGTCGACATCGAAGTCGAGATCTACGACGCCGCCGTCGGGGGATCGGCGCTCTACGAGGAGAGACACCCCGGCGTCGAGGTGAGCCAGGGGGTCTTCGGGATCGAGCTCGGCGGCGGGGCGGAGCAATCCCCTCCGGGCGGATTCTCGGCTGCGCTCTTCACGGCGCCGGGCGAGCGCTGGCTCCAGGTCACCGTGGACGGCGAGCGCCTCGCGCCGCGCCAGCAGCTCCTGTCCGTACCGTACGCGCTCGGCGGCGCCGACGGACCCGAGAGCCTGGGCGCGCGCGTCGCCGAGCTGGAGGCAGTCGTCCGCGGCGAGTGGATCGAGCGCGACTTCTCGACACCGGGCGCACCCAACAGCGAGTGCAGCGGCGGCCGATTCGTGCGCAAGAGCGCGTTCGGCGGCGACCTGTGGGTCGGCGCCGAGCTGTGCGACCCGTTCCGCTACAAGCTCTTCCTGTCGCGGCGCTTCGACGGGAGCTACCGCGAGATCGGCGACCAGGCCGGAACGGGGCAGGACCACTGCGAGTTCATCGGCGCGCCGGATGGTCAGACCCGGTCCTGGGTGGCCGGGCTCACCGATCCGGTCTTCTTCCGGAGGCAGCGAGGCGAGGAGGCGATCCTCAGCACCCCGCCGGCGAACGTCTTCGCACCCGCGTCGTACGTCTGCGGGGTCGGAATTCCCCTGGATCCGTTCGAAGACATCGGCATCGGCGTCTTCGTGCCGTTCGACTTCCCGGTGCAAGGCCCGGTGTCGACGGACTGCACGGGAGAGCGCTTCGTCGCGCGGAGTGCCTTCGGCAGTCTCTACGTCGGAGCGATCCTGTGCAGCGCAACCGAGTACAAGCTGCTGCTGTCGGACACGCCCTCCGGCCCCTACCGGGAGATCGCAGACCGGGCTGGGAGCGGACAGGACCACTGCGAGGTGCTCGGCGCGCCCGATGGACCGGTCACGGGAATCAACCAGGGCCTGTCCCACGTCCTCTACTGGAGATCGAATCGCGGCGAGTCCTTCAGCCTGTCCGCGGCGCCGGGGAACGCCTTGACGCCGGACCGCTATCGGTGCGGCGTCTCGATTCCGTGACGGACGCCCGCGTCGTCCGCCGGCGTCCGCGAGCGCGCCCCCGTCGAGGAGACGGGGTTGACCCGAAGCGAACAAAAAGCGAAAATTACCCTCCGTGCCCGGTCCCCCCGCTCATCCCCCCGCCCGGGGCTCGCTGGCCCGCGACTACGTGGAGCTGCGCTGCGCCAGCGCCTTCTCGTTCCTCGAGGCCTCCAGCAACCCCGAGGACCTGATCGACCGAGCCGCCGAGCTCGGCCACGGCACCCTCGCCCTGGCCGACCGCGGCGGCCTCTCCGGCATTCCGCGCTTCCACCAGGCGGCCCGGGCCGCCGGCGGCGAGGCGAGCGGGGGCGCCCGCGTCCCGGGCGCGGGCGGCCCCCCGCGGCGGGGGGGGGGGGGGGGG
>JASJBO010000302.1 GCA_030066475.1 Myxococcota bacterium
TGTTGGAAGCCGTCCGAAGCGGCCTGGTGGAAGAGGTCCCTCGCGGATCGGTAGATGTGCCTGAGGCCCCGCTTGTCGCGACGCGAGCGCGCCCGCACCGCGTACACGGGCTTACGATTGGCTGCGTTCTTGGACCGATTCCCCGCGTTCCCCGACGGGCGCCTCGCGCTACGCTTCGAGAGGCGCTGGGGGAACGGCACCACGCTGGTGCGGATGGAGATGGTCCCATGATCCCGGCGATGTGCAGGTCTGGGCCCGCCGGGGGCGGCGCGCTTCCCGCGCGCGCTCTCTTCGCATGGCTCGTACTGCTGGGATCGGCGTGCCTCTGCGTGCAGCCCAGCGCGGCGGAAGACCGCTGGGTGTCCGAGACCGGCCTCGACCTCCTGGCCGGCCCTCGGCTCAATCCCTGCACCACCCGATCCCTGCCCTGTCGCAGCGTCCAGCGCGCGCTCGATGCCGCGGAGAACGGCGACGAGGTCAAGATCCAGCAGGGCGTCTTCACCGAGAACGTCGTGCTCGACCGCCAGCTCCTCGACGTCACGATCAGCGGCGGGTGGCTGGCCGCCGGCGTGCAGGTGGAGGACCCGTCCCGGACCGCGATCGACGGCGACCAGCAGGGCCCGGTGTTCGCGATCGATGCCCCCGACCAGCCGGTCCGGCTGAGCTTCGAGAACCTGCAGGTCCGCGACGGGCGCGCCACTGGCGCCGGGGGCGGCATCTCCTTCGTGACGGACAGCATCGGCCTCAACCGGCTGACCGTGCGGCACGTGGAGTTCGTCTCCAACCAGGCGAGCGCGGGCGGCGCGATCGGGGTCTTCGCGGATTCGGAGCAGAAGGGGACGGTCATTCCGTTCCAGATCGAGATCAGCGACAGCCGCTTC
This sequence comes from Myxococcota bacterium, assembly GCA_030066475.1. The sequence continues at coordinate 882 of JASJBO010000302.1, forward strand.
ACGGGAAACGCGGCCGATCGACCTCCGGACGGAGGCGGCAACCGCGGCGGCGCGATCGACATCACGATCATCGAGCACGAGGTCGTCGCGGCGATCCGCCGCAACGAGCTCGAGGAGAACGGCAGCGCGAACTTCGGAGGAGCGGTCGCCGCATGGGTGTACCGGGACACCCTGGACTCGAGCCGCCCGGGAAGCCTGGTCCTCGACCTCTCGCAGAACACGCTCGTGGGCGGGTCGGCGGCGGAGGGCGGCGCCGCCTACTTCTACGCCGAGGGCAGCGGCCTGCTGCAGATCTCCACGCGCTCCAACGTGATCGGAGGCAACACGAGCGGGGTCTCGGTCGACGGGAACAGCACGCGTGCACCGCTGCTGGACTCGGTGTTCGACACCTTCGGTGGGAACGAGGAGGCGGGCCTGGTCGTGTCGCACATCGCGCGCGCCCAGCCGAACGTCACGGTCCACAACGGGATCCTCTGGGACAACGGTCCGGCGAACGACCGCAACGTGGTGTCCACCAGCTCGACGGTCCTCCAGATCACCAGCTCGATCCTCGGGGGGGTCGCCACGGACGGGGTGCTGAACCAGGCGGGCAACCTCGGGTCGAACCCGCAGTTCGTGGATCCGGCCGCCGACGACTATCACGTGCGCGCCCGCTCGGCCGCCGTGGACGCGGCGGGCGACTGCACGGTGGCGGAGGACGTCGACGGGGAGCCGCGCCCCGACCCGGTGGGCGGGGTCTGCGACCTCGGCGCGGACGAGGTCACGCCGCTGCTCGTGCAGGACGGACAGTCGTCCATGCTGGATGAGGACCTGTCGGCGCTCCCCGGGCTGGACGTGCTGGGCCTGGGCTGCGAGCTGGCGAGCTGTGCCGACGGCTACACCGAGACGCACGTCGAGCTGGCCCAGGACGCGCGCGTGGGGCCGCAGGTCCGAGTTGGCGCGGGCGGGCGGCTGGCGCTGCGCGGCGCCGGAGCCGAGCTCGTCTACGTCGCCGAGGGCGGCGCTGTGCGGATCCACGGCTTCGACTTCGAGGTCGGCGGCGAGCCGGCTCCCTTCGGCCCGCTCGGGGAGACGGCCGCCGTGCTCACCGGCCAGCTCGAGACCCAGGGCCCGATCTTCCTGGCCCTGACCCACGCGGGCCGCGACGAGGCGTGGACCGGTGACGTGATCCTCGACGGCCCCGAGAACTACGTCCTGATCAACAGCGGCGCGAGCGCCCCGAACCCGGCGCGGATCGACGACTTCTCCGCTGCCGATCGACTCGTCGCGATCCGCGACGCAGGCTGCACGGGCGTGATGCCGACCGCCTGCGGCGGGTCGAGCCCCACGGTCGCCGTCATGGAGGCCGGGCAGGTGGCCGAGCTCCAGACCTTCGACCGCACGAGCTTGGCGCTCCGCGGCGGATCGGTGGGGGGGAAGCTCGTCGCCAACATGACGTCCGTCGCTACGCTGGCCGGCGGCGTGGTCGGGGGGGACGCCATCGCGTTCGACGGGGCCGAGCTGCGCTCCGGGCAGGAGGGCGCCCACGGCCGCGTGATCGGCGACACGATCGCGCGCGGCGCCGCGCGGATCGAGCTGAACGACGACATCTCGACGGGCGGCATCCGCGCCTACGACGACTCGACGATCGTGGTCCGGAGCACGCGCAGCCCGCAGCCGCGAGCCGTGCTGTCGCAAGATGTCGGGTCCCTGGTCGAGCTCCACGGCTGGGACTTCCAGCGCGACGGGTTCCCGCTCCCCTACGGCGAGCTGACCGGATCGCACGTCGGCATGCTCACGGGCGTCCTCGCCCAGAGCGGTCCCGCCTCGTTCGAGTATCGGATGAAGGGGAGCAAGGGCGCCGCCGGGACCATTCAGCTCGTCGAGGCCGGGACCCGCTACGTCAACACCGGTGGGGACGTGCTCGAGCCCTGCTGCGACGGGGAGTTCCAGCGCGTCCGCGTCCGCAACCAGGGCTGCACGAGCGACGAGAGCACCCCCTGCGCATCCGCGACGCCGACGCGCGCGGTCCTGGCCGACGGCTACCTGGCCGGCAGCCAGCTCCAGGTCTACGACGCGTCCACGCTCGACGCGCGCGATCCGTACGTCGGCGGCCGCCTCGAGGCGTTCGACGACGCTGCGATCGACGTGAGGGGAGGCCGGGTGGTCGACGCCGTCCTCGCTCACGACGCGTCGGTCGTCACCCTCGGCGGAGGATTCGCGACGGCGTTGCTGAGCGCGCGGGACTCGAGCACGGTGACCCTGCAGCAGGTCGACCTGGAGCGAAGCTTCTCGGGATCCGGCTCGGCGACCCTCGTACTGGAGCCCGGCGCGCTGGCGCGGGGCGGCGGAACGGTCTTTGGGAGCGCGAACCTGGTGCTGCGCGGCGGCGTCGTGCGCGGAGCCCTGAGCTTCGGATCGAACGGGACCTACACGCAGGAGTCGGGCAGCGTGAGCGGGGGGGCGGCGCGGCTCGCGGTGAGCGCGGGAAGCGCCGAGCTCCGCGGCGGCTTCGTCTCCCGGCTCGAGGCGACCAGCAGCTCGGAGACCACCATTTCGGACACGGCGCTGATCGGCGAGATCCGCGTCTCGAGCTCGGCAGTCGTGGAGGTACAGGGCGGAACGGTCGACGCGACGATGACCTCGGCCGCGATCTCGGGCGGGGGCGGCTCGGTCGTCGTCGGCGCCGGCACCGTCCGGAACGGCGCCATCGAATCGACGCGCGGCCGCATCGAGATCCGGGGCGGCAACCTGGAGCCGGGCGTCCAGCTCCGCGCCATCCAGTTCGGCCGCATCGACGTCCTGGGCGTCGACTTCGCCGTCGACGGGCAGCCCGTCGCCTTCGGGCCGATCGCGGCGACCAGCGGCCAGCTCAGCGGGGTGCTCGCCTCGGGCGAGGCACTGGACCTTCCCTTCCAGCGCACGGCGAGGGCCGTGATCGAGCTGGTGCTGATGCCCGAGCCGGGCGCGCCGCACCTGCAGCTCGGCGCCGCCCTCGCGCTGCTCGCGCTGCGACGCGCCTGGAGCGGCGGGTGTGGAGCAGGGCGGCGGCGGTGAGCAGTGTGAGGACGGTCGGCTCCGGCAGCTGGAGGAGGCGGACGTCGCGGACCTCGCCCACGCCGCCGAGGCCGTCGAGCTCCGGGAAGACGTCGATCACCAGGCGCACCGGGCCGGGACCCATCTGCGCCAGGCCGCGGTCGGGGCCGAAGCCGATGCGGACGTGGGCCGAGAGCGCGCCGGCGGGGCCGCCTGGCGGGGGCAGGTCGTCCGAGAGCTGGCTGACGTCGATGCCGTAGCCCGGCTCGGTGGCGATTCCCGCGACGGCGTCGACCCGCACCACGTCGAGCGCCGCGTCGGCGAGCGGGTCGTCGCAGCTCACGTCGCACAGGGAGATCGTGAAGCCATCGCGCAGGCCCGTCCCCAGGGCCTCGGTGTTGGGCGACTGGGTGAAGACCAGGTCGAAGTCGAGGTAGTAGTCGGGTCCTGGGCTCGTGAGCGGGTCGAGCACGGCGGTCACGGGTCCTTCGGTGCTCACCTGCGCGGACAGCGCAGCCGCGCGCAAGGGCACCACGAGCGCGACCGCCGCGATCGCTGCCGTCCGGAACCGCCTGGAGCTCTGCACGCGCCTCCCTCTCGACTCGACAAGGGGGAGGTGGGCGGCCAGCGGTCCGCGTGTCGACCTGCGGTCGCCAGAAACGCCTGGAAGGCGGGGGGAGGCTCCCTCGCCGGTGCGAGGAGCACCCCCTCAACCACCCGGGATCGCAGCGGAATCCTCGTTCGTTGAACGGGTAATGGGCGGGAAATGGGGCTGGTCGAGGATGCGCCCCATGGACGGCACCCCGCGGCGAGCGCAGCCCCGGGCCCTTCGGGCCTGCCTGGCCTCGCTCGCCTCGCTCGCGCTGCTCGGGTGCCCGGCCCTGTGGGAGGGCCGGAACGTCGCGAGCCTGCAGGGCGTGGTCGCCCTCGGCCACGTCGATTCGGGTCTGGTGCTGGCGGTGGCGCTGCCGCGGCCCGGGGCCGCCCCCCAGGGCCCGGCGCCGATCGGGCCCCTGGTCGACGGGCGCTTCGGCGGCTGGGTGGCCCTGCCCGACGCCGGCTTCGACGGCCTGGTCCTGATCGAGATCCGGCAGGCGCAGTACGTCGATCCCGCCACCGGCGCGACGCGCGGGCTCGGATCGAGCCATCCGCTGCGCGCAATCGTCGAGAGCGCGCGGCCCGACGCGGTGGTCGACGGGATCGTCGTGACCCCGCTCACGACGTTCGTCGCGGACCGGGTGCTGGCAGGCGACGACCTCGCCGCGGCGCGGTCGGCCGCCGCCGCGCTGTTCGGCGCCGCGCCGCTCGGCGAGCCGGCTGCACTCGGTGCGACCGACTTCGGCCTGTACGGCGATCCGGCCCTGGCTCACGCGCGCGCCATCGCGGGTCTCGCGCAGGCGGCCGCGGCGCTCGGCGGCGGCCTCGGTGCAACCGATCTGGCGGCGGTGCTCGCCGGTGCCCCCGACGCGCCGCCGGGTCTGGACCCGCGCCAGGTGCTGGCCGCGCTGCGCGCCGGCATCGCCGCGCGCGCCGCGGCGCTGGGCTGGACCGACCCGGACCCACCCGGCAGCGACGGCGCCGGCCTGCTGACCCGCGTGCCCACCGGCGCGCGGGCTTCGTGCGTCTCGGTCGCCTTCGCACGCGGCCGGCGCGAGGCGCCCGACCGCACCGCCTACACGGCGCGCCTCGAGCACGACGGCCTGGTGGCCCTGTTCGCCCCGCTCGAGCTCGAGATCGACCAGCTCGCGCCCGACGGCGTCGAGCTGGTCGACGAGGTCGGCGAGAGCGGAGCACGCGGCGTCTACCGAGTCGCCACGGACCTGGAGCCGGGACAGCCGCTCGAGATCGAGCTCGAGCTGCTCAACCCGTCGCGCAGTCCGGTTTCGTTCGTGCACCGGGTGTACGGTCGCCTGGTCCCCGAGGTGGTCGTGACCGACGCCGACCTGCTGCTCGGCTTCGTCGAGGAGGCGGGCAGCGCCACCGCACCGGTGTTCCGCGCGCGCGCGACGCACGTCGGCAGCGCGCCGCTGTACGGCCCGCTGCGGCTGCGCATCGCCAACCTCGAGCCGGACGACGCACGCGTCCTCGACGCCCAGGGGCTGCCGGCGACCGAGGCCGAGCTGCGGCTGCCGGGCTCGCTGCGGCTCGATCCGGGCGAGAGCGTCGAGGCGCCCGTCCGCTTCGAGAGCCCATCGGGCGCACGCGTGCGCTTCACCGCGCAGCTGCTCGCCCACCGCAGCGATCCGCTGCGCGACCTGACCGGGCAGGTGACGCTCGCAGTCGCGCGCGACGACGCGCCGCCGCCCGGCGAGGCGCGCTACGAGGTGCGGGTCGTCAACGACTCGTCCGATGCGCTGGTGGGTCCGCTCCGGCTCGCGATCGGCGACGTCGCGCCGCAGGGAGCCGCGCTGCTCGACGCCGACGGACGGCTGCCCGGCTGCCAGGCGGTCGTCGCGCTGCCGTTCGAGCGTCTCGAGCCCGGGGCGACCAGCGCGGCCGTCACGCTCGCCTTCGCCGATCCCGGTCTCGATTCGCTCTCGTTCACGACGACCCTGCTCGGGCGCCTGGCGCCCGCGGCGGTGGCCGGCGCGCCGGTGGTGACGCTGCTCGAGCCTGCCGACGGCTTCCGCACCGCGGCGGACGAGGTGGTGGTGCGCGGCGAGGTCGACGATCCGGGCGCGAGCGTGAGCGTGTCCGGCTTGCCCGTGGCGCTGGTGGGCGGCGCGTTCGAGGCAACGGTGGCGCTGGTCGAGGGCGCCAACGCGATCGCGATCGATGCCGTCGGCGCCGGCGGGCTGCGCGGCGAGGCACGCCTGACCGTGGTGCGCGACACCGCGGCGCCGGTGATCGAGATCACCGCGCCGGCGTCGGGCAGCAGCGTCGCGCTGGTCCAGGTGCCGGTGCTGGGTCGCGTGATCGACGGCGGGCCGGTCACGCTCGAGGTGGGCGGCCAGCCCGTCGCCCTCGACGGCGCCAGCTTCCAGGCGCTGGTGCCGCTGGCGCCCGGTCCCAACGCCATCGAGCTGGTCGCGACCGACGACGTCGGCAACCGCAGCAGCGCGCTGCTGTCGCTGACGCGCGTGGTCGGCGACCTGGCCGGCCCGCTGATCCTGATCGAGTCGCCGGAGGACGGCGCCCTCGTCGCGCAAGACGAGGTGGCGCTGACCGGCCGCCTGGTCGACGCCGGCGCCCTCGATGCCACGACGCCCCTCACCCTGAACGGAGAGCCCGTGGCGCTCCTCGGCGAGCGCTTCGCGATCCGCGTCGCGCTCGCCGAGGGCGCCAACGCGCTGGTGCTGGTGGCGCGCGACGCGCTGGGCAACGAGTCCAGCGCGACGCTCGAGGTGGTGCGCGACAGCGTGGCTCCCGATGCCCCGACGATCGCCGCGGTCGAGCCGGCGTCGCCCACCCGGGCGGCCCGGGTCGTGGTGACCGGGACCGGCGAGGCCGGGGCGCTCGTCCGGATCGAGGGCGGCGCCGCCGCGGCGAGCGCGCGGGCCGATGCCGGCGGCGGCTTCGCCCTCGAGGTGTTCCTGCGCCTCGAGCAGGAGAACCGCCTGCTGGTGACGGCGCGGGACGCGGCGGGCAACACCGGTCCGGCCAGCGAGCTGACCGTCCGGCAGGACGCGACCCCGCCGGACGTCGCGATCCTGGCGCCGACGGGACCCGATCCGATTCCCGAGGGCACGCGCCCGGTGCTGGTCCGGGCGGTGGACGCGAGCGGCATCGCGGCGCTCGTGGTCGCCGGCGCCGCGGCCACGCCGCTGGGCGACGGTCTGTACCAGGCCGAGATCGCGCTGGCGCCGGGTGCGACCACCCTGGTGGCGCAGGCCGAGGATGGCGCCGGCAACGTCGCGACCGCGAGCGCCGCGGTCGACGTGGAGGCCGGCCAGGGCCAGGACACCGCGCCGCCGATCGTCTCGATCGTCGTGCCCGACGCGGGCTTCGTGGCGGCCACGAGCGTCGAGGTCACCGGCACGGTCTACGATCAGAGCGAGATCCGCGCGGTCACGATCGCGGGCGCCGATCTCGTGGACGCGACGCTCGCGGGCGACCGCTTCTCGGGCACGGTGCGCATCGCATCGGCGGGTGCGACCGCGATCGTCGTCGAGGCCACGGATGCCGGGGATCTCGTGGGCACCGCGCAGGTGCTCGTCGAGCCCGACGACGGGCCGCCGCCGGCGCCGGCCATCGACGCGGTCGCATCGCCCACGCGCAACCCCCAGATCGTGGTCCAGGGCCGGGCCGAAGGGGCCACGGAGGTGCGCGTGGAGGGGGGGCTCGCGCCGGCGACCGCGGACGTGGGCGGCGACGGCCGCTTCGGCGCGCTCGTCGACCTCGTGCTCGACGCGACGCAGACGCTCCGCGTGGTGGCGGTGGACGCCGTCGGCAACGAGAGCCCGCCCGTCGAGCGGGAGGTGGTCCAGGATGGGGTCGCTCCTCGGGTCGTGGCGACCACGCCCGAGGCCGGCACGCAGGGCGTGGCCCCCGACGCCGCCGTCGAGGTCACGTTCGACGAGGCGGTCGACCCCGCCAGCGCGCTGGCCGCCGTCGCCCTCGAGGCGGACGGCACCCCCGTGGCGATCGACGGCGCGCTCGCGGCCGGCGACCGGCGCCTGCGCGTGCTGCCGCAGGCCGCGCTGCCGAGCGACGCGTCGGTGACCCTGCGCCTGGCCCCCACCCTGACCGACCGCGCGGGCAACCCGCTGGCCGCGGCCTTCGCGCTCTCGTTCGGGACGCTCGACACGCAGCCGCCGAGCGCGCCGGTGGTGTCCCCGGCGCCGCCCTCGGCGACGGCGGCCGCGAGCGTGGTGCTGCGCGGCAGCGCGGAGCGCGACGCCGCGATCGCCGTGGCCGGCGGCGCTGCCAGCGCCGCCGCCGTCGCGGATGCCGCCGGCGCGTTCGAGGTCGACGTGTCGCTCGTCGCGGACGCGCTCAACACGCTCTCGGTGACGGCGAGTGACGCCGCGGGCAACACCTCGCCGCCGACGACGGCCGTCGTCCGCCAGGACTCCACGCCGCCCACGCCGAGCTTCGAGCCGGCGCCGGGCGGCCTCGACGTGGATCCCGCCGCCACCCTGCGCGTGTCGTTCGGCGAGGCCG
>JASJBO010000303.1 GCA_030066475.1 Myxococcota bacterium
CTGATGGACTTCGCTCGGCTTCGCCTCGCTGCGCGCTCCGGCTTCGCCTTCGCTTGCGCGGGCGACCTCGGCAACTGCAGGCCGAGCTGGCAGGCCGGCGGGACGGCGTCACGATCGAAGCTCCCGCAGCCGCCTCTGCCAAGATCGAAGGGGGAAGCCGCAAGCGGAGGCGGTGCTTCCCGCCGGAGCGCGCAGCGAGCCGAAGGCGAGCGGAGTCCTAGAGATATGTCAGCCAGCCGTCGTACTTCGCGTCGCGGCCGGCGACCGCGTCGAAGAACGCCGTCTGGAGCGCCTGCGTCACGGGACCGCGACCGCCGGCGCCGACGGTGCGGCGGTCGATCTCGCGGATCGGCGTGACCTCGGCGGCCGTGCCGGTCAGGAACACCTCGTCGGAGATGTAGAGGTCGTCGCGAGTGAGCGGCGTCTCGAGCACCGGGATGCCGCGGTCGCGCGCGAGCTCCATCACCGAGGCGCGCGTGATGCCGCCCAGCACGGTCGGGAGCGGCGGCGTGCAGAGCGTGCCGCCGCGCACCGCGAACAGGTTCTCGCCGCTCGCCTCGGCCACCAGACCCTGGGTGTCGAGCATGATCGCCTCGTCGTAGCCGTCGAGCAGCGCCTCGCGCTTGGCGAGGATCGAGTTGACGTAGTCGCCGCAGGTCTTGCCGTTGGTCATCTTCGCGTTCACGTGGTGGCGCGAGTAGGTCGAGACCTTGGCGCGGATGCCGCGCTCGACGCCCTCCTCGCCCAGGTACTTGCCCCACGGCCAGGTCGCGATCGCCACGCGCACCGCGTTGTCGCCCGGATTCAGGCCCATCGAGCCATCGCCGAGGAACACGAGCGGGCGGATGTAGCCCTCCTCGAGGTGGTTGGCGCGCAGCGTCTCGAGGATCGCCCGCTCGATCTCGCCGCGCTCGAACGGGATCTCGAGCAGGTTGATGTGCGCCGAGTCGAACAGGCGCTCGACGTGCTCGCCGAGCCGGAAGACGGCCGAGCGGCCGTCGTCGGTGCGGTAGCAGCGGATCCCCTCGAACACACCCAGCCCGTAGTGGAGCGTGTGGGTGAGCACGTGGACCGTCGCCTGGTCCCAGGGGACGAAGCGGCCGTCGACCCAGATCGTCTCGCCGCGGACGCCGGTGGTGCTCTGATCGGACAACGTCGCCTCCTCGACCGACTAGCAACCGGCCTCGACCTGCGCCCGCAGGCTCTCAGTGTACGGGGTGCGTGCCACGCCGCGCTCGGTGACGATCCCCGCGACCAGCGCGTGGGGCGTCACGTCGAAGGCGGGGTGCCGCACGGGCACGCCGGCGGGCAGGATCTCGGTCTCGCCCACCCGGGCCAGCTCGTCGCGGCCGCGCTCCTCGATCGGGATGGCGGCGCCGTCGGGTGTCGCGAGGTCGATCGTCGAGAGCGGCGCAGCCACGTAGAACGGCACGCCGTGCTCGCGCGCCAGGACCGCCACGCTGTAGGTGCCGATCTTGTTGGCCACGTCGCCGTTGGCCGCGATCCGGTCGGCCCCCACCAGGACCAGGTCCACCTCCCCGCGGCTCATCAGGTGGCCGGCCATCGCGTCGGCGATCACCGTCACCGGGATCTCGTCGCGCTGCAGCTCCCAGGCGGTGAGGCGCGCCCCCTGCAGGAACGGACGCGTCTCGTCCGCCAGCACCGAGACGCCGCGCCCGGCCTCGGCGGCAGCGCGCACGACGCCGAGCGCGGTGCCGTAGCCGCCGGTCGCGAGCGCGCCGGCGTTGCAGTGCGTGAGGATGCGCGCGCCCTCCGGCACCACCTCGAGGCCGGAGCGCCCGATCGCGCGACAGATCTGGACGTCCTCGTCGACGATGTGCTGCGCCGCCTCGATCAGACGCGCGCACACGCTGCCCGGCTCGGCCCCCGGCTCGCGCAGCGCGCCGTCGAGCACCTCGCGCATGCGTCCCAGCGCCCAGAACAGGTTGACGGCCGTCGGCCGGGTGCGACCCAGCCGCTCGAAGACGGGGCCGAGCGCATCGGCGAGGTCGTCGAGCGTCGGCGCCTCGCTGCGGGCCGCCCCGAGCGCGACACCGAGTGCCGCGGCGCAGCCGATCGCGGGCGCGCCGCGCACCACCATGTGCTCGATCGCGCGCGCGACCTCCTCGACGCTGCGCAGCGTCACGTAGCTCTCCTCGCGCGGCAGGAGCCGCTGGTCGAGCATCACGACGCCCTCGTCGCTCCAGCGCAGGGTGAACCAGCCGCCGGTCTCCGCCGTCACGGGCGCTTCTCCTGGTCGTCGCCGCCGCCGAACAGACCCAGGCCCTCGAAGAGGCTCTCGGCGCCGTGCGCCGCGGCGGGCAGCAGGCCCAGCACCGAGGCGACGCCGGCCGCTACGCCCGCCGGATCGGGGTCGGGGTCGAGGACGCTGCCGCGCAGGGCGATCCGCGGCGTCACGCTCGCGGTGTCGGCCAGGCGAATGGTGAGGAACGCGTTCTCGAAGCCCAGGTCGGCCAGGCGCACCGCGCCCTCCACCGCCACCGTGTAGCCCGGGTACTCGACCTCGGCCGGCACCAGGGTGTGCGCGCGGCCGTCCTTCAGCTCGAAGCGGCCCGAAGCCTGCTCGATCTCGTCGCCGTAGAGCCGCTGGAGCCGGCGCACCGGCTTCGAGACCAGCGCGGCCAGCTGGCCCGCCGTGCCCATGCGATCGATCGTGCGCTGGAGCGGCGAGACGCCGCGGATGCGGCCCTGCTCGAGCCGGAAGTCGACCCGGCCGCGCAGCGCCTCCAGGGCGGTCTCGGGATCCAGGGGCCCCGAGAGGTCGGCGTAGGCGGTCAACGTTCCCGAGAAGTCCCCCGGCTCGTTGCCGAAGGCGACGTGCAGCGCACCCGCGTCGATCTCCCGCGCAGTGGCGCGGGAGCGGTGCGCCGTGGCACCGGCGAGATCGAGGATGGCCAGCTCCAGGCCGATCGGTTGATCCGCCAGCCGCGCCGTGAGCGCCTCGCTCTCGACCTTCTCGCCGCTCGCCACCAGGGAGCCGGAGAACGCGAGCGGCACGGCGTCGGGCAGGAGCACCTGGAGGCCGTCCAGCGGCACACGCCCGCGCACCTCGAGCGGACGCGTGCGCACCACCAGATCCTCGATGCCGAGCTTCCCGGTCGGCCGCCAGACCTCGAGAGCTGGCAGCTGCTGCTCCCAGCCCGCCACGTCGAAGGGATCGGCGTCGAGCCGGAACACCAGGCGGCGACCCGTCTCCAGGCTCGCGCGGCCGTCGAGGTTGTCGATCTTCACGTGCACGTCGTCGACGCCGAGCTTGCCCTCGCGGGTGGGCACCAGCCGGCCCTTGGCGGTGGCGGGGCGCCCCGGCTCCTTGTGGAAGGCGCCGCCGTAGTCGAGCGAGGCGCGCGTGGCGTCGATCTCGAAGTCGCCCTCGGGCGCGGCCAGGGCGCCGCGCAGTCGGGCCGCCATCGTCACGCGTCCCCGGACGGCCACCTGGTCCATCGCCAGGTCGCTCTCCTCGATGTCGAGGTCGAGGTCGATCGCCTCGAGCGCGTCGACCGGACCCCGCACCTTCGCCGAGCCGGCCACGCGCCCCGCCAGGCGCACGTCGTCTCCCAGGTACGGGGTGACGGGAGCGAGATCGAAGGCCTCGAGCCCCACGTCGAGGTCGATGACGGGACCGTCGAGGGTGAGCGTCCCGGACAGCTTGGCGCGGCCGCCGCTCGCCAGCGCGGCCGACAGCTCGAGGTCGAGCGGGGCGTCGAGCGAGCTGCCGCGAGCGCTCGCGTTCAGCTCGCGCAGCTCCCAGCGCGCCGGCGGGTCGACGGTGCGGTCCTCCAGCCGCAGGACCGAGTCGCTCAGGCGCAGCTCGCGCACCGCCAGCGCGAAGCCCGCCGCGCCCCCGGGGTCCGCCGCGTCGGAGTCCCCCGGTCGTAGCGGCAGCTCGATGCCGTCGTCGGTGCGCACCAGCGACACCTCGACGCCCTCCAGCACCAGCGAGTCGACCACCAGCGCGCGCGCGAGCAGCGGCAGCAGCTCGATCTGCAGGGCCACGCGCTCGGCCCGGGCGAGCGCCTCCTCGGACTCCGCGCTGGCGCGCACGGTCGGGTGCTCGACGACCAGCCGCGGCGGGAACACCGCGAACGAGAGCCCGTCCCAGCCCACCTCGCGACCGGTGGCCGCGCGCGCAGCCGCGCGCAGCTGCCCGCCCACCGCCTCGCCCTCGAGGTAGCCGGGCAGCAGCAGCAACGCGGCCCCGACGGCGACCCCCACGAGCAGCACCAGGACGAGCGCGACGCGGACGAGAAGACGCACGCTATCCCTTGATCCTTCGGGACAGGATCACGCGCGCCGCGCCCGGGTTGGCCTTGCCCCCGGTGCGCTTCATCACCTGCCCCATCAGGAAGTTCAGCACCTTGTCCTCGCCCGCCCGCAGCTTCTCCACCATGTCGGGGTGCGCGGCGATCACCTCGTCGGCGGTCGCCTCGAGCAGGCCGATGTCGGAGACCGCTTCGAGCCCGCGCTCGCGCACGAGGGTCTCGGGATCGCCGCCCGACGTCACCAGCTCGGCCAGCAGCGGGCGCGCGTTCTGCGCGGTCACGCGGCCGCCTTCGACCAGCTCCACCAGGGCCGCCAGCGCCTCGGGCGTGAGGGCCGTGTCCTCGAGCCCGCCCTCGCGCTCCTTCAGCAGCTGCATCACGTCCCGCGCCAGCCAGTTCGCGATCGGCTTGGCCTTCGGGTAGCGCGCCAGCGCCGCCTCGAAGAAGTCGGCGAGCGGGCGGCTCTCGGTGAGCAGCGCCGCGTCGTAGGCCGACAGGCCCAGCTCGCCCTCGAAGCGCCGGCGGCGCACGTCCGGCAGCTCGGGCAGCGCGGCGCGGATCGCGTCGATCTCGGCCTCGCCCAGCACCAGCGGGATCAGGTCGGGATCGGGGAAGTAGCGGTAGTCGTCCGCGTTCTCCTTGAACCGCATCGGACGCGTGCAGCCCCGCTCGGCGTCGTAGTGGAGCGTGCACTGCACGATCTCGCCACCGGCGTCCAGGATCGCGGCCTGACGCTCGACCTCGACCGCGATCGCCTCCTCGACGAAGCGGAAGCTGTTGAGGTTCTTGAGCTCGGTGCGCGTGCCCAGGCGGCTCTCGCCGTGCGGGCGCAGCGACACGTTGACGTCGCAGCGGAACTGCCCCTTCTCGAGATCGGCGTCGGAGGCGCCGACGTAGCGCACGACCTGCTGGAGCTTGCGCAGGCACGCGCTGGCCTCGGCCGCCGAGCGCAGGTCGGGCTCGCCGACGATCTCCACCAGCGGCACGCCGCAGCGGTTGAGGTCCACGTGGGAGCCCTCGCTGCCGGCCACGGCCGCGTCGTGGATCGACTTGCCGGCGTCCTCCTCCATGTGGATGCGCGTGAGCCCGATCCGTCGCGTCGCCGGCTCGCCGTCGTCGCCGGACACCTCGATCTCGACCCAGCCGCCGGTGCACAGCGGCTCCTCGTACTGCGAGATCTGGTAGCCCTTGGGCAGGTCGGGATAGAAGTAGTTCTTGCGCGCGAACACCGAGTGCGGGTGGATCTCGCAGTGCAGCGCCAGCCCGGTGCGCACCGCCAGCTCGACCGCGTGGCGGTTGAGCACCGGCAGCACGCCGGGCAGCCCCAGGTCGATCGGGTGCACCGCGTGGTTGGGCGCCTCGCCGTAGCGCACCGGCGCGGGGCTGAACAGCTTGGTGTCGGTGCGCAGGTGCACGTGGATCTCGAGCCCGATCACCACCTCGTAGCGCTCGTGCACGGCGCTCACGCGGGCACCTGGGGCCGGCGCTCGTGCCAGCCGGTGCGGCGCTGGTAGGCGTCGCCCGCGCGCAGCAGCGTGGCCTCGTCGAGCGGCCGGCCGAGCAGCTGCAGGCCCACCGGCAGCTCGGAGACGAAGCCGCAGGGCACCGAGAGGCCCGGAATCCCGGCCAGGTTGGCGGACACCGTGTAGACGTCGTTCAGGTACATGGTGAGGGGGTCCGCGGTCTTCTCGCCCACCCGGAAGGCCACCTCGGGCGCCGTCGGCAGGGCGAGCACGTCGCAGTGGCCCAGGGCCTGCTCGAAGTCGCGGCGCAGCAGGGTGCGCACCTGCATCGCCTTGCGGTAGTAGGCGTCGTAGTAGCCCGCCGAGAGCACGTAGGTGCCGAGCAGGATGCGGCGCTTCACCTCGTCCCCGAAGCCCTCGGAGCGCGTGCGCCGGTACATCGCGCCCAGCGAGTCGGCGGCCGCGCGGCGGCCGTAGCGGACGCCGTCGAAGCGGGCGAGGTTGCTCGACGCCTCGGCCGGCGCGATCAGGTAGTAGGTCGCGATCGCGTAGCGCGCGTGCGGGAGCGAGACGTCCTGCACCACGGCGCCGGCGCGCTCGAGCTCGGCCACGGCCTCGCGCACGCACGCCAGCACGGCGGGGTCGGCGCCCTCGCCCTCGAAGCACTCGCGCGGCAGCCCGACGACGAGGCCCGCGACGTCGCCGCTCAGCGCCTCGCGGTAGGCCGGCACCGGCTCGGGCAGCGAGGTCGAGTCGGCCGGGTCGTGGCCGGCGATCGCCTCGAGCACGCTCGCGCAGTCGGCGGCGCTGCGCGCCAGCGGCCCCACCTGATCGAGCGACGAGGCGAACGCGACCAGGCCGTAGCGCGACACGCGGCCGTAGGTCGGCTTGAGCCCCACGAGCCCGGTGAAGGACGCCGGCTGGCGGATCGAGCCGCCCGTGTCGCTGCCGAGCGCGGCCGGCACCACGCCGGCCGACACCGCGATCGCCGAGCCACCCGAGGAGCCGCCCGGCGTGCGCGCCGCGTCCCACGGGTTGCCGGCCGCGCCCGCCGCCGAGTGCTCGGTGGACGAGCCCATCGCGAACTCGTCCATGTTGGTGCGCCCCACGATCACCGCACCCGCGGCGCGCAGCCGCGCCACCGGCGTGCCGGCGTACGGCGCCACGAAGCCCTCCAGGATGCGCGAGGCGCAGGTGCAGGGCTCGCCCTCCTGGACCATGTTGTCCTTGATCGCGACCGGGATGCCGTCGAGGGCCGAGCGCACCTCGCCGCGCCCGCGCCGCGCGTCGGCGGCCTCCGCCTCGGCGCGGGCTCTCTCCGGGCGCAGCGAAACGAACGCGCGCAGCGGCGCCACGGCGTCGGCGCGAGCGAGCGAGGCGTCGAGCAGCTCCACGGACGACACGCGCCCCGCGTCGAGCGCGCTGCGCAGCTCGGCCAGGCCGGCGAGGGGCTCGGACACGCGGCTCAGGCCTCGTCCTCGTCGAGGACCTTCGGCACCACGAACGCGAAGCCGTCGCGCTCGGGCGCATTCGCCACGGCGCGCTCGGGATCGAGTGGCGCGGGCTCGGCGTCCGCGCGCAGCGGCGTGTCGAGCGGGATCGCGTGCGAGGTGGGCTCCACCCCGTCCGTGTCCAGCTCGCCGAGCGTCTCCACGTACTCCAGGATGGTCTCGAGATCGGCCGTGAGGCGCTCCGCCTCGTCCGCCGCCAGCTCGAGACGCGCCAGATCGGCCATCCGGAGCACTTCCTCCCGCCCGATGCGCGCCATGGGAGGCGCAGAGTAGGGGACCTGCGCCGGCTTGCTAAGGCCCCGGCTGAGGGATAGGTTGGGCGCCCGAAATGTCCGAAAACCCTGATCTATTCGCCGATCTCCCCGAAGACGTGCAGGCCGGCATCCGCGACCTCGGCTGGTCGGAGCCGATGCCGGTGCAGGCGCGCGTGATCCCCGTGATGCGCGAGGGCCACGACCTGATCGTCCAGGCCCGCACCGGCTCCGGGAAGACCGGCGCCTTCGGCATCCCGATCATCGCCGAGCTCGACATCGAGCTGGCCGCCCCGCAGGCGCTGGTGCTGGCCCCCACCCGCGAGCTGGCCAACCAGGTCGCCGCCGAGATCATCACGCTCGGCAAGCCGCGCGAGGTGCGCTGCCTGCCGATCTATGGCGGGGTGGGCTACGGCCCGCAGCTCGAGGGGCTCGCCGCGGGACCGCACGTCGTGGTGGGCACGCCCGGGCGCATCCTCGACCACCTCGGCGCCGGGCGCCTGAAGCTCGACCGGGTGCGCTTCTTCGTGCTCGACGAGGCCGACGAGCTGCTGTCGCTGGGCTTCTGGCCCGACATGCGCGAGATCGACAAGTACCTCCCGCCCAAGGAGGAGCGCCAGTCGTGCCTGTTCTCGGCCACGATGCCCGAGAAGGTGCGCTCGCTGTCGCGCGTGCTGCAGCGCGAGCCCGAGTTCGTGAGCCTCTCGGAGGGGCAGATCGCGCCCCAGGAGATCGAGCACTACTTCTATCTGGTGACGGCCCAGGAGAAGGAGAACGCGCTGATCCGGATCTTCGAGTACGAGGATCCGGAGAGCGCAATCGTGTTCTGCAACACCAAGGACGACGTCCGCTACGTCACCGCCTTCCTGCAGCGGCGCGGCGTCGACGCCGACCAGATCTCGGGCGACCTGGCGCAGGCCGCGCGCGAGCGCGCCATGAAGCGCATCAAGGCCGGCGAGCTGCGCGTGCTGGTGGCCACCGACGTGGCGGCGCGCGGCATCGACATCTCCGACCTGACCCACGTGATCGGCTACGCGGCGCCCGACTCGCCCGAGGTCTACGTGCACCGCACCGGGCGCACCGGGCGCGCCGGCAAGGCGGGCGTGGCGATCTCGCTGGTGTCGGCGCTCGACATCGGCAACTTCCGGCACCTGCAGCACGTGAACCGCATCGAGATCGCCGAGCGCAAGCTGCCCACCGACGCCGAGCTCCAGGAGCGGCTGCGGGAGCGCATGAGCGTCAAGGTCGAGCAGGAGATGCGCCACGTGCCCGAGCGCGACCGCGCCTGGAAGATCGACCGCTTCGTCCCCGTGGTCGAGACGATGGCGAGCTCCGAGGAGGGCCGGCGCGAGCTGGCCGCGATCTGCGCGGCCTACCTGCGCGAGCACCGCCCCGAGACGACCGTGACCGAGCCGACCGGGCCGCGCGACGAGGCCGCCGAGACCGCGCCCGGCGCGCGGCCGCGCGGCGGAGGCGGGGGACGCGGCGGCGG
>JASJBO010000304.1 GCA_030066475.1 Myxococcota bacterium
CCCCGGCCCTGGACTGGGCCCGGAGCGAAGGTACTCGCCTGGAAGCAGAGGCGGGCGACCGGCGTGCTGCCGACGAAGAGCTGAAGCGAGCGCTCGAGTTCTTGCAGGTCTCCGGACACGTTCGCGCGTACCTCGACCTGGGAACTCCCGTGGCGCTGCTCCTGCAGCGGGCCGTCGACCAGCGCGCCTGCCCGAGCCACGCCCGAGAGCTCCTCGAGCGGCTGTGAGCGGAGCAGTCTCCAGACGAAGCAGCAGAACCCCTCACGCGGCGCGAGCTCGAGGTTCTCGGCCTGATCTGGGCGTCTCGCGCCGCACCCGGGCCGTCGCCACAGCGCGCGCCCTGGATCTCCTTGAGAACGCACGCCCGCGGGTCCGGGCCGTCCGGAAGCCCGGGATCTCAACGATCTACCCCTTTCGGGAGAGGGCGCGGTAGGGAGCGCGCGCCTAGGGTCCCGCGCTGCTCATCCGCCCCTCGCTGCGGAGGGAATGTCCGAACCCGGAGCTGTCGACTCGGCAGAGGGGGACGAGGTACGTCGCCCGCTCCGATCGGATGCACGAAATCGTTCTCGGCCGGCCGTGTTGACTCGCCGGCGTCCCCGTACTCCGGGGCACAACACGACCGATAGCAACACAAGAGGAATCAGCCATGACGAGACTCTTCACCATCTTCAAGACTTCCGCCGCGGTGCTGCTCATGACACAGGCCGGCGCTGCCAACGCGCTATGCCTCGACCCGGTTGAGGCGGTTCTTTCGACGCTGAAGTGTATCGAGATGAAGGACGCAGAGTGCGCCTCTGCCAGCTACGACGAGAACTTCGTGAAGCTCCACAACACCGTCGACACGAGAACGAGTGCGGTCGGCCCGACCTTCTGGCAGGGCGCATTCGCATTCTATGACTTCGACTTCGACATCGACCACGTCGAAGAAGTGGGCGACAACCAGGTGAGCATCCGCTACGTCGAAACCCTCACCTCGCGCCTGGCCCTGAAGTTCCGGCAGCATGAGCATGCACTCGTAGCCGTGACCGACGACTGTCGGATCACACTCTGGGATCAATACGGCGACAACGCAGAGCAGCTGGGCGGCGGCGTAGCCCTCTTCTGAGCGGAGTTCGCAAACCAGGTCGCCCCGAACGAAATACCCCTTTCGTGGGAGGGCGAGGTGAAGGGTGCGCACCTAGCGTGCCGAGTCCCGAAGCGGATACCGGAACCCTGCCCGACGGATGGGCTCGAGAGGGTTTCCGACAACGAGGAGACGAGATGAACGCCACTCCTGTGAGAATCATCACCACAGCCGTGATCGCAGCCCTCGGGCTGACTCAGGCAGGTGTTACCGTGGCAGACGACGGGCTGCCCCTGGGACAGATGTGCAACGGCCAGCCCGAGGCCTTCTACCAGGAGACGCTGTTCGAGCGAGCCGACTGCGGATCCGGCCAGACCGTTCTGCCTCCGGCCCGGCTCGAGAGCGAGCCGCGATTCACCAGCCCCTACGAGGCGAAGCGTTGCACGCAGCCGCTGCTCCTGCAGGACGACGACGAGCGCTTCGGGTGTGCCGAGGCCGAGTTCTGGGTGGGCTTCACCGACGGCCGTCTGGGTCCGCGAAACGACGCACTCCAGTACCTGGAGCGGTCGATCTACTGGAGCGAGCGGGTCTTCTTCAAGCCGAGCGACTTCAAGAAGAAGCTTGCACGGCTCTACCAGCTCAAGGGGATGCTCAAGATGGCGATGGGCATGGAGAACGGGCGCGCCGACTACCTGATCTTCTCCGAGCTGCACTCGGCCCAGGACTTCCGGCGCGTCGAGCGGCTGGACCCGGGCAACTTCGGGGCCCGGGCATTCGACATGACCCTCGACATGGTCTACGCGCAGCTGCTCTTTCCCGAGAGCGCCCCCGGGCTCGCATTGGACGTCCTCCACGAGGCGCGAACGGCTGGAGACCCCGACGTCGTCGAGCCGATCAACGTCGGAACGGTCCTCGCGGTCGCTCCCACGACCGCCATCTATCCGCTCGAGAGCGGAGTGCCGCCGATCGCTCTGAACGCCCAGCTCGAGGCGGGCTGCCTTCCCGACATCCCCTTCTGCTACCAGAACACCGACAACGCCCTCTTCGCGAGGCCGGGCCTCGAGTACCAGCTGGCCTCCATGTACGCGCGTCTCGGAATGCGGGACGAGTACATCGCCCAGCTGGAGGTCGTCGCAGAGCAGGACCGCTACGACGAGTGGGCCTGGCACGACCTGGTCGAAGCCCAGCGGGCCAACCCGGATCGGCTGCTCGAGAAGTTCGCCTCGTTCGGAGACGACGAGTACGCCGACAGCTTCGCGACGCGGAACAACGGCTGCATGTTCTGCCACGGTCGCCACTGACGCTCGCGCTCTCGACGCTCGGCCCCTCGCTCGGCTTCGAGCCGGCGAGGGGCCATGTCGCTCGGTCGCTGGGTTGCCTGGTGGGAGGGGCTGTCGATGATCTTCCGCTTCCGCGACTGCGTTCTCGATACGGAGCGGTTCGAGCTGCGCCGAGCGGGGCCGTGCTGATCCTGCAGGACGAAGGAAAGCTCGTCATCTACGCCGAGGACGGCAGCGTCCTGTGGTCGACGGACACTTGGGAGCGCTGAGCGTTGGAGGCCGGCCGTCCGGTCGCCATCGTGGTGCCGCTCCGAGCCGGTGAGGGTTGCGTCTGCCCCACAGTGGTTGTTGCGGTCACCACACCGTGGGGCTGACGCCCCTGGCGAACGGATCTGGCGCCTCGGGCCACCGCGGCGCCATGGAGGGCTGCTCGCCCGTTCTGTAGATGTCATACGTGCGCCCTCCTGCCCACGGGGCGCCTTCTGAGATCTCGATTCCCGATCACGCCCCCTCTGCCTCACGCGTGTCCGCCGCGGCTCTCCGAGCTCGCGAATCGGACGGGAACGGAGCCACCGATGTTTCCCAGAGCGAAGTTCCAGACCCCGAGTCTGAATGCGAAGCGCATGCTCGTGCGGCCCCGCCTGCATGCGTACCTGGACGCAGGCGCGTACCAGGGCCTGTCCTGCGTCGTGGCACCGGCGGGCTTCGGAAAGACCACCCTCGTCGCGCAGTGGCTCCACGAAGGCAAGCATCCCCGCGCCTGGGTCTCGCTGGATGTTCGCGATCGGGAGCTCCAGCGTCTGGCGCGCGCCCTGGCCCGGGCCCTCGCGGCGACCTGGCCGGGTGTCGGTGCGAGTCTCGACCGCGCCTGCAGCCGTGGCCGCGAGCCGGGACCCGAAGAGCTCGCGGGCTCCCTGATCGAGGACATCGAGGCAGAGCACCGAGAGAGCCGTCTGCATCTGGTGCTCGACGATCTGCACCGCGTGTCGGGTGACGGCGTCCACGCGTTGCTGCGGTACCTGCTCGACTACCGACCCGATCCCCTGTCCATCATCCTGGTCTCGCGCGAGGCACCCGACGTTCGAACCTGGCACCGCCGCGCCCAGGGAGGCCTGGCGGAGCTGGGACCGGAACAGCTGGCGTTCGAGCCCGGCGAGACCACCCGATTCCTCCGCGAGCAGCTGGAGATCGACGTCGACGACGAGACGGTCGAGGCGATCCAGCGCAGGACCGAGGGCTGGCCCGCGGCGACGCACCTCGTGGCGAGCGCGATGCGCGGCCGGACCGACGCCGACCCTGCGGCGCGGAGGGCGCAGGGAGAGAAGTGGGCCGCCGAGTACCTCGGCAGCGAGGTGCTCGCTCGCCAGGAGCCGGAGGTCCAGCGGTTCCTGCTCGAGACCAGCGTGCTCTCGCACCTCAACCCCGACCTCTGCCAGGCCGTGACTGCGCACCCGGACGCACTCGGGGTGCTGAGGCACCTCGAGCGCGATGCGGGCTTCGTCCACGCCCTGGACGATCGTCGCCAGTGGTACCGCTGTCACGACCTCTTGCGCGAGGCCATTCAGCACGCCGCCGAGTCGGGCCCGAGCCTGGATCTAGCTCGGGCGCGCCGCCGAGCTGCGATCTGGCTCGAGTCACGAGGCCATCAGGAGGAGGCGCTCGACCAGTGGGTGGCGCTCCGCGAGTGGGATCGCGCGGCGGCTCTGATCGAGACGGCGGCCTTCGACCGTATGCGAGAGGGGGACTACGCGACGCCGCGGGACTGGCTCGACCGTCTGCCCGACGAAGTCGTGGAGTCCCGGTCCGCTCTGCTCGTCATCCGCGCCTCGGCAGCGAGGGACTCCGAGCGCGCGGGCTCGATGTCGGCGGACCTCGACGCGGCCCAGAATCTGCTGACGCAACTCGCGACGCTGAGCTCGGAGCGGCTGGCGGAGCTGGGCGCGAAGACGGGCGTGCCCGATGCAGCGACCCTCGACTCGCTGCGCCAGCACGTGGTCCAGCTCAGGGCGCTGCACGCGACCACTGAGGGCGAGTACGCGGCTGCCGGTCGCATCGCCGAAGAGGCGTTGGCCTCGGGCGCACCCCGGGAGGGCAGTGGCCGCGCGCTGCTGATGCTCGGCATCTCCCAGATGGGAGCCGGGGAGGTACGCTCGGCAGCTCGCTCGTTGGAACGAGCCATCTGGCACAGCCATCGGGAAGAGGACCTCGGCAACCTGGCGCTGGCGACGAGCCTGGCCATGTCGTCGCTCCGTGAGGCGGGAGATCTGTGCGGGGCGCTGCGAACGGCCGATCGGGTGATGCGTCGACTCGAGGAACGCGGGCAGCCGATGCCCCCCGGCGTGGCCTGGTTCCGCGGCAGCGCGCTCGAGACCCATCGCGAGCGAAACGAGCTGGACCGCGCGCGCGCCTGTCTCGAACTCTACGACCAGCCGAATCCCGAGCGCCCCCCCTTCTTCGAGCCCGTGCGCGAGAGTATGCGCTACCGCCTCCTGCGCGCCGAGCGCCGCATGGCCGACGCCCGTCGCCAGCTCGACGTCATCGAGCGCCTGCTCTCCGAGTCGAACTTCGGAAACCTCGTGAACCTGCAGTGCGTGCTCTCGGGCCGTGCCGAGCTGGCGCTGGACGAGGGCCGCCTGGCGCCGGCTCTGCACTGGGCCCGGAGCGAAGGTACTCGCCTGGAAGCCGCGCGCGGCTTCCTCTACGAGGCCCAGCAGCTGGTCCTCGCCCGGGTCTGGGTCGCGGCGGGCGAGCACGAGCGGGCGCTCGAGCTGCTTCGCCGCATCGTCTCCGACTGCGAGGCCTCGGGACGACTCACCCACGCCCTTCGCGCGCGCGTTCTGATCGCGTTGGCCGAGCAAGAGGCGGGCGACCGGCGCGCTGCCGACGCGGAGCTGAAGCGAGCGCTCGAGTTCTCGCAGGTCTCCGGACACGTTCGCGCGTACCTCGACCTGGGAGCTCCCGTCGCGTCGCTCCTGGAGCGGGCCGTCGGCCAGCGCGTCTGCGCGAGCCACGCTCGCGAGCTCCTCGAGCAGCTGCGAGCCGAGCAGTCTCCAGGTGACGTTCCAGAACCCCTTACGCGGCGTGAGCTCGAGGTTCTCGGCCTGATCGAGCTGGGCCTCAGCAACGCCGAGATCGCCGGGCGGCTCCACATCAGTCCGGGCACGGCGAAGACCCACACCCGCAGCATCTTTCGAAAGCTGTCCGTCTCGCGCCGCACCCAGGCCGTCGCTACGGCGCGCGCCCTGAATCTCCTCTAGAACGCACGCCCGCGGGTCCGGGCCGTCCGGAAGCCCGGCCTCCAGACGATATACCCCTTTGGAGCTCGAGTGCGCGGCGACCACGGAGGCCGCCAGCATCGGAGCCAACCGGGGCCCGATCCGCGACGATCAGTCTCTCTGCGCCCAGTGGACGCTCGAGCCGATTCCGAACCTGCTCGGCAGCCAGGGGCGGCGCTACTTCGTCTCGGACCTCACACGCGAGCTCCACGGCCTGAAGGGCGGCGCGATTCGAGACGAGGACCTGCTGCAGGCGGTGAGCGACAACTTCTTCGAGCTGTATCGCTTCGGCGTGCTGCAGACCTCGCTGAAGGCCAACTCCGTCTACTCCGAAGCCTACGAGCTGCGCGTGCTGCAGATCGACCTCCGCTACTCCTCCCTCGACCTCTGCCTCCTCGGTGTCCAGGCCGATGGCAGCGTCGATCCGGTCGAGGCCGTGGCCACGAAGACCTTCCTTCGCAGCTTCCTGAACGAGCCGCAGCTCGATGCGGGCGGCCAGACCCTCCGCATCCAGCACGCGCCGCTCTACCGCGAGCTCGCGGTGCCCGACGGAGCGGGGGGCTTCCACACCCTCACCTCCAGCTTCGAGCAAGGTCTCGACCAGATCTTCACGACCCTGCTGCTCACCGGTGACGTCGAGGACGGAGGTCTCGGGATCTACGATGCGATCTGGCCCGACGCAAAGGTGTTGGACGAGGCGCCGTACCACGAGTCCGGGAAGCCCGGCGTGAAGCCGCTGGCGCTGTTCCTGACCCCGTCCCCCGGCGGCCCGACCGGCGAGCGCTGGGGCACGTTCCCGACGAACTTCACGGTCACCGCGGCGCTCGGAAGCATTCTCGGCTGGGGAGGCGGCACCCTCTGGATCTCGGCCGGAGGCAACGAGCAGGGCGGCGCGATGTACCGCCGCGACTTCCTGAACATCGTGCCCCAGTACCTGCTGGGCCCGAATCGCGCCAACGGGAGCCAAGCGCCCATGGGCGTCATGCCGGACGGGACCCTCCAGACGGAGATGCTGAGCGCCCTCACCGCGCGGCCGCTCGACATCGGAGCCCCGCACTGGTGCAACGAGTTCGATTCGGAGGACGAGACCCTACGCGCCGCCTGCCGCAGCTTCGTGAAGAACACGACGACGCTCCAGGCGATCGAGACGCTGCAGCACGGCCTCGGCTACATGCACGCCCCCGAGCCGCGCAAGCGCTTCCACTACGACGGCGAGACGTCGAGCATCGCCCGGCTCTACGAGCTCCTGCAGGATCCCGACGACGTGGCCGGCCAGCTGCTGCACGGGATCGTCAACCAGTACACGACGGCGGGAATCTCGACGGTCTGGGGACAGATCACCTCCGAGTGGAACGGCGTCGGCCCGGCGGCCGGAATGCAGGCGAGCCTGATGCGTTCGCACGCCCGCGAAGAGCTGGCCGCCGCCGAGCGGTGGCTCGAGTACGCCGCGGACCGGCTCGACTCGGCGCCGAATCGGGCTGCGCGGCGACTCCTGCGTTCGGCGGTCGGGGTCCACGGGCGCGCCGTCCGGAGCTACGACCGCTGGGAGTACCGCAGGGCGATTCGCCAGGCGGGGCGGATGCTCTCGCTGATCGACCGCGCTCTGGGCGAGCTCGGCGAGCCCGATCGGATCCACGACCCGCTCGCCCTGTCGGACCGGCAGAAGCGTTTCGAGGCCCGGCCGCATCGGGTCACGCTCGAGTCGCTGCGGAGCGCGGCCGACCGCTGGGACGCCGAGACCTATCGCGAGGGCCGGGACCAGATCGGCGGTCACTAGCAGGCTGGAGTGGCTCGATTGCGTCGTCGACCGGGGATCGTGTGGCCAGCGATGCGCTTGCGGCAGCACGAATTCGATCGCCGCTTTCAGCAAGTCACCAGGGCGCGCTCTGAAGAGACGTCCGTCGTCCACCATGGGCGGACCAGCGGAGCGCTGCGAGACGATCTCCGACAGTGTACTTCGAGCCGAGGCCCAGGAGAGTTGACTGGGTGCATCAAAATTGATACTCCCTGCGAGTGACCGACTCGGAGAAGCGCGTTCCGCTGGTCTTCTTCCGAACGGATACTGGGGCAGAGCCCGTGCGGGAGTGGCTGCTCGAGCTGCCGAAATCGGATCGCCGAATCGTGGGGGAGGGGTTGAAGCAGCTCGAGTACGGCTGGCCAATCGGGATGCCGCTGTGCCGAGTTCTTGGAGGCGGGCTATTCGAGCTCCGAGCTTCGTTGGCGACGAGGCGGATCGCTCGAGTGATCGTATGCATCTTCGAGAACGAGCTCTACGCCCTGCACGGATTCATCAAGAAGAGCCAGAAAATGCCCGAGGCCGACCTGAGGCTGGCGCGAAGTCGGAAGCGCCAGCTGGAGAGAGCGAGATGAGCAAGAAGAGGTCGAATCCCCACCGCGGCTCGTCCCTGGACGACTTCCTCGAGCAGGAAGGCATCCTCGAGGACGCCACCGCCAAGGCGGTCAAGAGGACCCTCGCCTGGCAGCTCGCCGAGGCGATGAAGGAGCAGCGCGTCACCAAGGCGGCGCTCGCCCGGAAGATGAACACGAGCCGAGCCCAGCTCGATCGCCTGCTGGACCCGGAGAATCAATCGGTGACGTTGAAGACCCTGGCTCGGGCCGCGGAAATCCTGGGAATGCGCCTGCGGATCGACCTGGTCGACGCCGCCTGAGCCCGGTGGCAGGGGAGCCGGCTCGACCTCCTGAGTCGCGAGCCAGCGTTCAGGGTCGCGACGGTGACGCGAGGTTTCACCGGCTCGAGACGATGCCTTGGGGGAATCCGCCGAGCGGCTCCGGCGCCCCGGCTCCCGGGACACGTCTCGACCTGGCACCCGAGCGCCGCGGACACAGGTATCTTGCCTGGAGCGCGACGGACCGCGTTCGGGAGAAGGCGTGTGGGGATACGGCTCTCCAGGAGTCGCCGGGAGCCGCAGATCGTCGCGGGGGCGATCGCTGCGATCGTGATCCTCGGGCTCGCTTCCGGCTGGGGCGCCAGCCGGATTCTCGAGGAGCGCCGAGCCGAGATCGGCGAGGCGCTGGCGACGGTGCTCGAAACGACCCAACAGGCACTCTCGAGCTGGGCCGCCGAGCATCGGGCGGCCGCCGAGGTGTGGGCGAGTGCCCCAGAGCTGGCGAGGTGGACCGCGCGGCTGCTCGAGGAGGAGCGCGCCGCCGAAGCGCTGATCGCGAGCCCCGCGCAGCGGGGGATCCGCGCGCTGCTGACGCCCGTGCTCGAGACGAAGGGCTACCTCGGCTTCTTCGTGATCGCGCCCGATCACACCAGCCTCGCCTCGAGCCGTGACGCGAACATCGGCAGCCCGAATCTCCTCGCCCGGCCACAGGAGCGAAAGCTGGC
>JASJBO010000305.1 GCA_030066475.1 Myxococcota bacterium
CCGGGCTTCGCGCCCGATCGGCCGCCGCTCTCGAATTGGCTACTTGGGCCTCTTGGCGCCGTACTTCGATCGGCTCTGGTTGCGGTCGGCCACGCCCTGCGTGTCGAGCGTGCCGCGCACGACGTGGTAGCGGACGCCCGGCAGGTCCTTGACGCGACCGCCGCGCACCAGCACCACCGAGTGCTCCTGGAGGTTGTGGCCGACGCCGGGGATGTAGGCCCAGACCTCCTTGCCATTGGTGAGCCGCACGCGCGCGACCTTGCGCAGCGCCGAGTTCGGCTTCTTCGGCGTCTGGGTACACACACGCGTGCACACGCCACGCCGCTGCGGAGCGCGGTCGAGGTCCGGCGACTTGGTCTTGCGGGTCTTGCTGGCGCGATTGCTGCGCACCAGTTGCTGGATCGTGGGCATGCTCTCGGGGCCCCTCGCGTTGGCTCGCGTTCGTGCGGATCCGATTGATCCATGCGGGTCGCCGTGGGCGCGAACTGTTCCGCCCAGCACCCGGACACGGGAGACGCCACGCCCCTTTGACCCCCCCGAGGCGTCGCGAAGAGACCGGAGCTTCGGGTGCTCGGGTGGAACTCTGCGCGGGACGTAGGCGGGCCGCAGGACACGCGGCTCGGACGCGAAAACCGCCGCATCTTAGCGACGTTCCGACCCCTGTCAACAAGTTGGAGAGGGGTCGGGAGGACTGCTTTCCCCGGAGGGATGGGCCTTTCGACCCACGCCTCCGGGGACGCTGGATGCCTCAGGTCGCGGCCGGCTCCTGCGGGGGTTCGATCACGGGCGGGGCCTCCGCGGCCTCGCCGGCCCCCTCGAGCTCGAGACCCTCCACCTCGGAGGCCTCCTCGAGCAGCTCCGGCGGGGCGTCGATCTGGATCCCGATGTTGTGGTAGCGGGCCATGCCCGTCCCGGCCGGGATCAGCCGACCCATGATCACGTTCTCCTTGAGGCCGTGGAGCCGGTCGGTCTTGCCCCAGATGGCCGCCTCGGTCAGCACCTTGGTGGTCTCCTGGAACGAGGCCGCCGAGATGAACGACTCGGTCGAGAGCGAGGCCTTGGTGATGCCGAGCAGCAGCGGCTCCGCCACCGCGGGCTTCTTGCCCTCGGCCGCGACCCGCTCGTTGGTGCGCTCGAAGTTGACCTTCTCGACCTGCTCGCCGACCAGGAAGTCGGTGTCGCCCGCGTCCTTGACCCGGACCCGGCGCAGCATCTGGCGGACGATCGTCTCGATGTGCTTGTCGTTGATCTTGACGCCCTGCAGGCGGTAGACCTCCTGGACCTCGTCCACCAGGTACTTGGCCAGCTCCTTCACGCCCTGGATGCGCAGGATGTCGTGCGGGTTCGAGGAGCCGTCCATCAGGGCCTCGCCGGCGCGCACCCGGTCGCCCTCGTGCACGGCGATGTGCTTGCCCTTGGGGATCAGGTACTCCTTGGGCTCGCCGCCCTCGACATCGGGCGTGACCAGCAGCCGCCGCTTGCCGCGCACGTCGGTGCCGAACGACACGGTGCCGTCGATCTCGCTGACGATCGCGAACTCCTTGGGCTTGCGCGCCTCGAAGAGCTCCGCGACTCGCGGCAGACCGCCCGTGATGTCCTTGGTCCGCGTGATCTCGCGCGGGATCTTGGCCACCACGTCGCCGGCGGCCACGTCCTCGCCGTCGGCCACCGAGAGGTAGGCGCCCACCGGCAGCAGCTTGCGGTGCTGGGTCTCGCCCTCCGGGCTCTTGATCGAGATGCGCGGGCGCAGGTCGGGGTCCTTCGACTCCACGATCACCTTCGACGCCATGCCCGTGAACTCGTCCACCTGCTCGCGCATGGTGGATCCCTCGAGGATGTCGCCGAACTTCGCCGAGCCCTGCACCTCCGCGAGGATCGGGTTGGCGAAGGGGTCCCACTCGAGCAGCACCTCGCCGGCCTTGGTCTCCGCGCCGTCCTCGACGCGCACCCAGGCGCCGTAGGCCACCGGGTGGCGCTCGCGCTCGTGACCGCTGGTGTCGTAGATCACGATCTCGCCGTGGCGGTTGCTCGCGATCTGGCGGCCCTGGCGGTCCTGGGCGGTGCGCAGGTTGACGTAACGAACCTCGCCGGCCGCGCGCGCCTCGGCGCTCGACTGCTCGGCGCGCCGGGTGGCCGCGCCGCCGATGTGGAAGGTCCGCATCGTGAGCTGCGTACCCGGCTCGCCGATCGACTGGGCCGCGATCACGCCGACCGCCTCGCCCATGTTCACGACCTCGCCACGCGACAGGTCGCGGCCGTAGCACGCGATGCAGACGCCGTGCGGCGTCTCGCAGGTGAGCACCGAGCGGATCATCACCCGCTCGATCCCCGCCTCCTCGATGCGCTGCACCTTGGCCTCGTCGATCTCGTCGCCGGCCGTCACGATCACCGCGTCGTCGCGCGGATCGACCACGTCCTCGAGCGCCACGCGCCCGAGGATGCGCTCGCCGATCGGCTCGATCACCTCGCCGCCCTCGACCAGCGGCCCCATCACGAGCCCGTCGGTGGTGCCGCAGTCCTCGGCGCGGATGATCATGTCCTGCGCGACGTCCACCAGCCGCCGCGTCAGGTAGCCCGAGTTGGCGGTCTTGAGCGCCGTGTCGGCCAGGCCCTTGCGCGCGCCGTGCGTCGAGATGAAGTACTGGAGCACCGAGAGCCCCTCGCGGAAGTTCGAGGTGATCGGCGTCTCGATGATCTCGCCCGACGGCTTGGCCATCAGCCCGCGCATGCCCGCGAGCTGACGCATCTGCTGCGCGGAACCGCGCGCGCCCGAGTCGGCCATCATGTAGACCGAGTTGAAGCTGGGTGCGCGGACCTCCTCGTCCCCTTCCTGCCGCAGCTCGGTGCTGATGTTCTCCATCATGTGGCCCGACACCCGCTCGGTGGCGTCGGCCCAGATGTCGATCACCTTGTTGTAGCGCTCGCCGTCGGTGATCAGGCCCTCCTGGTACTGCTGCTCGATCTCCCGCACCTGCTCGTTGGCGACACCGATGATCGCCTCCTTGTCGGCGGGGATCGTCATGTCGTCCACGCAGAACGACACGCCGGCCTTGGTGGCGTACTGGTAGCCGAGGGTGCGCAGGCGATCCGCCAGGATCACGGTGGCCTTGTTGCCGAGACGCCGGTAGGCCTGGTCGATCAGCTCGCCCAGCGCCTTCTTGTCCATCACCTTGTTGACGATGTCGAAGGGGATCTCCGACGGGACGATCTCGCGCAGCAGCAGGCGGCCGCAGGTGGTCTCGATCCGCTCGCCGTCGATCCGGACCTCGATGCGGGCGTGCAGCTCGAGTTCGCCGGCGTCGAAGGCGCTGCGCACCTCGGCCACGCTCGCGAAGCGCATGCCTTCGCCGCGGGCGCCGGGCCGCTCGCGGGTCATGTAGTAGCAGCCCAGCACGATGTCCTGGGTGGGTCCGATGATGGGACGCCCCGTCGCCGGCGACAGGATGTTGTTCGTCGACATCATCAGGACGCGCGCCTCGATCTGCGCCTCCACCGACAGCGGCACGTGCACGGCCATCTGGTCGCCGTCGAAGTCCGCGTTGTAGGCCTGGCACACCAGCGGGTGGAGCTGGATCGCCTTGCCGTCGATCAGCTGCGGCTCGAACGCCTGGATCCCGAGCCGGTGCAGCGTGGGCGCGCGGTTCAGGAGCACCGGGTGCTCCTGCACCACCTCGGCCAGGATGTCCCAGACCTCGGGGCGCTCCTTCTCCACCATCTTCTTGGCGGCCTTGATGGTGGTCACGTAGCCGCGCTGCTCGAGCTTGGAGTAGATGAACGGCTTGAACAGCTCGAGCGCCATGCGCGTGGGCAGACCGCACTGGTGCAGTCGGAGCTCCGGGCCCACGACGATCACCGAGCGGCCCGAATAGTCCACCCGCTTGCCGAGCAGGTTCTGGCGGAAGCGGCCCGACTTGCCCTTCAGCATGTCGGAGAGCGACTTGAGCGGCCGCTTGCTGGGGCCGGTGATCACCCGGCCGCGCCGGCCGTTGTCGAACAGCGCATCCACCGCCTCCTGGAGCATCCGCTTCTCGTTGCGGATGATCACCTCCGGCGCGTTCAGCTCCTGCAGCCGCTTCAGCCGGTTGTTGCGGTTGATCACGCGGCGGTACAGGTCGTTCAGGTCGCTCGTGGCGAAGCGGCCGCCGTCGAGCGGCACCAGCGGGCGCAGGTCGGGCGGCAGCACCGGGATCGTGGTGAGGATCATGTGGTCCGGCCGGTTGCCGGACTCGCGGAAGGCGTCGAGCACCTTGAGGCGCTTGGCGACCTTCTTGCGCTTGGCCTCGCTCGTGGCCTCGCGCATCTCGCCGCGCAGCCGGCGGCACTCGCCGTCGACGTCGATCTCGGCGAGCAGGCGCTGGATCGCCTCGGCGCCGATCCCGTACTCGAAGGCGCCTTCGCCCCACTGCTCGCGCGCCTCGGCCAGCCGCTCGTCGGAGAGCAGCTCGCCCACGCGGAGGTCGGTGTCGCCGGGCTCGGTGCAGATGTACGACTCGAAGTAGAGCACGCGCTCGAGGTCGCGCAGCGACACCTCGAGGATGTTGCCGATGCGCGACGGCAGCGACTTGAGGAACCAGATGTGCGCCACCGGCGTCGCCAGCGTGATGTGGCCCATCCGCTCGCGGCGCACCTTGCTCTGGATCACCTCGACGCCGCACTTCTCGCAGACCACGCCGCGGTGCTTCATGCGCTTGTACTTGCCGCAGTTGCACTCGTAGTCCTTGACCGGCCCGAAGATCTTGGCGCAGAACAGACCGTCGCGTTCCGGCTTGAAGGTCCGGTAGTTGATGGTCTCCGGCTTCTTGACCTCGCCGTGCGACCACTCCTTGATCTTGTCCGGCGAGGCGATCGAGATCCGGATCGCGTTGAACGCGAGCGGATCCTTGGGCTTCTCGAACAGGTTGTAGAGGTCTCTCATCGGGATCCCCCTTCAGCTCGCGTTGTCTTCGACGAGGTCGACGTCGAGGCCGAGCGCCATCAGTTCCTTGACGAGGACGTTGAAGCTCTCGGGCAGCCCCGGCTCCAGCACGTTCTCTCCCTTGACGATCGATTCGTACATCCGGGTCCGGCCGCCCACGTCGTCCGACTTGACGGTCAGGAACTCCTGCAGCGCGAAGGCCGAGCCGTAGGCCTCGAGCGCCCAGACCTCCATCTCGCCCAGCCGCTGGCCGCCGAACTGGGCCTTGCCGCCCAGCGGCTGCTGGGTCACCAGGCTGTAGGGCCCGATGCTCCGCGCGTGGATCTTGTCGTCGGCGAGGTGGTGGAGCTTCATCATGTAGATGATCCCGACCGTCACGTCGCTGTCGAAGGGCTCGCCCGAGCGGCCGTCGAACAGCACCGTCTGCCCGCTGGTGGGCAGCCCGGCCCGCTCGAGCTCCTGTTTGACGGCCGCCTCCTCGGCTCCGTCGAAGACGGCGCTCGCCATGTGGATGCCCGAGCCGACGTTCTTGGCGATGTGACGCAGCGCCTCGGGCGAGGCCTGGGCCAGCATGCCGCCGACCTCGCCGTCGTCGTAGATCTCCGTCAGCCTCGCGCGCAGCGTCTCGGGATCCGAGACCTTCTCGGCCATCTCTCCGATCTTCTGGCCGAGCCCGTGGGCGGCCCAGCCGAGATGCGTCTCGAGGATCTGGCCGATGTTCATGCGCGACGGCACGCCCAGCGGATTCAGGGCGACGTCCACCGGAGTGCCGTCCGCGAGGTAGGGCATGTCCTCCTCGGGAAGGATCCGCGAGATGACGCCCTTGTTGCCGTGGCGGCCCGCCATCTTGTCGCCGACGCTGAGCTTGCGCTTGATGGCCACGTAGACCTTGACCATCTTGAAGACGCCGGGCGGCAGCTCGTCGCCCTTCTTCAGCCGCGCGATGCGCTCGTCGAAGACGGCCTTGATCACCATGGCCTGCTCTTCGATGTTGGCGAAGACCCGGTCGATCCGGTCCTGCGTCGAGGCGTCGGTGACCTGGATGTCCTTCCAGCGGCGCTCCGGGATCTCGGCCAGCGACTCGGGGGTGACGGTCGCCCCCGCCGCGAGCCACTCGATGCCCTTGCGCTCGTCGCCGACCCGGTTCGCGGCGTTCTTGCCCTCGAGCAGCTCGCGGACCTTGGTCAGGGCACTGGTGCGGATGATCCGGACCTCGTCCTCCTGGTCCTTCCGCAGGCGCTCGATCTCGGCCTCCTCGAGCGCGCGGGCGCGCTCGTCCTTCTCGACGCCGCGGCGCGAGAAGACCTGGGCGCCGATCACCGTGCCCGAGACGCCCGGCGGAACGCGCAGCGAGGTGTCGCGCACGTCGCCGGCCTTCTCGCCGAAGATCGCCCGCAGCAGCCGCTCCTCGGGCGAGAGCTGGGTCTCGCCCTTCGGCGTGATCTTGCCGACGAGGATGTCGTCCTGCTTCACCTCGGCGCCGATGCGCACGATCCCCGACTCGTCGAGGTCGCGCAGGGCCTCCTCGCCGACGTTCGGGATGTCGCGGGTGATCTCCTCCTTGCCGAGCTTCGTGTCGCGGGCGACGCACTCGAACTCCTCGATGTGGATCGAGGTGAAGAGATCCTCCTTCACGACGCGCTCGGAGATGAGGATGGAGTCCTCGAAGTTGTACCCGCCCCAGGGCATGAAGGCGACCATGACGTTCGACCCGAGGGCCAGCTCGCCGTGGTCGGTGGCGGGGCCGTCGGCGACGACCTGGCCGCGCTTCACGCGGTCGCCGATCTGGACGATCGGCTTCTGGTTGATGCAGGTGTTCTGGTTCGAGCGCTGGTACTTGATCAGGTTGACGATGTCGACGTTCGAGCCCGTTCCGTCGTCCTCGTCCGGCTTGATCACGATGCGTCCGGCGTCGACCGACTCGACCATGCCGTCGCGCTGGGCGACGACCGTCACGCCGGAGTCGCGCGCCAGCACGCCCTCCATGCCCGTGCCGACCAGGGGCGCCGCGGTGCGCAGCAGCGGCACGGCCTGGCGCTGCATGTTCGAGCCCATCAGCGCGCGGTTGGCGTCGTCGTTCTCGAGGAACGGGATCAGCGATGCGGCCACCGAGACGAGCTGGTTCGGCGACACGTCCATCATGTCGATCTCGTCGGGCGCCACCATCTGGAACTCGCCCTGCTTGCGCGCCGAGACCGTCTCGCGCTCGAAGCGGCCGCCGTCGTCGAGGGGGGCGTTCGCCTGGGCGATCGCCAGCCGCTCCTCGTCCAGTGCGGAGAGGAACTTCACCTCGCTGCTGACGGCCCCGTCCTTCACCTCGCGGTACGGCGTCTCGATGAAGCCGTAGCCGTTGACGCGCGCGAAGGTCGAGAGCGACGCGATCAGGCCGATGTTCGGCCCTTCCGGCGTCTCGATCGGGCAGATGCGGCCGTAGTGGGTCGGGTGCACGTCGCGCACCTCGAAGCCGGCGCGCTCGCGGGTGAGGCCGCCGGGCCCGAGGGCGGACAGCCGCCTCTTGTGGGTCACGGACGAGAGCGGGTTCGTCTGGTCCATGAACTGGGAGAGCTGGCTCGACCCGAAGAACTCCTTGATGACGGCCGAGACCGGCTTGGAGTTGATCAGGTCGTGCGGCATCAGCGTCTCGATCTCCTGGAGCGACATCCGCTCCTTGATCGCGCGCTCCATGCGCACCAGGCCGATGCGGTACTGGTTCTCGAGCAGCTCGCCGACCACCCGCACGCGGCGGTTGCCGAGGTGGTCGATGTCGTCGATCCGCTTGTCGGGGTCGACGCCGTTCTTCAGGTCGACCAGGTACTCCACCGCGGCGAGGATGTCCTCGCGGCGCAGGGTCGGGAGCTCGCCGAGGCCGCACTCCTCCTGCGGACCCTTCGGGCCGGCCGGGTAGTACCCGACGCGCTGGTCGGGGTCGAAGCCGAGCTTGTGGTTGACCTTGAGGCGACCGACCCGCGACAGGTCGTAGCGCTCGCCGTTGAAGAAGAGGTTGTTGAAGAGGTTCGTCGCCGTGTCCAGGGTCGGCGGATCGCCCGGCCGCAGGCGCCGGTAGATGTCGATGATCGCCTCCTCCTGGGTCAGCGTCTTGTCCGCCAGCAGCGTGTCGCGCAGCGCGGTCCCCGTGATGATCGGGTCCAGGTAGAGCAGCTCGAACTCGTGGATGCCGCGGCTCTTCAGCTCGTCGAGGTGGGCCTGGGTGAACTCCTCGTTGCACTCCAGGATGACCTCGCCGGTGTTCTCGTCGACGATGTCCGTCGGCGCGACGCGCTTCGAGGCGTCGGCGCGAACGAGGTCCTCGACGGCGACCTCGATCCAGTCGATGTTCGCCGCCTCGAGCTTGCGCATGGCGGCCTGGGTGAACTTCTTGTCCTTGCGGACGAGGACCTTGCCGTCGGGGCCCTTCACCTCCTTGGTGCAGCGCTGGCCCACGATCAGCTCGGGCACGACCTTCTTGAAGATCTTCTTGCCGTCGAGCTTGACCGGCTCGGCGGTGTAGAACTCGCCCAGCAGCTCCTCGGGCGTGTAGCCGAGCGCCTTCAGCAGCACCGTCACGTGGATCTTGCGGCGCCGGTCGATGCGCGCGTAGAGCAGGTCCTTGTGGTCGAACTCGAGGTCGAGCCAGGAGCCGCGGTAGGGGATGACCCGGCAGGAGTAGATCTTCTTCCCGGCCGCGGAAACGGTCGTCGAGATGCTGGTGTCGAAGAAGATCCCCGGCGAGCGGTGCAGCTGGGAGACGATGACGCGCTCGGTGCCGTTGATGATGAAGGTGCCGTTCTCGGTCATGATCGGGATCTCCCCGAAGTAGACCTCCTGCTCCTTCACGTCGCGGATCGCCTGGGAGCCCTCGGTGTCGTCCCAGGCCACCAGCCGGATGGTCACCTTGAAGGGCGCCGCGTAGGTCATGCCCCGCTGGAGGCACTCCTGCACGTCGTACTTCGGCTCTTCGAGCGTGTACCCGACGAACTCCAACGACGCGGAGTCGTTGAAGTCCTTGATCGGGAAGACCGAGTTGAAGACCGCCTGCAGGCCGACGCTCTCGCGCTTCTCGGGCTCCACGCGCGTCTGGAGGAAGCGTTCGAAGGACTCGCGCTGGATCTCGATGAGATTCGGGATGTCGAGGATCCGGGGGATCTTCGAGAA
>JASJBO010000306.1 GCA_030066475.1 Myxococcota bacterium
GGCTAGGAGTCTGCGCGGCAGAAGCCCCCGCAAGCGCCCGAAGGGCGCGCGCAGTGAGGCGAAGCCGAACGAAGTCCACCCGCTAGCCGGGCGACCCGGCCCGCGTCGGTCCGCGCGGGCCGGGTCAGACCGCCCCGTACTCGATCAGCGTCGCTGCGCTGGCGCGGATCGCGTCGTCGGTGCCGATCAGGTCGCGGCCCAGGAGCTTGCGGACCTTCTCCGACGCCAGCACGCGCTGCTTGTGCAGCTCGGAGGCGATCGTCTTCACGTCGCCGCTCACGAGCGCAAGGGCGCGCACCAGGAAGTCGGGCATGGCGCGAGTCGGGATCTTCTTGCGGTCGGGGTGGGCGGCGCGCAGCACCTCGGCCATCTCGCGCATCCAGCGGAACTCGTCGGCCACGATGTAGCGCTCGCCGATCGCGGCCGGGTCGTTCATGGCGGCGATGTGCGCCGCGGACACGTCGCGCACGTCGACGACCTGGATGCCGGCGTTCGGGAGCAGCGGGAGCCGTCCGTCGAGCATGCGGGCGATGATGTCGACCGAGGTCTTCACCTGCGCGCTGCGGATCGGGCCGAACACCGCGACGGGGTTGATCGCCGTCAGCTCGAGCCCCTGGCCCTCGCCCGCCACGTAGTCCCAGGCCGCCCGCTCGGCGATCGCCTTCGACGCGATGTATGGGCGGCAGTCGGGGGTGTAGGTCGGGTCGGTCCAGTCGTCCTCGGTGAAGCGGGCCGGCAGCTCGCCGCGCACGCCGTAGGCGACGGCGGCGCCCGAGGAGGTCAGCACCACGCGGCTCGCGCCGGCGGCGCGGGCCGCGCGCAGCACGCGCAGCGCGCCGTCGCGCGCCGGGCGGATCAGCTCGTCGGGGTCCTTCGGCACCGCCATCGGGAAGGGCGAGGCCAGGTGGTGCACGACGTCGACGCCCGCGACGGCCTCGGCCCAGCCCGCGTCGCTCTCGAGGTCGGCCTCGATCAGCTCGATCTCGGCCGCGCGGTCGCTGTGCGGGGCGAGGGCCGCCTTCAGCGCCTCGCCCTTGGCCGCGGAGCGAACCGTGCCGCGCACGGCGTGGCCCTGCTCGAGCAGATCGAGGATGAGCTGCTGGGCGATGAAGCCCGAGGCGCCGGTGACGAGAGTGGTGGCCATGGGAGTCCTCCTGAGGTCGGGGCGCGACTGTTGGAACAACAATCAGCCGACCAATGGTCAGTTATTATCTGACCGATGGTCGGTTGTCAACACGAGCCTGGACGGGGATACTCGCACGTCGCAGCCATGCCCGAACGCGCCGTCCGACCCCACTACCAGCGCGCCCGCAGCGAGGCCGAGAAGGCCGAGCGGCGCGAGGCGATCCTCGCCGCCGCGAGCCTGCTGCTGCGCGCCAGCGGCTTCGAGGGCTTCTCGATGTCGGTCCTGGCGCGCAAGAGCGGCATCGCCAAGGGCACGCTCTACCTCTACTTCGAGACCCGCGAGGAGGTGCTGCTGGCGCTCTACGTCGAGACGCTGGCCGCCTGGAGCCGCGCGCTCGTCGCGGGCCTGCGCGACGGCATGAGCGACGACGCGTTCGTCGCGCTCTTCCAGACCACGGCCGCCGCCGACCCGAACTTCTCGACCCTGCGCGCGCGGCTCGAGAGCGTGATCGAGCACAACGTGTCGCTCGAGCGCCTGGTGGAGGCGAAGCGCGCGATGCGCAGCCTGCTCGCCGACCTCGCGCCGCGCGTCGAGCGCGCGCTCGGCCTCGCCCCGGGTACGGCCGCCCGGCTGCTGGTGGCGCTCGGCGCGCTCCACCTGGGCGCCGCGCAGTCGAACGCGGGCCCGGCGTGGGCGGGGCTCGACCTGCCCGACGACGTCGCCGAGTTCATGCGGCTCCACACCGAGACGGACGTGTTCCGCGAGACGGCGCCGCTGATCGTCGCCGGGATGCGCGCGAGCTGATGGACTTCGCTCGCCTACGGCTCGCTGCGCGTCGGCCGACTCCTGGGTCGGCCTCCTTGCTGATGGACTTCGCTCGCCTGCGGCTCGCTGCGCGTCGGCCGACTTCTGGGTCGGCCTCCTTGCCGATGGACTTCGCTCGCCTGCGGCTCGCTGCGCGCGCCCTGCGGGCGCTTGCAAAGGGCTTCTGCCGCGCCGGCTGCTCACTGGTGGACTTCGCTCGCCTGCGGCTCGCTGCGCGCGCCCTGCGGGCGCTTGCAAAGGGCTTCTGCCGCGCCGGCTGCTCGGCCCTGGGGGTCGGCCTCGTGATCGCGTGTGGCGGAGGCCCCGAGCTGAGCCCGCCGATCTCTCCGGTCGTCATCGGAAACGCCGTCGTGCGCCCGGCGACTGCCTGCATGGACATGCGGGACCTCGACCTGAGTCGGATCGCCGGCGACGGCAGCCACCTCACGGAGGCGGCCGTGCGCCGCCCTGGCGACGTGGCGGTCTGCCACGTCGCGGGCGTGCTCGCCTCGTCGATCGGCTTCGAGCTGACGATGCCCACCTCGACCTGGCGGGGTCGCTACCTCCAGCTCGGCTGCGAGGGCCTCTGCGGCCAGATCGACCTGCGCGTCGGCGCGGCGGCGGGTTGCAGCATGCTGGATCGGGGCGACTTCGCGATCGCGACCACCGACATGGGGCACAAGGGTCCGTACGCGGACTTCGGGAACGACCCGCAGCGGCGCATCGACTTCGCGCACCGGGCCGTCCACCTGACGTCGCTCGCGGCGAAGCAGATCATGCGCGAGTACTACGCGGTCGGGCCCCGCTACGCCTACTTCTCGGGCTGCGGCGCCGGAGGCCGGGCCGCCCTGATGCAGGCGCTGCGACATCCCGACGAGTTCGACGGCATCATCGCGGGCGCCCCCGCGATGCACTTCGTCTCCCAGAACGTCTTCTACCACGCCTGGCAGGCGCGCTCGAACCGGGACGAGAGGGGACGCCCCGTCCTCCGCGCGGAGCGGCTCCCGATCCTGACGGCCGGGGTCCTCGCCGCCTGTGACGGGATCGACGGACTGCTGGACGGCCTCATCGCCGACCCCCGCCAGTGTCGGTTCGACGCGAGCAGCCTCGCGTGTACGGGCGCGAGCCGGGACGACTGCCTGACGCCCGCCGAGGTCGAGGCCGCGACCCGCCTCTACCGCGGGCCCGTCGACCCGGAGAGCCAGCGCGCGCTGACCGCGGGCGGTCCGCAGCCCGGCTCCGAGCCGGCCTGGGAGGGCGTGTTCGTGCCGCCCGCCGACAGCGACGAGATCGCCAGCGAGTGGATCGCGCTCGACGCGCTCCGCTACCTGGTCTTCGAGGAGAACCCGCCGAGCGACCTGGAGCTGTCGGAGCTGTCGTTCGACGCCGCGTCGTTCGAGCGTGCGGGTCGGCTACGCGGTCTGTACGACGCGGCCGACCCCGACCTGCGGGACTTCGCCGCTGGCGGCGGGAAGCTCGTTCTCTGGCACGGCTGGTCGGATCCCCACGTCTCCCCGCTCGGCACCATCGCCTACCACGACGCCGTCCAGCGCCTCCTCGGTCGCGATCGGGCGCGCGTCATGCTCCGGCTGTTCCTGTTCCCGGGCATGCACCACTGCTCGGACGGGGAAGGGCCGAGCCAGTTCGACCTGCTGACGCCGATGGTCCGCTGGGTCGAGCGGGGTGAGGCCCCCGAGGTCGTCGTCGCCTTCCAGCCGGTCGGAAAGCACGAGAAGACGGGCGTGCCCGAAGGCTGGAGGATCCGCCCCGTCTACGCCTTCCCGCGCATCGCGACGTACGTCGGCGAGGGGTCTCCCGACGACCCTGCGAGCTTCGAGCCCGCTCTCGGTGAGGGAGGCGCGCAAGTCGACTGGCTCGACGACGGGCTCCACGCTCCCGTTCCGCGGCTGGACTGCCACGCGCGCGGTCGCCGTCTCGTCTGTGCTCCGGCCGACTAGCGCTGGCGCTACGGAGATCCTCCCATGTCGTCTCGCGTCGTGGCCGCGCTCGGGGGATGCATCCTGCTGCTCGCGGGCGCAGAGCCTGCGGGTGCCCGGTCGAGCTGCCACCACGGGGTCTGCATCGACCACGAGGGGGACGCGAGCGGCATCGTGCGCTTCTTCGCCCGGCACGACGCAGCCGCGCCCGTGGTGGTGACCCTCGAGCTCGAGCTCGAGAACTTCGAGGTCGATCGCGAGGGCGAGATCGTGCTGGTCGTGCCTCCGGGCCAGCGCGTCGAGATGGCCCGCGCCACGCCGAGCGGCGCCGGGGCCCCGCGCTACGAGTTCCACTACCGCTATCGGATCGGCGATCCCACCGCCCGCCACGATGCCGCTGCGCGCTATCGCATTCCGTTCGGAGGCTCGGCGCCCCGCCGGCTCACGCAGGGCGGAAACGGGGGCTTCAGCCACCGGGGCCGCACGGCCTACGACTTCAAGATGCCGGTCGGCACGCCGATCCTGGCCGCTCGCGACGGGGTGGTGGCCCTCGTCGTCGACGAGTACGAGAGGGGTGGCCGCAGGAAGAGCCTGGCCGGCCAGGCCAACCTGGTGGCCCTGGCGCACGACGACGGCACCATCGCCAGCTACGTCCATCTCGAGCGGGGCGCCGTCGTCGCGGTGGGTCAGCGCGTGCGGGCCGGCCAGCGCATCGGCCTCTCGGGCAACACCGGGTACACGACCGCGCCCCACCTGCACTTCGAGGTCCATCGCAACACGGCCGACGGCGAGTCCGAGAGCATCGGGATCCGCTTCGAGGACCCGAGCCCGCAGGGCCGCGTGCCGGTCGCGGGCAGCTACTACGGTCCTGCCGAGGAGCTCCCTGGCCTGGACGAGCCCGACCCCGAGGCCGGCTGAGGCCGTCGTCTCCACCCGGCGGCCGATCAGGTCCAGCGGGCAGGCAGGGTGCGCGGACCCCGCAGCAGGACGCCGCGCGGCGCGCACGCGTCCGGGTCGAGCAGGCGAAGCGCCGGCAGGCGCTCGCACAGCACGCCGAGCGCCACGCGCAGGTTCTTGCGGGCCAGGTGCATCCCGGGGCAGGTGCGCAGGCCCGGGCCGAAGGTGAGCAGCTCCACCGGACGCCGCTCGAGGTCGAAGCGATCGGGGTCCGGGAAGACGTCGGGGTCGCGGTTGGCCGCGGCGATGCCGAACAGCACCGCGCTCGAGGGGCGCATGCGCTGGCCGTGGAAGTCGACCTCGGCGTCGGGCCGGCTGAAGCGCGGCTGCGCGGCGACCGGCGGGTTCCAGCGCAGCAGCTCCTCCACCGCGTCCGCGCAGCGCGCCGGCTCCGAGACGCACGCCTGCCAGGCGTCGGGGTGCGAGAGCAGGGCGTGGACGAGGTTGCCGAGCGCGTCGGAGGTGGTCGTCGCGCCCGCGGTGAAGAAGAGCCGGAGGTGCGCCAGGATCGCCTCGTCGGTGATCGGCTCCTGCTCGAACTCGCCGCGCACGTGCGCGTCGAGCCAGCCGCTGATGACGTCGTCGCGCGGCTCGCGCCGCCGGGCGTCGAGCACCGGCCGGACATAGTCCGTGAAGACGGCGTCCGCCGCGCGGCTCTTCTCGAGGTCGCGGCCGCCGAACATCAGGTCCATCGACCAGTCGTAGAACTCGGCCTCGCGCTCGCGTGGCAGGCCGAGCAGCCGGCAGATGACCGCGAAGGCGAAGCGGTGGGTGAAGGCGGGCACCAGGTCGGCCTCGCCGGCGGCCTCGCAGTCGTCGAGCAGGGCGTGCGCGACGGCGGCCAGCTCGGCGTCGGGCAGCGCCTCCACCACCGGGCGGCGGAACGCGGGCGTCATGGCGGGCCGCCAGGCGCGATGCCGCTCGGGCGGCATCGACATGAAGGTCTCGCCGATGAACGGCTGCGAGATGATCTGGTAGGCGTGGTGCGGCGGGAAGCGCTCGCCGTCCTGGAACGCCTCGGCGAGCGCCTGGTAGCCGACGATGTAGAAGATCGGCAGGGCGCCGCCGAGCGCGCGCGCCGGCACGACCGGGCCGCGGCGCCGCAGCGCGTGCAGCGCCTCGGCGAAGGCCGGCCCCGGCATCGGGTCGTAGTAGAAGTCGTTGCCGTCGAGGGCGCCGGAGACCTCAGTCGGCATCGGTCGTCAGGACCACGACTTCGTCGCCGTCTTCCGGGACCCACGCGGTCTCCCGGTCCGGGTTCAGCTCGAGTTCCGCGCCCGCCCCCGCGGCTCGTCGCACGCCGAGAGCGATCTCGCCGCGGGCCGCCGCCGCGCGCCCGAGGTCGGCGAAGCGCGCTGGCTCGCCCGCGGCCAGGTACGCACGGGCCGGGCGGAGCGCGATCTGCGCGCCGGCGCTCGACGACAGCTCCGCCACGACGGCGCCGAGCTCGCGCCGCAGGGCCACCTGGGAGAGCAGGTAGCTCACCAGCAGCGGGCTCACGATCCGGTCGCTGTCCTCCCGTGCGAACAGGAACTCGTTCTGCGCATCGAGCAGCTCCACGAACAGCCGCGGGCTCGGGCTCGCCGCCGCGAGGAGGCCGCGCAGCAGAAGGTAGGTGTACACGGTGTTCGCATCCGCCTGCTCCTCGTGGTCGAGGCGCTCGCTCGCCAGCAGGACGATGTTGTCGTAGCGCGCGGGCTCCAGGCGCTCGAGGACCCCGGGGTCGGTGTAGCCGGCCTCGATCTGTTGCAGCGCGATGCCGTCCAGGGTCGCCCCGCGCCGCACCAGCGCCGCCTCGCGCTCCGGGCCGGGGGTGGACGAGACGACGTCGACCGCGTAGGCGCCCTCGCGGACCCGGGCCAGCTCCTCGAGCAGGGCGGGGACCTTGCGGCTCCAGCCCAGGATCAGGATGCGGCGGCCGGCCGGCTCCGAACGCGTCGCCGGACTCGGGGGCACGGCGCCGCCCGCGCTCGGGGTCGCGTCTGGCAGGCAGTCTTCGAAGCGCCGGGCGATGAAGACGAGCTGGTCCTCGGCGTCCAGCACGGTCTCCGGGTCGGGGGCGAGCGCCGGGCGCGCCTGCCCGGGTCGGACCGTGCCGAGCGGAATCGCCCTCGAGAAGGCGCCGCAGAGCTCGCCGAAGCGCCGGCCCGCCAGGTCGTCGAGCTGCCGGACGAACAGGGCGTTGCCCACGCCGAGGGTCAACAGCTCCTGGAACACGTCGCACATCCCTTGCTGCTGCACGCTCTGGACGATCAGCCGGCTCACGATCTCGTCGGTGGCCAGGATCTCGCTCGGGCCCGCGTACGCCCGACGGGCGACCGCGGCCCGGCGGCCGTCGAAGATCTCCGCGACCGCCAGCGGCACCTCGGCGTGTTCGGCGCTCGCGTGCCGGGAGACCGCCATCAGCGTCTTGATCGTCTCGGTGTCGACCACCTCGGGCCGGTGCTCGCCGAAGTCCGCGCCCGGCAGGATGAGCACGGCCGCGTCGCGGAACGCGACCCGCTCCAGATGGTCGATGCGCAATGGACTCCCGGAGCGCAGGAACACCCGGCGGTCGCTCCACGGCGTCCCCACCCGCTCGCGCAGCTCGCGCAGCAGCGCCTCGTCCACCTGCTCGGCCAGGACCACGATCCGCAGGTCGTTCGCGCCGCGCCGCGCGAGGAAGCGCCGGACCCGGCCGCCGGTGCCGAGCAGCTCGGCCACGATGGTCGGGGTGCGGTGCGTCCATCCCAGCACGATCACGTGGTCGCTCAGTGCGATCGGCGTGACGCCGGACTGGAGGCCCGAGATGAGGCCGTTCAGCCACTGCGTGAGGATCGCGATCAGCAGGCCGAGGAAGAGCACGTAGCCGAGCACGGTGACCACCGTCGAGATGGTGCGCCGCGCGACGCCTTCGTCGTCTCCCAGGTAGCCCGGATCCGTGAGCCGCAGGAAGGCCCACCAGACGTTCTCGCCGAGGTCGGAGGAGCGGGCATCCAGGAGCGCGAGGAGCGCACCTGCCAGGAGCGACACGAGGACGACGATCGAGGCGGCCAGCAGCAGGCGGTACGGGAGCCCGCGCAGCACCAGCCGCTCGAGCGCGAACCGGAGGCGGTCGCGTCGTGCCGGCCTCAGGGACGAGTCTCCACCAGGCTCGCGTCCCGCCGCAGCGCGAGCCGCAGCAGACCGTACAGGCCCAGCCCGACGGGGCCCGCCATCAGCGTGAGCAGCAGGCACGGCACCACGGCCAGATGCGGGATGCCGAGCCGCTGGGCGTCGCGCACCTCCCAGGCCCCGACGAACAGGTCGAAGACCAGATAGTGCACCCAGCCCACCAGCATGGCCTGCGGGACCGTGAAGAACTTCATCGTGCCCGCCAGGCTGCCGAAGCTGGCGCCCTCGGGCATCGGCGGCGCGGTCGCGAGCGCCGCGCCGTAGAGGGCGCCGAGCGCCAGCGGGAACAGCAGCGAGTGGACGATGCGCTGGGTCCAGACCCAGCGTGGCGCCAGTGCCAGCAGCAGCCAGGCGGGCAGCACCGAGGCGCTGGCGATCGTGAAGACCGTGGCGACGGACATCGGAGCCTCCCTGTCGGTTCCGGCGCGGGTGTGGGATTCTATCCGCGTGGGCTCCTGGGAGGCACTCTCGCAGCTCCTGTTCCGCGGCGCCGAGGTGGCGCAGCACGAGGCGCGCCGCATCCTCGACGAGCTGATCGCGCGCGGCGACCTGAGCGACGAGGAGGCGGCCGAGATCGAGCTGGCGGTGCAGGAGGCGGTCGTGTCGCACCGGCGCTTCTTCCGCGAGAGCGTGCTGGCACCCCTGCGCGGCGCGTGGGGCGCCTGGAACGACCGTGAGCCCGCCGGCCGTCCGCGCGAGGCCGGAGGCGCGAGCGAGCTGGGCGAGGTGCTGGCGCGGCTCTCCGACATCTCGGAGCGGCTCGAGCGCCTCGAGCGCGAGATGGACCGCGCGC
Source organism: Myxococcota bacterium (assembly GCA_030066475.1). The sequence goes on from JASJBO010000306.1 coordinate 8,771, forward strand.
GGCGCGACTGATGCGGCTCGCCACCCTCGTCGGGCTGCCGCGCACCGTCCGCAACCTCCAGCGCCTGCGCGAGATCGTCGGCGTGGTCGCCAAGTACGGCTTCGGCGACCTGGTGGCGCGCCTCGACCTGTTCGAGAGCTCGCGCGACCTGGCGCGCTCGCTGCTGCGCTGGCGCAAGCAGCCCGACGCGATCGTCGACGCCTCCACCGAGGCGCGCATCCGCATGGCGCTCGAGGAGCT
>JASJBO010000307.1 GCA_030066475.1 Myxococcota bacterium
GATCGCACGGCCGGCTCGGCGCCCGCATGCCCAAGGGCATCCTGCTGGTGGGGCCGCCGGGCACCGGCAAGACGCTGCTGGCGCGCGCCGTGGCGGGCGAGGCCGGGGTGCCGTTCTTCTCGATCAGCGGCTCCGAGTTCGTCGAGATGTTCGTGGGCGTGGGCGCGGCGCGCGTGCGCGACCTGTTCGAGCAGGCGCGCGCCAAGGCGCCGTGCATCATCTTCGTCGACGAGCTGGACGCGCTGGGCCGCGCGCGCGGCGCACAGCCGGGCATGGGCGGCCACGACGAGAAGGAGCAGACCCTGAACCAGCTCCTGGTCGAGCTCGACGGCTTCGATCCGAGCTCGGGGATCGTGCTGCTCGCCGCCACCAACCGTCCCGAGATCCTCGACCCCGCGCTGCTGCGCGCGGGGCGCTTCGACCGCCAGGTGCTGCTCGACCGCCCCGACCGCGTCGGGCGCGTGGCCATCCTGCGCGTGCACCTGCGCCGCGTGCTCCTGGCGCCGGGCGTCGAGGTCGAGCCGATCGCGGCCCTGACGCCCGGCTTCACCGGCGCCGACCTCGCGAACCTGGTGAACGAGGCGGCCCTGGTGGCGACCCGCCGCGGCGGCGAAGCCGTCGAGATGGCCGACTTCACGGCCGCGGTGGAGCGCATCGTGGCCGGCCTGGAGAAGCGCAACCGCGTGCTCAACCCGCTCGAGCGCGAGATCGTCGCCCACCACGAGATGGGACACGCGCTGGTGGCGGCGGCGCTGCCCGGCGCCGATCCGGTCCACAAGGTGTCGATCATCCCGCGCGGGATCGGCGCCCTGGGCTACACGCTCCAGCGACCCACCGAGGACCGCTACCTGATGACGCAGGCCGAGATGGAGGCGAAGCTCGCCGTGCTGCTCGGCGGGCGCGCGGCCGAGGACCTGGTCTACGGCCACCTCTCGACGGGCGCCGCCGACGACCTGGCGCGCGCCACCGACATCGCGCGCAGCATGGTGACCCGCTACGCCATGGTTCCCGAGCTGGGCCACGCCACCTACGGCGAGGACGCCGCCGGCTTCCTGGGTCCGGTGCCCGCGGCGCTGCCGACCCGGCGCTACAGCGAGGCGACCGCCCGCGAGATCGACTGCGCCGTGCGCGACATCGTCGAACGCGCATTCGCGCGAGCGCGGGCCGTGCTCGCGCGCAACCGCGAGCTGCTCGAGACCAGCGCGCGCGAGCTGCTGGAGCGGGAGACGCTCGCGGAGCCGGCGCTGCGCGGCTACTTCGAGAAGGTGGAGGCCGGCTCGTAGCGCCGCGCCGCGTCGCCAGATTGGATCCATTCGGCGGTCTCGTCGTGGACCTTTCTCGGGACCGGCGGACGGGACATCCTGACGGCGTCGGGGCGCCGCGGACCACCTGGAGGTCTGCGCGCCAGAAGACCCTTGCAAGCGCCCGGAGGGCGCGCGCAGTGAGGCGAAGCCGAACGCAGCAACGGAGAAGCCAGGACTCCGCGCATCGCCCTCCCACCCCCGCAAGCGCCCGGAGGGCGCGCGCAGTGAGGCGAAGCCGAACGAAGTCAAACCGGAAGGAGTCCGCCGTGAAGCTCTACTCGGGTCCGCTCAGCCTGTTCACCGCCAAGGTCCGCATCGCGTTGGCCGAGAAGGGAATTCCCTACGAGCGCGTCGACGTCGGCTGGAGCCTCCGCGACCGCTACCTGCCCCACCACCCGGAGGTGGCGGCGCTCAATCCCAAGCGCGAGGTGCCGGTGCTGGTGGACGGCGACGTCGTCGTCTACGACTCGACCGTGATCCTCGAGTACCTCGAGGACGCGGCTCCCGAGTCGCCGCTGTACCCGCGCGACGCCGCGGAGCGCGCCCTCTGCCGCCAGCTCGAGGCTGCGGCCGACGAGATCGTGTTCGCGCCGCTGTGGGACCTGATCGAGGAGGCCTTCTATCCCGCGGCCGACGGCTCGCGCGATACCGAACGCCTGGCCGCGGCCCACGCCGCGCTCGCCGAGCAGCACGCAGGTCTCGACGCGCAGCTCGCCGGCCGCGAGTTCCTGTGCGACGCGTTCAGCGTCGCCGACATCGCGACCTTCGTGATGCTGAACGCCGCCGCGACGCTCGGCGCGCCGCCCGCCGAGTCGCACACCGCGCTGCGCGCCTGGCTCGACCGGATGGGCGCCCGCCCCGCCGTGCGCGAGGAGGTCGAAGGCATGCAGCGCTTCGTGGCCGGCATCCTGGCGGAGGCGGCTGCGGCAGCCCCGGAGGCGGACGCCGCACACGCCGCCACCTGAGTCGGGGGCATGAGCTAGCCTGCGGCCCACGTCCCCGCGCGGCCCCACTCGGATCGAGCGCGGAGGGCTCAACATCCGGGGCCGCGCGGCCGATGCGCGTGCGGACGAGGAGGCCCGTTGACCCGCTGCTCCCGCCAGCCCCGCCGCGCGCGGAAGGGCCGCCGCTCCGCGCGGCTGCAGGCCCTGGCGTGGCTCGGGTGCCTCGCACTGGCCGTCGGCTGCGCCTCGCCGGCCCCCCCGCCCGCGCCGCCGCCGGCCATGGAGCCCGCTCGCGCCGCCGCGCCCGAGCCCGACCCGGCACCGGCCGCCGACCCGGTGCCCGCCGCCCCCGTCGACGTCTGGGAGCGGGTCCGGCTCGGCTTCCAGCTCGAGCCGGTCGAGCAGCCGCGGATCGACCGCGAGCTGGCGCGCTACCTGCGCGATCGCGAGTCGCTCGAGCGGGTGTTCGGCCGCGCCGAGCCGTTCCTCTACCACATCGCCGAGGCGCTCGAGGAGCGCGGCATGCCACTCGAGCTGGCGCTGCTCCCGATGGTCGAGAGCGCCTACGACCCGTTCGCCTACTCGCACGGCCGCGCCTCCGGCTTGTGGCAGTTCATCCCGGGGACGGGCCGCCGCTACGGGCTCGCCCAGAACTGGTGGTACGACGGGCGCCGTGACGTCACCGAGTCGACGCGCGCCGCCCTCGACTACCTGCAGAAGCTGGCCGGCGACTTCGACGGCGACTGGCTGCTGGCCGTGGCGGGCTACAACTCGGGCGAGGGCAACGTGCGCAAGGCGATCCGCCGCAACGAGCGCGGCAGCCGGCCCACCGACTTCTGGAACCTGAAGCTCCCGCGAGAGACCCGCGCCTACGTGCCGAGGCTGCTGGCCCTGCAGCGCGTGGTGCGCGATCCCTCCCGCTACGACATCACGCTGGCCCCGGTGGCCAACGAGCCCTGGTTCGAGACGGTGGCCGTGGACGGCCAGATCGACCTGTCGGTCGCCGCCGATCTCGCCGGGCTCGACACCGACGCGCTGTCGCGACTCAACGCGGGCTTCAACCGCTGGGCCACGCCGCCGGACGGTCCGCACCGGCTGCTGGTTCCCGTCGCCAGGGCCCCCGCGCTGCAGGCCGGGCTCGAAGCGCTGCCGCCCGAGCAGCGCGTGCGCTGGCAGCGTCATCGCATCCGCCGCGGTGACACGCTCGGCGGCATCGCCCGGCGCTACGGCACCACGGTCGCCGTGATCCGCCGCGCGAACGGCGTGCGCGGCAGCCGCATCCGCGCGGGCGATCACCTGCTGATCCCGACCGCGACGCGCAGCCTCGCGGCGTACGGCCGGAGCCAGGACGCGCGGCTCGCCGAGACGCTCGCCGCGTCGTCCGATGGTCTCCGCTACCGCGTGCGCCCGGGCGACACGCTGTGGGACATCGCCCGCGCGCACGACGTGAGCGTGCGCGCGCTGGCGCGCTGGAACGGCATGGCGCCGGGCGACCCGCTGTCGGTCGGGCGCGAGCTGCGCATCCGCCAGCCGGCCCGCACGGCGAGGACGTCGCCGGCGTCCGCCTCGCCGGTGCCCGGCGGCCCCGTGCGGCGCATCCACTACGTCGTGCGCCGCGGCGACTCGCTGTGGCGGATCTCCTCGCGTTTCGGGGTGAGCGTCGAGGCGTTGCGCGGCTGGAACCGCCTGGGACGCGGCGGCGTGCTGCGCCCCGGCCAGAAGCTGGTGCTCTACGTCGACGTGACGCAGCAGTCCGCTGGCGGCTGAGGACGACGGGTCGCTAAGGTTCTCGGTCAGCCTGAAGGCAGCGCGCTCGCCCTGCGAGCGCGTGCGAGAAAGGAGCGGTGGATGCGGCGGATTCTCGGGTGGACCCTCGCACTGGGCGCGACGGTGCTGCTGGCATCGGCAGCCCAGGCGCAGGTCTTCTTCGTGAGCTCGGGCGAGCCCGGGGGCTACTACCACGGCGTGGCCGGCCGTCTCGTCTCCGTCCTCGACCAGGAGGGGCTGAAGGGCGAGCGGGTCTCGAGCGAGGGCTCGCTCCAGAACCTCGCGCGGCTCCACGATGCGGCGAGCCCCGTCAACGTGGCGCTCGCGCAGGCGGACGCGCTGCGCAAGTACCTCGACGAGAACCCGGGCTTCGCGCAGAAGATGCTCGTGATCGACGACGTCGGCCGCGAGTGCGTGGTCCTGATCACGCCGAAGAAGGGCGGGATCGAGAGCGCGGCAGACCTCAAGAAGGAGTCCGGCAAGAAGCTGTCGATCTCGGGCCCGGAGAGCGGCCCGGCGGTGACCTTCCAGCTGATGACCCAGCTCGAGCCGGCCTTCGGCAACACGCCCGTCGTCTACCAGGATCCCATGGAGGCCCTGCTCCAGCTGCGGATGCCGGCGGCCCCGGTCCCGCTCGCGGCGCTCATGCTGGTGCAGCGGCCGCGCAGCCCCTCGTCGGCCATGGAGATCGTGATCGCCCAGCTGGACGAGTACAAGATCGCCCCGGTTCGCCCCGGCGAGCTCGAGACCTCGAGGCTGCCCAACGAGCAGCCCGTCTATACCTTCGAGACCGTCACGAGCGGCTTCGGGCGCGATCACACCGTGAGCTACGAGACGATCTGCACGCGCGGCCTGCTGGTGGGCTCGAAGGACAAGCTCACCAAGGACCAGCGCCACAGCCTGGCGCAGATCCTGCTCAAGTCCGGGCGCTTCATCGCGCCGGGCCGCCCGCGCTAGCGCGGCACGGCGCGTCGGCACGGCCTGGTCTAGGGTTGCCCCCATGGGCGGCGGACCCGAGAGAGAATTCGCCCGCGTGCTGGCGTGTCTCGCCGTGCTGCTCGTGAGCGGGGGCGTCGCCGGCGCCTCCGATCGCGACGCAGACGGGGTCCGGGATGCCGCCGTCGAGCCCTTTCCCCGGCTCCACGACGGCGACCTCCTGCTCGTCTCGGGGTCCTCCATCCAGCACCTCGACGTTCGGTCGATGGAGTTGACGAAGCTGTCCTGGGGCGCTCCGTTCCGGGTTCGCGAGGTGCAGGTCGGTGCGGACGGCACCATCTATGCGCTCGCCTGGGACGGCATCTTCGAGATCGATCCGCGCACCGGGGAGCGCGCGCTGGTGGCCTTGCTCGACAGCCGCACGGCGCACTCGCTCACCGTCGACGGCGACGGGCACCTGCTCGTGCTCGCCTCGGAGAGCGTGGTGCGCGTCGATCCGCGCGACGGCTCGGTCGAGCGGCTCTTCGAACGCGTCGCCTTCTCGGGGCTGACGGCGGCGGGCGGAGCCCTGTTCGCGGTCTTCCCGGGCTACGACTGGATCACGTTGTCTCGCACCGACGAGCTGCTGCGCCTCGACGCCGACAAGGACGAGATGCTCCGGGTCCACGGCGGCGACGAGTGGCGCTGCGGGCAGTTCGCGACGTGCTTCGGCGAGCCGATCCCCACGTCCCAACGCGTCTGGGCGATCGACGAGTCCCGCCTGCTCGTCGGGGGAGGGTGGTGGAGCGGGAGGGACTTCCAGCTCGTCTCGCTCGACCCGGTGGCGGTCGACTACCTCACCTTCGACGAGGGGTTGATGTTGGAGGGCGCCGCTCGGGTCCCGACGAGCGAGGACGCCGTGTACCTCGTGACCAGCGAGGACGTGGTCGTCGAATACGATCTCTCGACGCGGGCGCAGCGCATCTTGTATCGTGCGCCCGAGTGGCGCGAGTTCGTGGACGTGGCCGTGGTCGCCGGCGTTCCCGAGCCGGGGCGCGGGGAGCTCGGGCTGGTGGCGCTCTCCTGCCTGGCCGCGCTCGCGCGCCGCGGCTCGGCGCGGGCGCCCGCCCGCCGTTGAGCCCGGGATGGCTCGGGGCGCGCGGCCTCAGTCCACGATCGCGCCGTAGACGATCTGCTTCAGCTGCCCGCGGAAGTTGAACAGGGTCGAGGGCATGAGCTGCGTCAGGAACAGCACGATCAGCTCCTCGCTCGGATCGACCCAGAACACGGTGCTCGCCGCGCCCCCCCAGGCGAACTCGCCGATCGAGCCCGACACGCCGGCCACCGCCGGGTCGAGTGAGACCGAGAAGCCCAGCCCGAAGCCCACGCCGTCGTAGGTGGTCTCGGCGAAGGCGCCGCGCGCCACCTCGGTCAGGTCGCAGCCGCCGGGCAGGTGGTTGGCGGTCATCAGCTCGAGCGTCTTCGGTCCCAGCAGGCGCGTGCCGTCGAGCTCGCCGTCGCCGAGCAGCATGCGGCAGAAGCGCAGGTAGTCGGCTGCCGTCGACACCAGGCCGCCGCCGCCCGACAGCAGCTTCGGCGGCTGGCGGTAGGCGCTGGTCTCGGGGTCGTCCTGGAGGCGCAGCGTCTTGCCGGGGCCCCGCTCGTAGCACGCCGCGAAGCGGTCGAGCTTGTCGTCGGGCACGTGGAAGCCGGTGTCGACCATGCCGAGCGGCTCGAAGACGTGGCGGCGCAGGAACTCGTCGAGCGGCTCGCCCGAGATCAGCTCGACCAGGTGGCCGACGATGTCGGTCGACACCGAGTAGTTCCAGGCCGTGCCCGGCTGGAACTCGAGCGGCAGGGTCGAGAGCGCCTGCGCCATCTCGGCGAGCGAGCCGTCGAAGCTCGGACCGCCGGTGCCGATGCCGAGCCGGCGATAGGCGCGGTCGACGTTGGTCTGCTGCATGAAGCCGTAGGTCAGGCCCGACATGTGGGTGAGCAGGTCGCGCACGCGCATCGGCCGCTCGCACGGGTCGGTGAGGAACTGCGGGTGGTTGCCGGCGCGGAAGACGCGCAGATCGCGCCACGCCGGAATGAAGCGGTGCACCGGATCGTCGAGCTGGAAGTGGCCGTGCTCGTAGAGCATCATGAGCGCCACCGAGGCCACCGGCTTCGTCATCGAGTAGATCCGGAAGAGGGTGTCCTCGCGCATCGGGCGGCCGCGCTCGCGGTCGGCCAGGCCCAGGGGCGAGAGCCAGGCGATCTCGCCGCGCCGGAACACCAGGCTCAGCGCGCCGGCGATCTTGCCGGGATCCACGTAGCGGGTCTTCAGATGGGCATCGATCCGCGCCAGCCGTTCGCTCGACAGGCCCAGGTCCTCGGGTCGCACCGACATGGCTTCCTCGCTCTGCGGGGGACGCCAAGCGTATCGCGAGCCGGTATCCTGCCGCTCCCCGTCCAGCGAAGGAGCCGGGCCTCGTGAGCGACATCCTCGCCGTCGGCCTGCTCGTCACCGTTCTCGCTGGAGGGCTGACGCTGTTGCGCCTCCCGAGCGAGAACGGCGGGTTCCACTGGTTCGTGGCCTGGGTGTCCCTGGGGCTGGCCGGCGGGCTGCGCCTGATGACGCCCGAGGTGCCCCTGCTCGAGCACCTGCTTCCCCCGCTGGGCACTCAGTTCGGGGCGCTGATCCTGGCGGGGGCGTTCCTGTTCGCCGGACGGCCGCTGCCGCGCTGGCTGCTGCCCGCAGCGGCCGTCCTGATGGGGGCGCGCGCTCTCGCGCACGCAGCGGGCCAGGTGGAGCTGGCGATCGCGCTCGGTGAGGTGGCAGAGACGCCGGCGGTGCTCGCGGCTGCCTGGCTGGTCTGGCAGGCGGGCGCGCGAACCGGACCCCTCGTCCCGACGCGCATGCTGGGGACGCTGCTCGTCGCCGTCGCCGTGGCCGACACGGTGCAGCACGTGGGCGCCATCGCGGTCGGGCCCCACTGGTCGGGCGGCCTGCTGCTCTGGCTGCTGGTGGCGCCGCCCGCGCTCGGCGCGCACTACCTCGCGCTGACGCGACGCACGGCCGACGCGCTCAGCCGCTCGCACGAGGAGCTCGAGCAGCGCTTTGCGCTGCGCACGACCGAGCTGCGCGACACCGTCGCGCGGCTCGAGCGGGAGGTGGTCGAGCGGGTCGCGGCCGAGGAGGCGCTGCGCCGGAGCGAGGAGCGCTTCCGGCAGATCTCCGAGCTGGCCAGCGACCTGGCCTTCTGCGTGCGCATCTCGCCCGGCGGCGAGCTGTCGCTCGACTGGCTCTGGGGAGCCTTCGAGCGCATCACGGGCTATCCGCCCGACGCCCTGGACGGGCACGGCTGGCTGTCGCTGCTCGACGCCGACACGCAGCGCGGGATGGCCGGCGAGCTGGCGCGCGCGCCGCAGGCGGGCGCGCGCTCGACCGAGCGCAAGATCGTGCGGCGCGACGGCGAGGAGCGCTGGCTCCAGCTCCGCTTCCAGAGCGTGCGCACCGACTCCGACGGAACGCTCGAGGTGATGGGATCGGGCTCGGACGTGACCGATCGGGTGCACGCCGAGACGGAGCAGCGCCGGCTCGAGGCGCACATGCAGCGGGCCCAGCGCGCCGAGAGCCTGGGCATCCTGGCCGGCGGGGTGGCGCACGACTTCAACAACCTGCTCACCGTGATCCGCGGCAACGTCCGCCTCGCGCTGGAGGACGAGGCGCCGGACTCGCCCGCGCGCGAGAGGCTGGAGCGCGTGCGCACGGCCGCCGAGCACGCCGCGTCGCTCACCGAGCAGATGCTGGCCTACGCGGGCAAGTCGACCGCCGAGCTCGAGCCCGTCGACCTGGGCGGCCTCGCCGAGCGGATGATGGGCCTGCTGCTGGCGTCGGTGTCCGACCGCTGCACGCTCGAGACCGAGCTGCGCGCCGAGCTGCCGCTCGTGGAGGCGGACGCCGGGCAGCTGCGCCAGGTGATCCTGAACCTCGTGATCAACGCCTCGGAGTCGCTGGGCGACGAGCCGGGGCGGGTGACCGTGCGAACCGGGGTCCGGCGGCTCGATGCCGCCGAGCTGGCGGGCTGCGTCGGCGCGACCGGCGCGGAGCCGGGGGAGTACGTGCTCCTGGAGGTGGCCGACACGGGCTGCGGGATGGATCCGGACACGCAGGGGCGCGTCTTCGAGCCGTTCTTCACCACGAAGTTCTCGGGGCGCGGTCTGGGCATGGCGGCCCTGCTCGGCATCGT
>JASJBO010000308.1 GCA_030066475.1 Myxococcota bacterium
GTTACCTCCACTGCCGCTCCGAGGGCTACCGGCTGGAGCGACCAGTCACCGGGTGGGATTCGCACCCACTGAGAAGCGCCGCCTTGGCACGGCGCACCGAAGTCCACCAGCTAGCCGCCGATCCGGCGGATCGGGTCGCTGCCGTCCCAGCTCGCCGCCGTCTCGCGGATGTGGGCGAACAGCGCGCCCTTGGCGCCACTGATCTCCGAGAGCTCGAGGATCGTGCCGGGGTGCGCCTCGGTGTCGAGGTAGACGAAGCGTCCGTCCGGACCGCCCGCGCAGCCCGACTGCAGCTCGGCGTGTCCGAGCGCGCGCACGCGCGCCAGGTCCGCGTCGAACTGCTCGGTCCAGAACGCGACGTGCTGGAGCCCTTCGCGGCCGGCGCGCAGGAAGTCGAGGTAGCTCGACGGCGCGTCGTTGCGCTGCTGGATCAGCTCGATCTGGAGCGGGCCCGAGTTCGTGAGCGCGATGCTCGCCTCCATCTCCGACGGCGCCCCGCGGTACAGGAAGTCGGTGATCGGCGCGCGCTCCAGGTAGAACCAGGGCCCGACGCCGAGCACCTCGACCCAGTGCTTCATCGCGGCCTCGATGTCGCGCACCACGAAGCCGTTCTGCCGGATGTCGCCGTAGATGCGGCTCATGAAGCCCTCCGCGCCCCGCGAGCCTCCGGGACGTTCGTCCAGTAGTCTAGTCGCTCCTGCGGGACCCGAGGAACCACCGAAGGATCGCTTCTCTTGGCGAACGACGCGGCGCTCCTGTTCACCGGCGGCAGGGTTCTCGTCCTCGACGGACCGGCCCGCGAGGCGCAGGCGCTGCTGGTCCGGGCGGGGCGCGTGGTCGCGGCGGGCGACCGCGCGGAGCTGCGCGCGGCCGCAGGCAGCGGGGCGCGCGAGATCGACCTGGATGGCGCGACCGCGCTCCCCGGCCTGATCGACACCCACCCCCACCTGCTCCACTTCGGCGTGCTGTCGGAGCCACTGGTCGACATCGGCGACGCGCGCTCGCACGCCGACATCGTCGAGCGCATCGCGCAGCGGGCGGAGGCAGAGCCCGCCGGCGAGTGGATCATGGCGACCCCGGTCGGCGAGCCCCACTACTTCCTGCGGCGCTCCTGGCGCGACCTCGCCGAGGGCGAGCTGCCGGATCGCGCCGTCCTCGACCGCGCGACCGCGCAACATCCGGTCTTCGTCCAGGCGTGGGCGCCGGTCACGCCGAACGTGTGCGCCTTCAACTCCGCGGCCCTCGAGCGGCTCGACATCGCGCGCGAGAGCCCGGACCGCATCGAGAACGTCTGGATCGAGAAGGACGCGAGCGGCGCGCCGACCGGCCGCCTGCACGGCTCGGTCAACAACTACTACTCCAATGATCCGTTCATGGAAGGCCTGCTGCGCCAGATCCCGATCCTCCAGCTCGACAAGACCGTGCCGGGGGTCGTGCGCAGCATGGCCGCCTACAACCGCCTGGGCGTCACCACCGTCTACGAGGGACACGCGATGTCCGAGGCGGAGATCGCCGTCTACGGCCACCTGCGCGAGACGCGGCAGCTCACCCTGCGCGTCCTCACCGCCCTGGAGGCGGAAGCCTACGGCCTGCCCTGGAGCCGCCCGCTCTCCGACGCAGCCTTCCACACCAACCTGGAGCGCGCCCTGGCCCTCGAGTCGCCGGAAGACGACTGGCTGCGTCATCGGGGCGTCACGCTCTCGCGCGGCGGTCCGTGCTGGCCGGGCTTCCTCCGCATGCACGCCGCCTACGAGGGACCCTACGGCGAGCCCACGCGCGGGGTGACCTTCGTCCCGGCCGAGCGAGAGCAGATGGCGCTCGAGTTCTGCGCCGAGCGCGGCCTGCGACTCAACTTCATCGGCACCGGCGACCGCGACCACGACGAGTTCCTGGAGCGCGCAGAGGCCGTGGCGAAGCGGCACCCCGTGGCCGCCCGGCGCTGGATCCTCCAGCATGTCTACCTGCTGAGCGAGCGCCAGGCCGAGCGCTACGCGGCGCTGGGCTTCGACGTCACCACCAGCATGTCGTTCTCGTGGGGCAAGGGCGACCTGATCGGCGCGCGCGTCGGTCGACACGCGTGGGCCGACCTGATCCCGCTGCGCCGGATGCTGGACGCGGGCCTGTGTGTGGCCTGCGGGACCGACTGGGGCCCCAAGAACGTCTTCGAGCAGATCCAGCTGGCCGAGACGCACCGCTTCGAGGGCAGCGGCCACTGCAACCGGGGCCCAGGTCAGCTGGTGACGCGCGCCGAGGCGCTCGCGATGTGGACGCGCGATGCGGCACGCGTGCTCGGCTGGGCGGGGATCGGCACGCTCGCACCCGGCAGCCACGCCGATCTGACCATCGTCGACCGGGATCCGCTGCGCTGCCACCTCGAGGAGCTCCCGGAGACCCGCGTGCTCGCGACCGTCGTGGGCGGCGAGACCGTGTACGCGGGCGGTGAGCCCGCCACGCTGCCGGCCGGGCCGGAAGAGCGGGGACCGCTTTGAGGATCGCAGTGCTCCAGCACGTGCCGTTCGAGGGACCCGCCGCCATCGGCGACTGGGCGGCGCAGCGCGGGCACGCGCTCGCGACGCGGCGTCTGTTCGAGGGCGAGGCGCTGCCGGAGATCGACGAGGCGGACGCCCTGCTCGTGATGGGCGGTCCGATGGGCGCCAACGACGACGCGCACTACCCGTGGATGCGTCCGGAGCGCGAGCGGGTGGCGGCGTTCCTCGGCGCCGGCAAGCCGCTGCTGGGCATCTGCCTCGGCGCCCAGATCCTCGCGCGCGCCGCCGGCGCGCGGGTCTACCCCGGCCCCGAGAAGGAGATCGGCTGGTTGCCCGCCGAGCGGATGCCGGCCGCGAGCGACTCGCTGCTCGCCGCCCTGCCCGACCCGTTCGTGCCCTTCCACTGGCACGGCGACACCTTCGACCTGCCCGCCGGCGCCCGCCACCTGGCGCGCTCGGAGCGCTGCACGCACCAGGCCTTCCAGCTCGGTCCCTGCGCGCTGGGCCTGCAGTTCCACCTGGAGGCGACGCTCGAGAGCATCGCAGCCATGCTGCAGGCGTGTGCCGACGAGCTCGGCGAGCCGGGCAGCGGCATCCAGACGGCGGACGCGATCCGCGGCGCGGCCGCAGAGCGAGTCCGGGCGCTGCACGAGCCGCTGCGCGCGATGCTGGACGCCTGGAGCGGAGCCGGCGCCGACGGCTGAGGAGGCAACGCGATGCAGGATCTCACGGGAGCGGTCGCCGTCGTGACCGGCGGCGGCGACGGCATCGGCCGCGCCCTGGTGCTCGAGCTGGCGCGCGCCGGCGCCCAGGTCGCCGCAGCGGACATCCGGGAGGACGCCGCCAAGGCGGTCGCCGACGAGGCCGGCGCGCTCGGCGTGCGCGCGCTCGCGGTCGGCTGCGACGTGTCCGACGAGGCTTCGGTCGCGGCCCTGGCCGAGCGCGTGCTCGGCGAGCTGGGCCCCGTCCGCATCGTCTGGGGCCTACGCCGCCAGCAAGTTCGCGGTGATCGGCGTCGCCGAAGGCCTGCGTACCGAGCTCGAGGCGGACGGCATCGGCGTCACCGTCCTGTGCCCGGGCCTGGTGAACACGCGCATCTGGAACGGCGCCCGGGCGCGCCCCGAGCGCTTCGGCGGACCACGCCACCTTCCCGAGGCGATCGGCGAGCGCTGGCGAAGCGACGGCATGTCCGTCGAGGCGGTCGGGCGCTGGGGGGTGGAGGCGCTGCGAGCGGGCCGCTTCTTCGCGCTGATGCCGGACGACGAGGAGCGCGCCGGCTTCCTGACCCGCCGCCACGAGGAGATCCTGGCGGGCGTCCGCTACCCCGGCCGCTGAGTCGCCTCACTCGCGCCGGGCGTCGAAGCCGGCCTCGGCGAGCGCGGCCAGCACCGCCTCGGCCTGCTCCTCGCCGCGCATCTGGAGCACCAGGTCCACGCGCACGGCACGGGCCGACGAGATGCGGAAGCGGCGCTGCTGCGTCACCTCGATGATGTTGCAGTTCATCGCGCCGATGCGTGCGGCCAGGTCGCCGAGCGCGCCGGGCACGTCGCGCAGCTCCACGCCGATCCGAACCAGCCGGTGGGTGCGCACCAGGCCGCGCTGGAGGATCGACGAGAGCACCATCAGGTCGATGTTCCCGCCGCAGAGCACGAGGCCCACGCGGCGCCCGGCGAAGCGCTCGCGCTGGCTGTCGAGCGCGGCGAGGCCGGCCGCGCCCGCCCCCTCGACCACGGTCTTCTCGACCTCGAGCAGCGCGAACACGGCCGCCTCGATCGCGTCCTCGCTCACCAGCACGACGTCGTCCGCGTGGCGGCGGATCAGCGCCAGGGTGCGCTCGCCGGGCACCTCCACCGCGATCCCTTCGGCCACGCTGCCACCGCCCGGCACCCGCGCGGCCAGACCGTGGAACGCCTGGTGCGCCGCCGGGTAGCGCTCGCTCTGCACGCCGATCACCTCGGTCGCCGGTGCGCGGGCCTTGATCGCCGTGGCGACACCGGCCAGCAGCCCGCCGCCGCCGATCGGCACCAGCACGGCGTCGAACTCGGGGCCGTCCTCGAGCATCTCGAGCGCGAGCGTCCCCTGCCCGGCGATCACGGCGTCGTCCTCGAATGGATGCACCAGCGTGAGCCCGCGCCGCGCGGCCTGCTCGCGGGTGAACGCCCGCGTCTCGTCGAACCGTTCGCCGTGCAGCAGCACCTCGGCGCCGTGCACGCGCGTCTGCTCGACCTTCACGTTGGGCGTCGAGCGCGGCATCACGATCACCGTGGGGATGCCCAGGCGCTTGCCGTGGTAGGCGACCGCCTGGGCGTGGTTGCCGGCCGACATCGCGATCACGCCCCGGGCGCGGGCCTCGGCGTCGAGGGTGAGCAGCCGATTCAACGCGCCGCGCTCCTTGAACGACGCCGTGAACTGCTGGTTCTCGAACTTGAGCCAGACCTCGGCGCCGCTGGTGGCGGAGAGCGTCCGCGAGTGCGCGAGCGGCGTCCGCTCGACCTGGTCGCCGAGGCGCGCGCGAGCAGCCTCGATCTCCCGGAGGGTCACGCTCATCCGACGGCATATACTACCGGCAAGAGCGGCCCGAACCCGAGGAGACCCCCATGAGCATCCGCGCCAAGGCCCACCACATGTCCTTCCCCGTGACCGACCTGGCCCGCTCGCGGCGCTTCTACGAGGACGTGCTCGGCCTCGAGACGATCCCGCGCCCCGACCTCGGCGCGCTGGGCGGCGTCTGGTACGGCGCGGGCGCCTGCGAGGTGCACCTGATCGAGATGCCGGGGGGCACCCAGCTCACGGCGCCGCCGGCCAAGACCAACCCGATCGACCGCCACGCCGCCTTCGCGGTCGAGGACTACGACGCAACGCTCGCCCACCTCGAGAGCCACGGGCTCGAGGTGGTCCAGAGCCCGCGCGGCGGCCAGTTGTGGGTGCAGGACCCCGACGGCCACATCATCGAGCTGATCGTCGCCGGGACGTAGCTGGCTACGCCGGCCTGCCAAGGCGGGAGATGCGAACGAGGTTGCCCGCGCAAGCGCCGCCCTCGCGTTCCGCACGGAGGGCCCGCTCCGAGCGGCGCGCGCAGCGAGCCGAAGGCGAGCGAAGTCCACCAAGACGCCCCCGCGCCAGCAACAGGTCCCTCCGCGGGCACCCCGCAAGCGCCGGCGAAGCCGGCGCGCGCAGCGAGCCGCAGGCGAGCGAAGTCCTTCAAGCCGGCCGGTTTTCGTCGAGCCAGCTCTTCAGCCGGAGCAGCAGGCGGTGCAGCTCGGCCACCTCGCCGCGCTTCCAGCCGCGGAACACGTCCTGCCGGTCGGGCTCGAGCCGCCCCACCATCGCGTCGCGCAGGCGCACCCCGCGACGGGTGACGCGCAGCCAACGCACGCGGCCGTCACCCGGGTCGGGGCGCGACGCCAGCAGCCCCAGCTCGAGCAGCTTCTTCACCTGCTTCGTCATGCCCGGCTGGTTCACCTCGAAGGCGGCAGCGAGCTGGGTCACCGTCCACTCGCGGTCGGGGTCGTGGCAGAAGTGGCGCAGCAGCACGAACAGCGGGTACGGCAGCTCGGCGTCGCGCAGGATCCGGTTGGCGCGCGTCCGCACGAGCTGCGTCACGACCCCGCACCAGATCAGGATCTCCTCCTCCTGCGGGCGCTTCGGTCGCACCGCTAGCGCGACTCCATCCGGAAGATCCAGGCCTGCTCGGCGTGGGCGTCTGCCTCCACCTCGTACTTGGCCAGCAGCGCGCTGCGCACGCGCTCGCGCTCGGCCTGGTCGTCCACCCGCACCGCCCTCAGCTCGTACACCGTTCCGTCGATGCGCAGCCGCACGTCCGGGCTCTCGATCACGTTGCGCACCCAGCTGCGCTCGTTCGGGTCGTCGGGGCCGAGGATCAGGGAGGTCGGCACGTAGAGGCGGCCGTCCACCTCGCCGCACCAGACGTTGACCGAGTAGGGGTCGTCGGGGCGCGACTCGAGCTGGACGTTCTCGACGTCGGCGACGAAGGCCCAGTCCGGCGCCTCGCCCTCGTGGACGGGCCCGCGCAGGGCGCCGCCGGGAATCGGTCCGATCGGGCCACAGGCGCTGGCGAGGAGCAGGCTGGCGAGCAGAACGACGGGTCGGGGGTTCACGGAGGGTCCTCCAGATAAATTCCCAGGAATATTAGTGCATTCCCAGGAATTCATCGAGACCGGCATGCCGCGATCCTCCGGCGCGCGGCGCCCGTGAAGGCCGCACGCCGCTGGTGAGCCGTATCGGGCGCGCCTATCCTGCGGCCTTCCAGAGAAACGGGGGCAGCGGATGCGGTTCTCCATGCGAACGACTCTCCTCGGGCTCGCCGCCCCGGCGTTCCTGGCCTGCGCCACGCCGCAGTCGGTGCGCTTCGACACGGTGCCCCCGGGCCCGCCCGCCGATGCCCATCCCAACCGGCGCCACCCCCCCCTGGTGTCGCTCGAAGAGCTCCGGGAGATCGATACCGCTCGCGCCGAGGTCCTCTCCGAGGAGGACGCGGGCGCCGGCGTCACAGGGGCACGAAAGGTCGAGATCCGCCTGCCGTCCTTCGACGAGGACCTCGAGCTCAAGGTCAAGCAGGTGCCCGGCCGACTGGACGGCTGGAACAACTCGCCGCGCAAGGAGCTGGCCGCCTTCAAGGTCCAGCAGCTCTTCCTCGACCCGGTCGACTTCGTGGTGCCGACCACGGCCGTGCAGTGTCTGCCCCTGGATCGTGCCAGGAAGCTCGTCGGATCGACCTCGCCGAGCATCGAAGGCACCAACTGCGTGCTGGTGACCATCGCGATGTGGCTGCAGGACGTCACGCTCCCCGACCTGCTCTACGACGAGGAGCGCTTCCTCTCCGAGCCCCGCTACGCCTACAACTTCGCCAACTTCAACGTGCTGACCCACCTGATCGCGCACCGCGACAACCGTACGGGCAACTTCCTGGTGTCGAAGGACGACGAAGACCGCCGCGTCTACGCAATCGACAACGGCTCCACGTTCGGCGCGTGGTTCTTCAACTGGTTCTTCCCGTGGACCTACAGGTGGCACGACCTGCGCGTGCCCGCCCTGCCGCGCCAGACCGTGGAGCGCCTGCGAGCCCTGAGTCGCGAGGACCTCGACGTGCTCGCGGTCGTGTCCCAGCTGGAGGCCGACGAAGCCGGCATGCTGCGCGTCAGCGCACCCACGGTGCCGATCGACCCCGGCGAGGGGGTCCGAGTGGACGGCACGACCGTACAGTTCGGTCTGACGACCGACGAGATCGACGACGTGTGGGAGCGGATCGAGGAGCTGCTCGAGGACGTGGACGAGGGCGACCTGGCGATCTTCTAGCGGGAGGCCCCGGTCGACGGATTCCTGCTGGGAGTCCCGTAGGCGCACGCTGGTGCGCGGCGGCGGGCGCGCCTACCCTGCGGCTCTTCGGGTTCTTCGGAATGGGGGCACCAGATGCAGTTCTCCGTGCGATCGATCCTCCTCGGGCTCGCGGCCCCGGCATTCCTGGCCTGCGCCACGCCGCAATCCGTGCGCTTCGACTCGGTGCCGCCGGGTCCGCCCGCGGATGCCCATCCCAACCGGCTGCACGCACCCGTCGTGACGCTCGAGGAGCTGCAGGAGCTCGACCGCGCTCCCGTAGAGGTTCGATCCCAGGAGGGCGCCGGGGGGGGCGTCACGGGCGCCCGCAAGGTCGAGGTCGGCATCTACGTGCCAACCTATCACCGCGACCTCAAGCTCAAGATCAAGCCGGTCCCGGCCCGGCTCGACGGCTGGAACAACTCGCCGCGCAAGGAGCTGGCCACCTTCGAGGTCCAGCAGCTGTTCCTGGATCCGGTCGACTACGTCGTGCCGACCACGGCCATCCGCTGCCTGGAGATGGACCACGTCAGCCAGACCTATGGGGATCAGCGGGCGGCCACCGTGGAGGGCACCAACTGCGTGCTCGCCATGATCGCGATGTGGTTGCAGGACGTCACCCTCCCCGACCCGCTCTACGACGAGGAGCGCTTCCTCTCCGACCCGCGCTACGCCTACAACCTCGCCAACTTCAACATCTTGACCTACCTGGCCGACCACCGCGACAACCGCACCGGCAACTTCCTGGTCTCGAAGGACGAGGAGGACCGCCGCGCCTACGCGATCGACAACGGCATCACGTTCGGCGACTGGCTGTTCAACTGGTTCTTCCCGTGGACCTATGCCTGGCGCCAGATCCAGGTCCCGGCGCTGCCGCGCACGTCGGTGGAGCGCCTGCGTGCCCTGAACCGCGAGGACCTCGACGAGCTGGCGGTGGTGTCGCAGCTCGAGATGGACGCGGACGGCTTCTTGCGGGTCGCCGCGCCCACGGAGCCGTTCGACGCCGACGAAGGCGCGCGCCGGAGCGGCACCACCGTGCAGTTCGGTCTGACCCGGGACGAGATCGACGACGTGTGGGAGCGGATCCAGGACCTGCTCGAGGACGTGGACGAGGGCAAGCTGACGCTGTTCTAGTGCGCGACGCCCGGCTCGGCAGCGCCCGCTAGAAGGTCCACTTCACGGCCAGGCCGTTCTTCTGGGGAACGACCGCGAGGCCGCCCTTGCTGGACGTCCGTCCGGTCGCCTTGAAGCTCTGGTAGTCCTCCCAGTCCTGCCGCGGGCGGCTGGGCTCGCTCCAGATGCGCGCCTCGGCGCCGAGC
>JASJBO010000309.1 GCA_030066475.1 Myxococcota bacterium
GCTATGGCTGCGGTTTCGCGCCTTGATCTCGGGCCGAATTCGCGCGCCAGGCTCGGTCCGGGTTCTTCAACGGGCTGCTAGCTCCCTCCCGCCTCCTTGGTCTCGACGGGAGCGATCACGGGCGGCAGGTCGAGCTGGAAGGGCGCCTCGAGGCCGGCCCGCGCGGCCACCATCGAGCGCGGGTTGCGAGGCACGTCCAGGGACGCCACGTGCTGGTACTCGGCCAGGGCGCGGGCGCGTTGGCCCTGCACGTCGAGGATCTGACCGCGCGTGACGCGCACCCAGCGATTGCCCCAGTCCGGATTGGCCGGCCCGTCGGCGCCGAAGGTTTCGAGGATCGTCCACGCCTCTTCGGGGCGCCCGCGATGCAGCTCGATCCGCGCCCGCCAGATGCGCGCCATGTTCGCGCGGCCGCGGTGGTGCTCCGCCGGGTCGGGGTGCGCCTCGAGCGCACGGGCCTCTCGCATCGCCCCTTCGTAGTCCGACACCATCAGCAGCAGGTCCACCAGGTCGAAGTGCACGATCGAGTTCCGCGGGTGCCGCGCGTGGAGCTCCCGCGTGACGGCCAGCGCCCGGGCGAGGTCCGGGTCCTCGTAGAAGGTCAGGGCGTGGGAGAGGAAGAAGCCTCCGGTGAGCCGATAGCGCTCGCCGTACCGGTAGACCTCGTCGAAGTAGCGCAGCCCCTGCTCGGCATCGCCCTTGGGAATGAACCACAGGAAGTCCAGCCACTTGAACAGGCTCGGCACCTGGCTCGCGTAGAAGGCGTAGAGCCCGAGCGAGAACTTCGCATCGTGGAGCGCCGGGTCGAGCGCGAGCGCCCGCTCGAGGGCCAGCCGCCCCCGCTCGCCGAGACGGTACGCGCGGTACAGCTCGGCCCGCATGCCGTGCAGGCGGCCGCGATTGAAGAGCGCCTGGCCCAGGTAGAAGTGGGCCCGCGCGTCCTGCGGCCGGGCGGCGACCCACGCCTCGCCCTTGCGGATCGCGGCTGCGCACTCGCGCGCGATGGCCTCGTCGAAGCCCCCGCGGTCGTCCGACTGGACCTGGAGCCAGTAGAGCGTGTCGACCGCGTGGACGTGGGGCGCGGGGTGGACCGGGGCATGCGCGCGCAGACGGGCCCAGGTCTCCGCCGCCGCGTCGTAGTCGCCGTCGTCGTTCTGGCGCGTGCCCTCGCGCACCAGGCGGTCCACCACCGGGTCGTCCCACTCGGCCGACTCCGCCGCCATCGACGCGATGCACGAAGCGAGAGCCAGCATCGCAACGACGATCCACGAGCGCACGAGCATCGGTCCTCAGCTTCGGTGCGCTACTGGATGGGCTCCGGATCGCGCCTGCCGGCGGGCCGCGACGGCGACCAGCGCGGCCCAGGCGGCCGCGAGACCAGCCGGCTCCGGGACCTCGACCACGAGCCGAAGCCGCCGGTTGATGTTGCCATCCAGGGTCTGCCACGTCGCGCCGTCGTTGGGGCTGAAGAGTGGCTTGACGAGGGAGCCGGGGCCGACCGTGCTCGAATCGGTAGTGTCGAACCAGTTCGTGAAATCGGGGGACCCGTCCGGATAGGCCAGCAGCATCCAGTAGGTTCCGTTCGGCTCGAGCACGGCGGGGGCGAGCGGCTCCCAGATGAAGGTGTTGATGACGGACAGCGGGCCCTCGCCGAAGCTCGCGACGTAGGTCGTCGGCTCGTCGTCGCCCGACCACAGCTCGGCGATCATCCCGGGCAGCGGCGCTCCCATGCTCACGGTGATCGCGGCGAGCTCGCGCGCCTGCCCGTCGTTGACGAAGCCGGCGGCCTTCCAGCTGTTCTCGCGGATCGAGTAGCCGCCGCCGGGGGCGCGGATGGTGTGGAAGTTCGAGACCAGCACCTCCTGGGCCGGAGCGGCGGCGGCCGCGAGCACGAGCACACCGAGGAGGGTCGGCGCGAGGGGCATGCGAGGAGGATACCACGGGGTCGGCCAGGAGATTCGCAGCGCGCCGCCCGTTGCTCACGGTATGCTCGGTGGCGCGCACCGCCTGCGAAGAGGACACCCTCGGCATCGTGAACTGGCTGCGATCGCTGCTGCGCTTCCTGTCGGGGAGTGCCCGTGACCTCACCCCGATCGTGCTGGTCATCGCGCTCTTCCAGCTGCTGGTCCTGCGCCAGCCGTTCCCCGACCTCGGGAACGCCCTGCTCGGCCTGATCCTGGTCCTGCTGGGCCTCTCCTTCTTCGTCCGGGGCCTCGACCTCGGGCTCTTCCCACTCGGCGAGAGCATGGCGCACGCTTTCGCCCGCAAGGGCTCCCTCGGCTGGCTGCTGGCCTTCTCCTTCGCCCTGGGCCTGGGCACCACGGTCGCGGAGCCGGCACTGATCGCGATTGCCGCCGAGGCGTCGGAGGTCGCGGCCCAGGCCGGGGCCATCGCCGACAGCGCGGCGGCGCGCCACCGCTACGCCCTCGGTCTGCGGCTCACGGTCGGGCTGGCGGTGGGGGTTGCCCTCGTGATCGGCGTCTTCCGGATCCTGACCGGATGGCCCATTCATCTGATGATCGCGGGCGGCTACCTGCTGGTCGTCGTCATGACGGCCTTCGCGCCCGAGGAGATCATCGGCATCGCCTACGACTCCGGCGGCGTCACGACCTCCACCATCACGGTGCCGCTGGTGACCGCCCTGGGCGTGGGCCTGGCCTCGTCGATCGAGGGTCGCAATCCCGTCCTGGATGGGTTCGGGCTGATTGCGTTTGCGTCGCTCACCCCGATCGTGTTCGTCCTCGCCTACGGAATGCTGATCTGATGCCGTGGCTGGCCGAGCTGCTTCGGGTCGTGGTGGAGACCGTCCGCGACGTCCTCCCGATCGTCGCCATCCTGGCCGTCTTCCAGCTCTTCGTCCTGCGGCGAAAGCTGCCCAACCCGATGCGGCTGTTGCAGGGGCTCGGCTTCGTGCTGGCCGGGCTGGTGCTGTTCCTGATGGGCCTGGAGCAGGCCGTCTTTCCCGTCGGCAAGACCATGGCCGCCCAGCTCACCGCGCCGCAGGTGCTCGGCACCGCGGGCGCGCAGGACGCCGCTGCCGCCGACCCGCTGGCCTATCTGTGGGTCTACGCGTTCGCCTTCGCCATCGGGTTCAGCACGACCATCGCCGAGCCGGCGCTGATCGCGGTGGCGCTCAAGGCCGAGGAGCTCTCCGCCGGCGCCATCAACGCCTGGGGCCTGCGGATCGCCGTGGCGATCGGGGTCGCGCTCGGCATCAGCCTCGGTGCGCTCCGCATCGTGCTCGGCGTCCCCCTCCACTACTTCATCGGAGTCGGGTACGCCGTGGTCGTCGTCCAGACGCTCTTCGCACCGAGGCTCATCGTGCCGCTCGCCTACGATTCGGGCGGCGTCACCACGTCCACCGTGACCGTACCACTGGTCGCCGCGCTGGGACTCGGGCTGGCCGATGCGCTCCCCGGCCGAAGCCCCCTCATCGACGGCTTCGGACTGATCGCCTTCGCCAGCCTCTTTCCCATGCTCACCGTCATGACCTACGCGCAGGCCTCGGAGTGGCGGGCCGCGCGCAGCCGTGCGGCCGGGGATCACGCCGCGGGCGAGCTAGCATCCGAGGAGGATCGACCATGAGGTTCAAGCTGCTGGTAGCCCTGGTGGATGACCACCTGACGGAGGCGGTCACCGAGGCGGCTCGGGACGCGGGCGCGACCGGCTGTACCGTGCTGACCCAGGCACGGGGCGAGGGGCTCGAGAAGAAGACGACGTTCCTCGGCCTCACCCTCGAGACCCAACGGGACGTGGTCCTGCTGCTCGTCGAGGAGCACCGGGCACGCCACATCCTGGAGACCATCGGGGAGGCCGGCGAGTTCGACTCGAGCCCGGGCACGGGCATCGCCTTCCAGGTCGACGTGGAAGACGCCGTGGGGGTCGCCCACCAGGCGGAGAGCATCACGCCGAGCCTTCAGGAGGAGCTGTGACGGAGAGGAACGTCATCCGCGTCGCGGACGTGATGGAGCAGGACTTCGCGATCGTCGAGGGCATCGCCACGGTGGCCGAGGCGCTCGCCCTCATGCGGGAGAGGAACGCGCACTTCCTCATCGTCGCCAAGCGCCACGAGGACGACGAGTTCGGCATCGTGATGATCCGGGACATCGCCGAGCACGTGCTGGCCCCGAATCGCTCCCCGGAGCGCACCAACGTCTACGAGATCATGTCCAAGCCGGTGCTGTCCGTACCGCCCCGGATGGACATTCGCTACTGCGCGCGGCTGTTCCACCGCTTCGGGATCTCCACCGCGCCCGTGATCGAGGGGGACGAGATCCGGGGCATCGTCACCTACGACCAGCTCGTCCTGAAGGGGTTGGCGCAGCAGGCTTGAGGCGCACCCGCGCGAGCGGCAGCGGAGCTTCCGCGAGCGCCCGCGGGGAGGCGCCTGGGGCGCGATGTCCCAAGGGCCGCCACTGGCGCGTCGGAACGCATTTCTGGCGCGTTGGAACGGGATCGAACGGCGCTGCCGCGAGACCATGGGATGCATCGAGAACGCTGCCTGATCCCAGGTCAACGCATTGGAGGAGATCATGAACCCCGTCAGGCTGGCCGCCATCGTCGCGGCCTCGACTCTCGTGGCCCTGAGCGCGCACGCGGGCCACGGCTACCTGCCCAAGAAGAACGTCGAGATCCCCGACAGCAACTGCTTCTGGACCGGTCCCTACGTCCGGGAGAACCCGGTCACCAACATCGCCTACCCGGATACGGGCGCCAAGTACTGGGCGACCAACTTCGCGATGCCCGAGGGCTCCACCCTGAAGATCACCGGTCGCTACATGCACAACCGCTACATGTCGTACAACTCGTACGACATCGCGGGTGACGACCCGACCTACTCTCCCGTCGACGCCATCACCGACGTCGACCTGCAGCCCTTGTTCCGATTCGCGAAGAACCCGTACGTGGAGGGCAACCGCCGAAACACCTGGCTTCGCCGCTACGTGCTCGAGGTCCTGCCGGGCGCTCCGGTCGAGGGCGATCCGCCCAACACGCTGCGCTCGAACGCCGCGTACGGCGAGCGTGCGACTCTCGTCCTGCGCTCCTACGTGGAAGATGCCGGCACCGGCAACACGGCGGGCGAGTACCTGCCGTCGCCGATCGTGACCCTGGCCGACGGCACCGTCCTGTGGGACGTCGAGGAGATCTGTGAGACGCTCGACGTCGACTCCTCGATCGTCAACATCCCGCTCATTCCCGCTGCGACCTACGACCGGATGGCCGCGTTCGGCAATCCGTACCACCTGGACGGCACCGAGGCGAACCCGACCTTCCTGCTCAAGGCCTTCACGTTCCCCGAGAACATCAGCTGCGACTGGTTCGGCGCCTGCAGCCCGGCTCCCAGCGATCAGCCCGGGTTCTACGCCAACCTGGACAACCAGTACGTGTTCGGCATGACGACCAACGCGCGTCCGATCGTGGTTCCGGAGGCCGCGCTCGAACTCGAGGAGGGAACGACGCCTCTCGGTGTGGTCACGGTCGGCTTCCAGAAGGACCCCGAGCTGGCGGTTGCCGTCTTCCGCGGGAAGCTGCCCGAGACGCCGCGGACCCGCGAGGGCAGCAAGTACGCCGAAGAGGGCGAGATGCGCTACTGGTCGTTCTGCACCAACCAGTACATGTCCCAGAAGGTGACCGACTGCCTGTACGACGAGCAGGTCGTCACGGACGAGGACGGGTACTACACCATCGCCATCGGCTGGGAAGAGGACCGTCCCGCCAACGCGACCGCCGAGTGCGGCTACAACTGGCTTCCGACCTCGACCGCGGGCGACGGCTACCTCGACATCCTCGAGCAGGAGGTCGCCCAGGGCGAGCTGGATCCGGTCGAGCTGGTGACGCCGAACGCGCTCGGCCAGCCTCGCGCGAACAACCCCTACCAGAACATGGTGATCGTGCGGAACATGCTGCCCGCGGCCGACTTCCCGTACGCCATCCAGGACGTCTCGAGCTACGCCGAGACGGCGAGCGTGATGGGCGAGTACGCGGTGGGCTACTGGTACGAGTCCCGGGCCGCCTTCGAGAGCCGCGGCTGCCACTGAGCGGCTCCCGGAACCGGATCGAGACGGACGGCCCGGTGCTCCCCGAGCGCCGGGCCGTTTCCCGCTCCCGTCCGGGCGGGCGCACGACGAGAGGATGCCCGGCGCAGATCCACTAGATTCTCCCGCATGTCGCGCTTCTGGAGCGATCACGTGCACCGGCTCTCGCCCTACGTCCCGGGCGAGCAGCCGAGGTCCACGCGGCTCGTCAAGCTGAACACGAACGAGAACCCCTATGCGCCGTCACCCAGGGCGCAGGCGGTCCTCTCCCGCCCGCTCGTCGACGAGCTGCGGCTATACCCCGACCCCAACTCGACCGCGCTGCGCGAGGCCGCTGCCGGACGCCACGGGCTCGGCGCCGAGCAGGCCTTCGCGGGCAATGGCTCGGACGAGGTGCTGGCGCTGGCGTTCGCCGCCTTCTTCGGCCCGCGCGCCGGCCACGACGGTCCCCTGCTCTTCCCGGACGTCTCGTACAGCTTCTACCCGGTGTGGGCCGGCTTCTTCGGCATCGCCTGGCGGACCGTGCCTCTCGCCGAGGACTTCCGTCTCGACCTGGCGCCCTATCGCGAGGGCCGCGGCGGCATCGTCTTCCCCAACCCGAACGCACCGACGGGCATCGCCCTGGCGGTGGCCGAGATCGAGGCCCTGCTGCGGGCGGTGCCCGACCGGGTCGTCGTGGTCGACGAGGCATACGTCGAGTTCGGCGCCGAGTCGGCGGCGCCGCTCGTGGCCCGCCACGACAACCTGCTGGTGGTGCAGACCCTGTCGAAGTCCCACGCGCTGGCCGGGATCCGGGTGGGCTTCGCGTTCGGCTCGCCCGAGCTGATCGCGGGACTCGACCGGGTGAAGGGCTCCTTCAACTCCTATCCCGTCGACCGCATCGCCGAGCGCATCGCGTGCGAGGCACTGGCCGACCGCGCGTGGCTCGACGCGTGCCGCGCGCGCATCGTCGCCACGCGCGAGTGGACGAGCGAGCGCCTGCGCGCGCTGGGCTTCGAGGTGCTGCCTTCGAGCGCGAACTTCGTGTTCGCCCGCCACGGCGAGGTCCCCGGCGCCAGGCTCATGGATGGTCTGCGCGCCCAGGGCATCCTGGTCCGCCACTTCGCGCAGCCGCGCATCGACGACTACCTGCGCATCACGATCGGGACCGACGACGAGATGAAGCAGCTGATCTCGGTGCTCGAGTCGCTTCTCACCGGCTGAGGCCGTGGCCTTCGCGGCCGCACGGGAGTGCCCCATGTTCGAATCCCTCGAACCCATGCCGCCCGACGCGATCCTCGGGCTGATGGAGGCGTTCCGCGCCGACCCGCGCGAGCACAAGATCGACCTGGGCGTCGGTGTCTACCAGGACGAGCGCGGGGAGACCCCGGTGCTCGCGTGCGTCAAGCAGGCCGAGGAACGACTCCTCGCGGAGGAGTCCAGCAAGAGCTACGTCGGACCCGCGGGTGCGGAGGGCTACAACGCGCGGGTGCAGGCGCTGCTCTTCGGGGACGCCCTCGCGACCCGCATCGAGGAACGCACGAGCGTGGTGCAGACGCCCGGAGGCTGCGGCGCGCTGCGCGTCGCCGCCGAGCTCGTCCTGCGCTGCCGGCGCGACGCCGTGGTCCACGTTCCCGACCCCACCTGGGCGAACCACGTGCCGCTGCTCGGCGACGCGGGGCTCGAGATCCGTGCGTATCCCTACTTCGACCGCACGACGAGCGGGCTTCGCTTCGACGCGATGGCGGCCCACCTGGATGCGCTCGGCCCGGGCGACCTCGTCCTGCTCCACGGCTGCTGCCACAATCCCTGCGGTGCGGATCTCGATCGCGCGCAGTGGCAGGCCGTGCTCGAGCTCGCGCAACGGCGCGGCTTCACGCCGTTGGTCGACCTGGCCTACCAGGGCTTCGGGGACGGCCTCGACGAGGACGCGTTCGGGGTGCGGCTGCTCGCCGCCGAGCTGCCCGAGCTGATCGTCGCGACGTCGTGCTCGAAGAACTTCGGGCTGTATCGCGAGCGCACCGGCGCCATCGCGCTGATCTCGGAGAGCGCGCCGACGGCGCGCATCGCGCGCAGCCAGCTGCTGAACGTGATCCGCGGCATCTACTCGATGCCGCCCTCGCACGGCGGCGCGATCGTCGATCGGATCCTCGGCGACGAAGCCCTGCGCGGCGAATGGCTGCGCGAGCTCGGCACCATGCGCGACCGCATCCATGCCCTGCGATCGCTGCTCGCCCTGCGCTTCGCCGACCACGGAGACGCAGGCCGCTTCTCGTTCCTCGGCCGGCAGCGGGGGATGTTCTCGCTGCTCGGCATCGGGCCCGCGCAGGTGAAGGCCCTGCGCGACGAGCACGCCATCTACCTGGTGGACTCGAGCCGCATCAACGTCGCGGGCGCGAGCCACGACAACGTCGACCGGCTCTGCGGCGCGGTGATGTCCGTCCTGTCGGCCGCTGCAGGGCGGCTGGGCACGGCGGAGGGATAGCCACTCCGGCGGCCCACCGCGGACCCCGGTTCCCCAGGGGGTGGGTCTGTACATGTTGTATCTATATTTTATCTTTACAACAGCGAGCGCATAGGTCGGCTCGTAAACAACACATCAGGAACAGAAAGGGGTAACCCCATGCGAATCCTAGCAGCAACCGCACTTGCCCTGCTGACGCTGGCGATCGGGCCCGGGGCGGCCCTGGCCGGCGGCGGTTGCGAGGGCATGAACGTCGTCGCGCACATCTTCGACGCCTCCGACACCGATGGCAGCGGCACGCTCAGCGCCGCGGAGTACGCCGAGGCCGGGCTCGAGCGCTACGGCGTGCCCTTCTCGGAGTACGACGCGAACGGCGACGGCGAGGCCTCGCTCGACGAGTACCTGGACACCTTCGACCGGTATCACGCGGCGTCGGAGGGCGTCGAGAGCTGATCCGGGCGGAGGCTCGGCCCCGCTCCAAGGAGGACCGCGGATGAAGGCCACGACGCTGCTACTGAGTCTGCCGCTAATGCTGACGATGTTCCTGCCGACTGGCGACGCCGGTGCGGCAGGTGCCTACAGCAAGCGCACGAGCAAGAAGGCCAACACTCCGCTCGAACGTGCGAGCCACGCGATCGCCGGCGAGCAGTACGA
>JASJBO010000310.1 GCA_030066475.1 Myxococcota bacterium
CGCCAGACCGTGCACGCCCGCGACGAGCGCGTGACGCGGCTCGAGGAGAGCCACTCGAGCGGGCTGGGCGTCCGGGTGCTGGCCGGCGGCGCCTGGGGCTTCGCCGCCTCCGCGCTGCGCGACGAGCGCGAGGTCGAGCGCGTGACCGCGCTCGCGCTCGAGATCGCGCGCGGCAGCGCCACGCTGCGCGCGCGCCAGGTCGCGCTGGCGGCCGAGCCCGTCGTGCGCACCCGCTACCGCTCGCCGCGCCGGATCGATCCGTTCGGCGTGCCGCTCGCCGAGAAGGCCGAGCTCGCGCTGGGCGTGAACGCGCTGCTGCGCGCGGAGCCCGAGATCGGCGTCGCCGAGTGCGGGCTGGGCGCCTGGCAGCGCCTGCAGCACTTCGCGTCGACCGAGGGCGCGCGCATCGCGACCGACCTGGTGCGCACCTGGGGCCAGGCGCGCGCCAGCGCCGTCGGAGCCGGCGACAGCCAGACGCGCAGCCTGGCGGTGAACCCGCGCCACGCGGGATGGGAGCACGTCGTCGCCGCCGACCTGCCGGGCCACGCGGCCCAGCTGGCCCGCGAGGCGCGCGAGAAGCTCCACGCGCGCCCGGGCCCGGTGGGCGAGCTCGACCTGATCCTCGACCCGCTGCACCTGTGCCTCACGATCCACGAGACCTGCGGCCACCCGAGCGAGCTCGACCGCGCGCTCGGCTGGGAGGCCAACTTCGCGGGGACCTCGTTCCTCACGCCCGACCAGCTCGGCACGCTCCGCTATGGCTCACCCGCCGTGTCGCTGGTCGCCGACAACACGCTGCCTGTGGGCCTGGCGTCGACCGGCTTCGACGACGAGGGCGTCGCCGGCCAGCGCTGGGACATCGTGCGCGACGGCCTGTTCGTCGGCTACAGCACGAGCCGCGAGGTGGCGGGCGCGATCGACGAGCCGCGCTCGCGCGGGTCGGCGCGCGCCGACTCCTGGGCCTCGGTGCCGATCGTGCGGATCGCCAACGTCGGGCTCGAGCCCGGCGACGCCACGCTCGACGAGCTGGTGGCGGACACCCGCGACGGCATCCTGATCCAGGGCATGGGCACCTACTCGATCGACCAGCGCCGGCTCAACTTCCAGTTCGGCGGCGACCGCTTCACGCGCATCGAGAACGGCCGCCTCACCGAGCCGCTCCAGCGCGTCACCTACCAGGGCACCACGCCCGAGTTCTGGAACGCCTGCGACGGCGTCTGCGACCGCGCCCACTGGGAGCCCAACGGCGTGCTGACCTGCGGCAAGGGCGAGCCGATGCAGTACGGCCAGATGACGCACGGCGCCGCGCACGCGCGCTTCCGCCGCGTGCGGGTGGGCAGTGCCAAGTGATCGAGCGCGAGCGCTCGCAGGCGGTGCTCGAGCAGGCGCTGGCGGAGGCGCGTGCCGACGACGTCGAGCTGGCGCTGCGCTCGACGCGGGCGGCCACCACGCGCTTCGCGGGCAACGCGATCACGCAGAACGTCGAGACGCTGCGTCCGGGGCTCGCGGTCACCGCCTGGTTCGGCAGGCGATCGGGCACCGCCAGCACCGACCAGCTCGACCCGCAGTCGGTTCGCGAGGCGGTGCGCCGCGCGGAGGCCAGCGCGCGGGTGGCGCCCGAGGACCCCGAGACGCTGCCGACCCTGGGCCCGCAGCGCTACCTCGAGGTGCCGAGCTTCGACCCGGCGGTGCGCGAGTTCGGGCCGGCGCGCCGCGCCGAGGCCGCGCGGCAGATGGTCGAGGTGGCGCGCGAGCGCGGGCTCTCGCTGTCGGGCGCGGTGACGCTGCGCGAGGGCTCCCACGCGCTCGCCACGAGGAACGGACTGCGCGCGTACGCCGCCGAGAGCGCCGTCACCGGCTCGTGCACCGCGGACGCTGGCACGGGCAGCGGCTGGGCCGCGGCGGGACACCGCCGGCCCGAGCGCGTCGACTTCGCGGCGCTCGCGCGCCGCGCCAGCGAGAAGGCGCTCGCCGCGCGCGATCCGATCGAGGTCCCGGCGGGCGACTGGAGCGTCGTGCTCGAGCCCGCCGCGCTGGCCGAGCTGCTGCAGTGGATCACCTGGAGCTGGAACGCGCGCGACACCTACGCGGGCCGCACCTTCCTGTCGGGCCGCGTCGGCGAGCGGCTGCTGGGCGAGAACGTCACCCTGCGCACCCGGCCGCGCGAGCCCGACCTGATGGCCCTGCCCTTCGGCTGGCACGGCCTGCCCACCGTCGAGGACACCTGGATCGACCGCGGGCGCATCGTGCGCTTCTTCCACGACCGCTGGACCGCGCGCCGCCACGGCGTGCCCGCCACCGGCTGGCCGCAGGGCCTGGCGCTCGACGGCGGCGCCGAGAGCCCCGAGGCGCTGATCGGCGGCACCCGCCGCGGGCTGCTGGTAACGCGCTTCTGGTACATCCGCTCGGTCGACCCGATGCGGCTGCTGCTCACCGGGATGACGCGCGACGGCACGTTCCTGGTGGATGACGGGCGCGTGGTGGGCGCCGTGAAGAACCTGCGCTTCAACGAGTCGCCGCTGCGCGCGCTGTCGGCCGTGGAGGCCATGACGCCCGCCGCTCCCGTGTCCGGCCGGATGCTGGCGCCGAGTGCGCGCCTCTCCGCCTTCCACTTCGACTCGACGACCGGCTTCTAGCGGGTGGACTTCGCTCGCCTGGTTGAACCTACAAGGCTTTCGGTCGAATCGACGCGGAACGAGGGGGAAAGGCCCCGTGCCACCGCGCGGCTGGGCTCCTCACGGATCGTCCCAGCGAAGCAGGACGTGGAGCTCCGGGCCGGGTCCGCGGGGACGGTAGTATGAGCGAACTCGGTTTCCTTGGAGGGGTTCGATGGCTCCGGGTGCGTCCGACGGAACGATGCGAAGCGGCTTCCGACTTCCCATGCAGGGTGGACGCCTCATCCTGAGTGAACGCCGACTCTGGGCACCCGCCATGGCGCCAATCGGCTTGTCGTTGGTGGCTCTTGGCGTCGCCGTCTCGCTTCTCGTGAGCTATGCGGCGGAGCTCTACACCTGGGTCACCCATTGGATGCCGCTTCTGGATGCGGAGACATGGTGGTCGTGGCTGTGGATCGGGCCGGCGATTGCGGTCCTCAAGCTGGTCGGGGCACTCCTCTTCGCCACGATCGCGGGAATCTCGATCCTCATTGCGTTCCTGGTAGCGAGTATCCTGGCGTCGCCGTTCTTGGACCTGCTCTCCTACCGGGTCGAGTCTCTTCGGTCTGGCGAGGTCGTCGATGAGTCTTCCAGCGGCCTGCTCGGGATGGGGACGGATGTGCTGCGCTCCATGGCGCAGGAGATGCGTCGGGTGGTGTTCTTTCTGATCGTGGTTGGCAGCTTGAGCCTGGTGGGCTTCGTGATTCCCGGCGCTCATCTTCTCACCGGGCCTGCGATCGTGGCGATTACGATCTTCTTCCTGCCACTCGACTACGCGAGCTTCACCCTCGATCGCCGCCAGCTGTCGTTCCGGCAGAAGCGGGAATGGTTGCTTGCAAACAAGCCGCCAGTGGTCGGCTTCGGGGCTGCGGCCTTCTTGATCTGCTTGGTACCGGGCTTGAACCTTCTCGCGATGCCAATGATGGTGGCCGGAGGGACCCTGTTGGTCCTCCGCCACGCGCCGCAAGGGACGGATTCGGCGCGCCGGGCGGAGTCGACGCGCGCCGAAGCGGGTTGATTCCACCGAGCCTTCATACGGCATCCGAGCTGCGCCGTGCACCTCGGCGCTCGCCGAGGGGATCCCACAGCACTCGATCCTTGCTTCGAGCAGAGGGTGAAGCCTCGGCTCCGCGGCCAGGCAATCCTGGTCCGGTATGCCGACGACTTCGTCGTCGGCTTCGAATACAAGGACGATGCACAGCGCGTGATGGACGCCCTCGGCGAGCGGCTCGGGCACTTCGGACTGACCCTGCATCCCGACATGACGCGCCTCCTGCCCTTCCGGCGACCGCCGAAGGGGCAAACGGGCGGGAAGGGTCGGGCGACCTTCGACTTCCTCGGGTTCACGTTCTACTGGGCGCGGACTCGCAAGGGACGTTGGGGGATGTTCTGCAAGACGCGCAGTGCGAGCCTGAGGCGGATCATCCAGTCCGTCTACGGCTGGTGTCGTCGCCACCGACACCTGCCGGTTGCGGCTCAGCACAAAGCGCTCACGAGGCGCATCCAGGGCCACTTCAACTACTTCGCGGTGAGCGGCAACTTTCGAAGCTTGCTGCTCGTCATCGAGCAGGCGACGCGGTCCTGGTACAAGTGGCTCTGCCGTCGGAGCCAACGCCAGCGTCTCACGTGGGAGCGGTTCGCGGATCTTCTCCGCGACTTCCCGCTCCCCAAGCCCCGGATCCGGGTCCGGATCTGGGGCCCGTAGCCACGAGCCTCCTTCACGGAGGAGCCGGATGGTGGAAATCTCCTTGTCCGGATCTGGCGAGGGCCCGGGGTGGGCAACTGCCCCGGGCTACTCAACACCTGCGGTCTCGGACGAGCACGGGCGACTCGCCCCTCGTGGTGCCCATCGCGCTGGCCGTCGACACCCCGCTCGGTCTCGTCGCGCACGCCCAGGCGGTCTCGCTCCATCCGAGCGGCGAGGCCCAGCGGTTCTCGAACCCGGTCGCGCTCGTCACTCACTGAGGCCGCGGAGGCCCCAGCGCGCGGATCGCGGCGGAGTAGACCGCGAACAGGAAGAGCGCGTGGGCGACGAGCGTGTAGCGGATCTGCGTCAGGTCCTGCGTCGCCGCGAACACGCCGGCGTTGAGCAGGCAGAAGAGCGCGGCGGGCGTCACGGCCGCCCACTGCTCGGCTCTCCAGCGAGAACCGCGGCGAGAGACCAGCGCGACGACGAGGGCCGCGAGGGTCACCAGGCCGCCGACGATCAGGTGGACGCGCGCCAGCACCGGGTGGTGGAAGGCGTAGCGTCGGTAGATCTTGGCCGTGTTGTCCGTGCGCCAGTCGTGCAACCAGTTCTCCGTCTGGGGCTCGATCAGCACGGCGCCCGGCAGGTGCGCGTAGAAGGAGATCGTCGCGAGCAGGTTCTCGGTCGTGTCGCGCACGATGTCCGCCGCGATCCAGAACCAGCGCTCCCGCAGGGCGTGCGCCGCCAGCCCGTCGACGAGCTCCACCACCTGCTCGTCGTCGTTGCCGGTCACCCAGCGCAGCATGCGGCGGGCCTCGAAGATCTCGCGGTCGTGCGCGACCGCCTGCTCCCGGGTCATCCGACTGCGCAGGTCCTGGGGCAGCGTGTCGTAGGTCCGCTCCACGTTCCGGTAGACCACGCGCTGGTGGAGGAGCTGCGTCTTCAGGGGCCAGCGCCGCTTCGAGTACTCCTGGCTCGAGGCGTAGGCCACCAGTGCTGCGAAGCCCACGGCGCACACGGCCGTGACGGTCGCGAAGCGCCGCAGGGGGACCTCCGACCGACGGACCAGCATCCAGACGAGGACGCTCCCCACCGCCGTGCCGAGCACGACCCAGTTCTTCTCCACGCGCAGCGCGATGAGGAGGCCCTGCGCCAGGACGAGCATGCCCCAGGTGGGAAGCGCGGGTGTGGCGCGCGTCACCAGCCCGGCGAACGCCGCCAGGAAGACGAGCGAGGCGCTGAGCGCGGGCCCGTCGACCATGATCGTCAGCGTGTAGTGCAGGAGCATCGGGTCGAGCAGGAGCAATGCTCCCAGGAGGAACGCCGCTCGCTTTCCAGACGGTCGCAGCCCCAGGCGTCCCGCCACCCACAGGAAGTACGCCAGCCCGGCGACGGCCACTCCGATCTGGAACACCTGCAACACCCACAGCCCGCGCAGGTGCTCCGCGGTCTCGGGCTCCTTCCACTCTCCGAACGCGGGCAGGAAGCTGTCGCCGCCGTGCAACTCGTCGGCGGCGGCCAGCCAGTGCGGGTAGAGGACGCCGCGGAACGGATCGACGCGCTCCGTGCGCGCCAGCCACAGGTTGATGCGCGTGTCGCCGTAGGGAGCGACGTCACCCAGATTGGAGATCGCGTAGCTCAGCCCCGTGACCGAGAAGACGGCGAGGAGGGCGAAGACGAGCACGCCGCGGCGCGGCCGCGTGTGGGGCTCTTCGTCCGACACGTCGACATGATGCACGCCCACCGACAGCCCATCAACGCCGCCGGTCGATGGGACAATCGAGCTGCGTTCCCGGCCAGGCTCCGATAAGGCGCATTCGGTCGAATCGACGCGGGACGAGGGAGAAAGGCCCCGTGCGGGGCAGCTGGTCGCACCCCCCCGGCGACAGCATACAGGGGCGAAGCCGGGATCGAAGCAGAGCACTCGTCGAACGCCCGATCGAAGCGTGGTGGGCGATCGAGAGCGGCTCGCCGTCGAGGGTGTCCGCGAGCAGCACGTCGGCGGCGAGGAGATCGTCGAGCGGCAGGCTCGCGCGGTTGCCGTCCTGGCCGCGGAAGACGACGAGGCGCGCCTGCGGCTCCGGCCGCACCTCGGGGAGGACGAGCTGCTCGCAGAAGTCGCGGAAGCGGACCCCGGCCCAGGCGAGCCCACACCTGGACCACGTGGTCACGCAGTGGAGATCGCTCACCTGCTCGGTGCGGGTCAGCTCGGAGAAGCGCTTCTCGACCGAGAGAGCGCTCTCGACGTCGCCGGTGACCTCGAACGCGACGCGGTCGATCTGATGGGGGAAACGGTACTGGTACTGCTGCAGCCCGAAGCGCGGGAAGTCGTCGATCGCCCGCTGTCCCCTGGGAAGCGCTGACATGGGAGAAGCGCGTACCGAACCGGGGGTGACTCACCGGACCGTCGCGGCGTGGCCAACGTCGCGTCGTCCCGCAGGGTGCCCTCCCCAGGCGGCCCCGAGCGCCACCCGCGCTGCGCTCCGGGTTCGTCGGCGCCGAGGCCCGATGCTGCTGGCAGGCGGCGGGGCGCCAAGCCAGACTGTGTACGAATGTCTGACGCCGCTCCTCGCGCCGCGCTCCAGTCGCTCGCGCTGTTTCAGCCAATCGGGCTCGCGATCGCCCAGATCCTGGCTTTTTGCGCCGCCAACGTGGGCGAAGTCGGAATCCAGGACGCGACCCGCTCTCTATACCTGGTGGGCCTCTTCGTCACGTTGACCTGGCTGCTGCTGTGGCTGCCCTGCCGAGGCCCACGCCGCGCCGCGCTGGTCACGTCCCTGTTGGTCTTCGCCTTCTGGAGTGCCCGCCCCATCGCCCACTGGGCAGCCGAGGGGCTCGGCGCTCGAGTGGAGCCCGTTGCCGCCGCCGTGGCGGCAGTCTTGGCCGTGCTCGTCGTGGTGGCTGGATGGCGTCTCGCGCGCGCGAAGCGGGACCCCGTGGGCCTCTGTCGGGTCGTCGATGCGATGTCCGTCGTGAGCGTGGCCGTGCCGATCACGACTCTCCTGCTGGCCGCGAGCCACGGGGCGGGAGCTGCCGTCCGGTCGGCCTCCACTCCCGCCGACCTCTCCGACTTCGCGCGCAGAGGCGAGACGCGGCCGGACATCTACTGGATCGTCCTGGATGCCTATGGCCGCGACGACCTGCTCGCGGAGCACTTCGGAATCGAGCGCGGCCTGGGCGCGCGTCTTGCGGATCGAGGCTTCTTCGTCGCACAGGAGAGCCGCACGAACTACACCTCGACCCTACACGCCCTCCCGTCGGTCCTGAACTACGATTACATCCAGGACCTCTTTCCCGCCGGCAACTACGGCAAGGCGGCCCTGATCGGCCTGACGAAGCGAAACCGACTCCTGCGTCAAGTCAGCCGCGCTGGCTACAAGACGATCAGCTACGACACCGGCATCGAGCTAAGCCAGTTCCGTCACGTCGACGAGTTCATCAGGCCGCCGGCCGGGTTCGAGATCCAGGGCATCGAGTTCCGCCCGAACTACTTCGAGCGCGGGCTGATCGGTACGACCCTCATCGACTTGTATCTTCGACGCAGTCGATCGCTCTCGGAGTACACGCGCCACCGGGTTCGCGTACTCCACGCACTCAACGATCTGCCCCGACATGCCCACGATCCCGAAGCGGCCTTCGTCTTCGCGCACATCCTGTCACCGCACGAGCCCTTCGTGTTCGGACGCCACGGCGAGGACGTCAGTCCTCGAGACCAGACGTATCGCCTGAACGCGATCTTCGAGGACCCAGAGCTACCCGAAGCACCCGGACACGTCGGTCCGACCTATGCGGCACGGTATGCCGACCAGGCGAGGTACGTAGGAGACCTGGTCATCGAGGCGATCGACGAGATCCTCGCTGCGGCTCCCGACTCGATCATCATCGTCCAGGGCGACCATGGGCCCTACGGCTTCTCGCCGAACATCCGGAAGGCACGCGCCGAGATCCTCAACGCCTACCACCTCCCCGGAGACGGAGAGATGGAGCTCTACCCGTCGATCTCTCCGGTGAACACGGGGCGGATCCTGATGCGGAGGTACTTCGACGAGGAGCTGCCGCTGCTGCCCGATCGCAGCTATCGAACGCACTGGCGCGACCCGGACAGCTACATCGCGCTGGACTGACCGTCGCCGGCCTCAGGCCACCCTTCGACCTTGCCACCGCCGAATCGCGCCTTGATCTGCTTCCAGTAGGTCTTGATCACCAGCGCCGTGGCGGCGACCCCCCCGACGATCGTCTGGATGATGAGGCTTCCGGTGGCTGGATCGAGATAGGCGTGCGCGTCCTGCGGAGCGAAGACCACAGCGAGGAAGGACGCGACGACGGCCACCGCGGCCGCCGCGGCCGCCGCGTAGACGAGACCGCAAGGCAGGAGCCCCCAGAGCCCGCCGAGCGCGAGGCTCCGGATCGGACCGGGCAGCGACGACCCGTCCGAGACGCGCGCGATCCACGGACGCACGCGGCTCCAGACGGGCCCGCACGGGCGAGCAACGCCTCGAAGAGGAGGGCGATCTCGCGGCGCGCGAAGTTCGCCCCGAGGCAGTAGTGCCGTCCGCCGCCGCCGAAGGCCACGTGGTGGTTCGGCGAGCGGCCGATGTCGAAGCGGAAGGGGTCCTCGAAGACGCTCTCGTCGCGGTTCGCCGAGGGATACCAGAGCGTGACGCGGTCGCCCGTCGCGATCGGCACGCCGCGGATCTCGGTGTCGCGTGTCGCGCGCCGCGCGAAGTACGAGACGGGTGACGACCAGCGCAGGATCTCCTCCACGGCTGGCGGCATCGCGCCGG
>JASJBO010000311.1 GCA_030066475.1 Myxococcota bacterium
GCGCAGGCGCCGCGCAGCGAGCGCGCGCCCGAGGCGCGCGCCCGGCAGGCCTTCGGGCACCGCTATCCTCTGCCG
Source organism: Myxococcota bacterium (assembly GCA_030066475.1). The sequence continues at coordinate 76 of JASJBO010000311.1, forward strand.
ATGAGGGTGGCATGGGGGTGAGCAGGGCTTCCAGGGGAAGTTCGCGGCGACGCGCCGCGCTGAGCGTGGTCGCGCTCGCCGTTCTCGCGGGCGCACCCCGGCCCGGCGAGGCCCAGCCCGGACCCCGCTTCCTCACCCCGCCGCGCGCGGGCGATCCCGTCGAGATCGCGGTCGACTACGTGCGCAGCGAGCCCGAGTCGATCCGCGCGCGGCGCGCCGACCTGGACGAGTTCCGGGTCGACGACCGCTCGCGCAGCCGCCGCAGCGGCGTGACCCACGTGCGCCTGCGCCAGCAGATCGGCGGCATCGACGTCTGGGACGGCGACCTGGCGGTCCACGTCACACGCGACGGCCGGGTGCTCGCCGTGCACGATCGCTTCGTCCCCCGCACGCGGCGCGCGGTGGCCGGCCCGGGTGCCCCGCTGATCCCGGCCGAGGCCGCGGTGCGCAACGCGGTGGCCGAGCTCGGGCTGCCGGAGCCGGCGCTCACGGCGCTCGAGCGACCGGGGGGACCCGCGCAGGAGGTGGTGTTCGCCCGCGGCGCGCTCTCGCGCGAGCCGATCCGGGCGCGGCTGGTGTACGTGCGCGGCAGCTCGGCCGGCGTGCGCCTGGCCTGGAACTTCACCCTCTGGCGCGCCCAGACGGCCTGGGAGATCAACGTCGACGCCGTCGCCGGCGACATCCTGACCCGCGCCAGCCGCATCGAGAACGACGCCTACCGGGTCTTCCCGTTCCCACTCAACAGCCCGGACGACGGCGGGCGCTCGCTCGAGGTGAACCCGGCCGACCCGACCGCCTCGCCCTTCGGCTGGCACGACACCAACGGCTCGCCGGGCGCCGACCGCAACGACACGCGCGGCAACAACGTGCGGGCTCAGGAGGACACCAACGGCAACGACTCGGGCGGGTTCCGGCCCTCGGGCGGCGGCTCGCGCGTCTTCGACTTCCCGCTCGACCTCGCGCGGAACCCGGACGCGTACGAGGCCGCGTCGATCACGAACCTGTTCTACTGGAACAACCTGCTCCACGACCTGCACTACCACTACGGCTTCGACGAGGCCGCCGGCAACATGCAGCAGAACAACTACGGCAACGGCGGTCAGGACGGCGACCCGTTGATCGTCGACGCGCTCGACGGATCCGGCTTCGACAACGCGCAGATCCTGGTCAAGCCCGACGGCCAGAGCCCGCGCATGGAGATGTTCCTGTGGCGCAACCCGTTCGCGGTGCTGCGCGTCGACGCGCCCGCCTCGGTGGCGGGCGACGTCGAGGCGCGCGGCGCCGCGTTCGGAGTGCTGCTCGACCCGGCCGGCCTCAGCGGGCCGGTCGTCCAGGCGCTCGACGCACCCGACCCGGATCCCGACGACCCCTTCCAGCTGCCGGGCTCCACCACGGACGGCTGCTCGCCGTTCACGAACGCGAGCCAGGTGGCCGGGAAGATCGCCCTGATCGACCGAGGCATCTGCCTGTTCGTCCAGAAGATCGCCAACGCCGAGGCCGCGGGCGCGATCGGCGTCGTCATCGTGAACCACACGCCCAACGAGCTGATCGTGATGGGCGGCGACCCCCTCCCGATCGGCATTCCCTCGCTGTTCATCCGGCTCGAGGACGGCAACCGGCTCAAGGCCGAGCTGGCCGCGGGACTGACCGTGACGCTGCGCAGCGACGGGGTGGGCGCCTGGGACAGCGCGTTCGACAACGGCACCGTCATCCACGAGTACGGCCACGCCGTGAGCGCCCGCCTGACCGGCGGCCCCTCGGTCATTGCCTGTCTGGACCTGCTGCAGGCCGACGGCATGTCCGAGGGCTGGAGCGACTTCTGGGAGCTGGCGCTCACCTCGAAAGCCGACGACGAGCCCGAGGATCCGCGCACGCTCGCCAGCTACCTGCTCGGTCAGCCGCCGGGCGGCGTTGGGATCCGCAACTACCCCTACAGCACCGACCTCGGGGTCAATCCACTGACCTACGCCGCCATCCGGGACGAGGGCCTGAACCGGCCGCACGGGGTCGGCGAGGTGTGGGCGGTCGCGCTCTGGGAGCTCTACTGGGACCTGGTCGCGAGCCACGGCTTCGATCCGGACTGGTTCGGCGGGAGCGGCGGCAACCAGATCGCGCTCCAGCTCGTGATGGACGCGCTCGCGCTCCAGCCCTGCAACCCGACCATGGTCGAGGGACGCGACGCCCTGCTCGCCGCCGACCTCGCCGGCTACGGCGGCGCGCACGAGTGCGCGATCTGGCGCGCCTTCGCGAAGCGCGGGATGGGCGTCGGCGCCGACGACGGCGGCAGCGCGAACAGCAACCAGGTCGCGGAGAGCTTCGACGAGCCGCTCGCCTGTCCCGAGCCCGGCGCCGGGGGTGCGACGGCCGCGGCGCTGCTTGCGCTGGCGGGCCTCAGGCGGGGCGCGGGGCGCGCTCGTGCACGAGCACGCGAGGCTCACCTTCGAAGCGGATCTTGATCTTCCCCGGGCCCACCACGCCCTGGACGACGCCCACGCCGAAGCGCGGGTGCTCGACCCGATCGCCCGCCGTATAGCTGTCGGTCATCGCGTACGAACGCACCGGGCGGCTCGGGTCGGCCTCGACGATCACCTCGGTCGGCTGGGGACGCGACTTGGGTCGCGGCCGCGGCTTCGGCTTGACGCGCCCGGCGAACTCGTCCCAGGCGGGCTGGAGGCGCGGCGGCTCGCCCAGCGCGGGCCAGCCGTCCTCGTCGTCGCTCCAGGCGGGCGCGGCGGGCAGCTCGAGTCCGGCGTAGACGACGCGCACGCCGAGCTGCTCCTCGATCTCGCGCTGCAGCCGCTCCATCTGGTTGATCCAGGCGGCGCCCTTCTGCGCCTCGCGCCGCCGCGACAGCTCCCAGTAGCGCGCGGTGCCGAGCAGCAGCAGCAGCGGCCGCTCGTCCGACGGCTCGCGCTGGAAGCGCTCGGCGACCTCGGCGGCCAGCGCCTCGCGGTTCGCCTCCACGACGGCGCAGCTCGCGAGCGTCTCGAGCAGCGACCGCAGCGGCGTGTCACCGGTGCCGACGCGCGCGCCGTCCGCGGCCACGTACTTGAGCGCCGTCACCACCAACCTGCCCGTGTCGGTCAGGCCGAGCAGGTCGACCTTGCCGATTCCGTGGTTGGGATCCGACGGGTCGGCGCGGTCGGGCTGCGCCGACTGGAGCGGGATCTGGAAGTCGAGGAACGCGACGGCGGTCTCGTCGGGCAGCGCGATCGGGCCGTTCGCGTGGCACCAGCGCGACAGCGCCATCGCGAGCTGGTCGTCCTCGCGGCTGCCGCGGCGCGGCTTGGTGCGGTTGGCGAGGTAGCGCCGGCCGGCAGCGGAGCGTCGCGGTGCCTGAGCGAGCTCGACCTCGTAGTCCTTCGCGAGTGCCTCGCCCGAGAGCTCGGCCGCCGCCTGGCGGAAGCCCTTGGCCTGGCGGACCTCGCGGTCCTTCGAGCGCTCGATGAGCGGATGCAGACCCACGCGTTCCTCCCCGAAATGCGAATCAGCGGATAGACGTTGCAGGATGGGCGGGGGATCAGCAACTCGGGCCGTCACGCGGCGGGCCCAGCGCGCTCCAGGAGAGCTCCCCGCCGATCCAGGTCGCGGCGACGGCACGGCTCTCGAGGTCGCGCCGCGCGGCCTGCCAGGGGCGGTCGAGCAGGCAGAGATCGGCCGGCGCTCCGACTCCCAGGCTGCGGGGGGCTCCCCCCGGCGCCTCGGGAGCGCCGGTGAAGAGCGCCAGCGCCTGCTCCGGCGCCAGCGCCTCCTGGTCCCCGAGCACGGCACCCGCCGCCGTGCGCCGCTCCCGGGCGGCGCGCATCGCGCGCCAGGGATCGGGATCGCCGAAGGGTGCGTCGGTGCCGGCTGCGAGCGGCACGCCTGCCTCGAGCCAGGCCCGGCAGCGATACAGCCAGGGCCGGTCGATCGGCTCCACCTCCCGACGGTAGGCATCGCCGCGCTCCTCGATGAAGTGGGGCTGGGTCACGACCGTGAGCGGAAGCGCTGCCACCTGCGCGACCGCCTCCGGCGGCGCCACCGAAGCGTGTTCCAGCCGGTCGCCCGGCCGGGCGCCCGCACTCGCAAAGGCCGCGAGCGTCAGCAGCAGCTCCACGCGGGTCGTGCAGTGCACCGCCACGGGCCGCCCCTCGCCGTGCGCCGCGCGGATCCAGCCCTCCAGCTCCGCGAGCGCCGGCAGCTCGGCCTCGCGCAGCCAGATCTTGCGTGCCCCACGCGCGGCCCGTCCCGACGCGGGGTGCGGCAGGCGCTCGCCTCCCATCACGACGAGCCGCTGGGGCAGCTCCCCGGCGCGCAGCGCCGCGACGAACGCCTCGAGCTCGGCCGCGCCGTTGTGCGGCGTCGCGTCGGTCACCCCGGTCACGCCGAAGCGCGCCAGGGCGCGTCCCACCGCCGCCAGCGACGGGGTCGCCGTGGCTCCCAGGCGGCGACGCAGCCAGGCGTCGAGTCCGAACACGCGGCCGCTGGCCCGCCCCGCCGCGTCGCGCTCGACGCCCGCGGGCGTCGGCGCCGCGTCGAGCCCGAGGCTCTCGACCGCCGGCGAGCTGAGCATCCAGAGCGCCCCGCTCCGATGCTGCACCCGCACGCGCCGCCCCGGGGCGAGCCGATCGAGCGCATCGCGATCCAGGCGCCCGGCGACGGACTCGTGGTAGCCCACGCCCCGGATCCACTCCCCGTCGCCCGCTTCCGCCAGGGCGCGCGCGAGGCCGGCGAGGTCGCGCACCTCGGGCGGTCCGCAGCGCACCGAGCCCTGCGCCGCCGCCCACGCGAACAGGTGCAGGTGGTGATCGTGGAGGCCTGGCAGCAGCGCGCCCCCGGCCGCGTCCCAGACCCGCTCCTCGGGCCGCGGCTCGAGCACCGGAGCGCGGGCGGCGATGCGTCCGGCGGCGATCCGCAGATCGACGCACTGGCCGCCGACCTCGGCGCGGCGGATCAGCACGGCGCCCCCCCGGAGCCGAGCCCGGAGGCTACTCTCGCGCCGGGAGGCGACGGCGCGATGCGCGTGCTGGTGACGGGGGCAACGGGGTTCATCGGATCCCATACGACGCGCGCCCTGCTGGCGGGCGGCCACGCGGTGCGGATCCTGGCGCGGAACCCGGCCAAGGTCGAGGCGGTCTTCGGCCCGGCGCGCGCCGGTCTCGACGACGTCGTGCCGGGCGACGTGACCGACGAGGCGTGCGTCGCGAAGGCGCTCGAGGGCTGCGACGCCGTGGTGCACACGGCCGCGCTGGTGGCGATGGAGGCGAGCCGCGCGAGCGAGATCGACGCCACCAACCTGCGCGGGGTGCAGCTCGTCGTCGGCGGGGCGCACCGCCGGGGCGTGCCCGCCATCGTCTACGTGTCGAGCGCGAGCGCGCTGTTCCACGGCGGCGACCGGCCGATTCGTCCCGACGACGCGGTCGCGGCCGCAGTCGACGCGTACGGCCGCTCGAAGGCCGACGCCGAGGCGTACGTGCGCCGGCTCCAGGACGCCGGCGCGCCGATTCTCACCACCTATCCCACCGGCGTGGTGGGACCCGACGACCCGGGCCTGTCCGAGGCCAACCACGCGGTGCGCACCTTCATCGGGACCTGCGTGATCCTGACCTCGTCGGGCTTCCAGTTCGTGGACGTGCGCGACCTGGCCGAGGTGCACCGGCGCCTGATCGAGGGCGACCACGGCGCCGGCCGCTACGGGGCCGGCGGGCCGTTCCTGCCCTGGGCCGAGCTGGCGGACCTGCTCGACCGCCTCACCGGCCGACCGGTGCGCCGCGTGCCGGTGCCGGGCCGCCTGCTCCGGGCCCTGGGCCGGGTCGGCGACCTGGCCAAGCGGGTGCAGTCGTTCGACTTCCCGCTGACGGGCGAAGGCATGCAGTACGCCAGCCTCTGGCCCGGCGTCGACAGCTCGCGCACCGAGCAGGAGCTCGAGTTCCGCTTCCGCGGCGCGGAGGAGACCCTGCGCGACGCGCTGCGCTGGATGGCGCACGCCGGTCACCTCGACCCGGCGCGCCTGCCCGCGTTGCTCGATGCGGGTGCATGTTCCTAGCTGGTGGACTTCGTTCGGCTTCGCCTCACTGCGCGCGCCTAGCTGATGGACTTCGCTCGCCTACGGCTCGCTGCGCGCGCCCTCCGGGCGCTTGCAAGGGGCTTCTGGGCGGACGCCTAGTACCTAGCTGGCGCCGCCCTGCTCGAGCCAGGCGCGGCAGTCGGGTGTCAGCGCGCGCTCGCAGGCCGCGTCGTAGAGCGTCAGCTCGGCGTCGCTCAGGATCTCGCGCCAGCGACCGTTCGTGCCGCGGTGCAGAAAGGTGTCGGCACCGCCCTTCCAGTGGGCGCCGCCGCCCGGCGCGTAGCGCTCTCCCTGCCGCTTCATCGCGTCGAAGCCGACCGCCTCCACGATGTCCGACCAGGCTTCGGGCGGCACGTCGATTCCGAGGAACGCGGCGATGCGCCGCACCTCGCGCTCGGTGTCCGCGAGCAGGTCGGCGAAGTGGAGCAGCAGGATGTTGGGCTGCGCGCGGTGAATCCACCAGCTCTGCACGTTGTAGAGGTGCGACCAGTAGGGCCAGCCGTCGCTCTCCCATTCGAACCACCCGCGCGTGATCCAATCGCGCCAGAACGCGTGGATGTCGTCCGGCGCCGGCGGGAGCTCGTCGCCGACCCGACCGCCGACGCGGTTGTAGCGCCAAAGCGCCTCGGCGGTGAGGTTCGCGTAGTGGTTCCAGAGCGAGACGAACACGTCGCGCGCGTCGCGCGCGACGTACAGGTACTTCAGGCGCGGCTCCCAGGGCAGCCCGTCGAGCGGCAGGTGGGTCTTGATGAAGCGCCGATGCGCCTGCGCGTCGAGCAGGCCGAGCACGTGCTCGAGCGGCGCGACGCGCATGTCGAGCCAGGGCGAGAGCTCGCCCAGGGGCGCGGGGAGCTCGCCGCCGCCGAACACCAGATGCGCGACGATCGCCTGCGTCCAGGTGGTGCCGGCCTTGTAGGAGCTGCCGATCACGACGTCGTCCGGGCGCGAGCGGAAGTAGTCCCAGCGCCGGCTGTCCATGTGGTGGTTCTGGTAGCGACGGGTGCGCACGGGCGGCGCGGGCATCGGGGCTTCCCCTGATCGAGCGCGCCAGCCTAGGCCAGGGGATCGGCGGGCGATAGCGCTGAGACCGGGGCAGAACGTGTAGACTCGGTGGTCCCCGACCCGAGGCCGCCAGGAGAAGCCGCACCGCATGTCGCTCGTGATCGGCGCCGACGCCCACGTCGTGGAAGGAGCAGCCCTCGCTGGGGAGGCGCTGGCGCGCTGGCCCGACAAGATCCAGGTCCGGGTGCCCGAAGGCGGGCGGCCGATCCGCGAGCGCGCCGACCTCTCGGACGAGGAGCGCGCGAAGATCCTCGGCTCGAACGCGCAGCGGTTCTTCGGACTGTAGGGGGTGGACGGAGGCCGGACGAAGCCCTGGGGTCGAGCCGACGAGATCGAGGACGTCTCGGGGCAGGTCGCCATCGTCGGCGTCGGAGAGGCCGAGCACACCGCCGCCTCGGGGCGCGACGCGGTGGCGATCGGGGCGCAGGCGGTGGAGCGCGCGCTGGAAGACGCGGGCCTCGAGCCCGAGCAGGTCGACGGGCTGATGTTCCGCAGCGGCATGGGCCCGCAGCTGGACGAGAAGGCCTTCCACGCCCACTTCGGCACCCGGCACGACCTGTGGGTCTCGCGCGAGGGTGGCGCGATGACCTGGGCAGGCAGCGCGCCGGCGGTCGCGGCGGAGGCGCTGCGCAGCGGGCGGGCTTCGGTGATCGTGAACGTGTTCTCGGTCGACTGGGCCAGCCGCCGCGGCAGCATGACGGGGGGCCCGGGCGCCTTCCACGCCGCCGAGCGCTTCAAGGCCAGCCTCGAAGCGCCGTTCGGCTGGTTCCCGCAGCCGGTCTACTTCGCCACGATCGCGCGCCGCCACATGCACGAGTACGGCACGACGCCCGAGCAGCTCGGCGCCATCGCCGTCACCTGCCGGCAGCACGCCAACGGGCATCCCACGGCCGTGATGCGCGAGCGGCCGCTCACGCTCGAGCAGTACCTGGCGGAGCCGATGCTGGCGGACCCGCTGCGCGTGCCCGACTGCTGCCTGATCTCGGACGGCGGAGGCGCCTACGTGATGACCACGCCCGAGCGCGCCCGCGACGGCGCGCGGACGGCCGTGTCGGTGCTCGGCGTCGGGGTCGGGCGCTCGGGCAGCGGCACGTTCTGGAGCCAGCAGGGCGACTTCACCGCCACCCCGCAGGCGTTCGCGGCGCCGGCGGCGTTCGCGATGGCGGGGATCGGCCCGGACGACGTCGACGTGCTGGCGACCTACGACCCCTTCACGATCGTCGCGCTGATGCAGATCGAGGACATGGGCTTCTGCGCGAAGGGCGAAGCGGGAGCGCTCGCGGCCGCGGGACACCTCGCGTTCGACTCGGACGCCCTGCCCTACAACACGCACGGCGGCCTGCTCTCCCACGCCTACGTGCTGGGCATCGCCCACGTGGTGGAGCTGGTCCGCCAGCTGCGCGGAGAGGCGGCCAATCAGGTGCCGAACGCCGAGGTCGCCGTCTACGGCGGCTACACCGGCGCCGACGCGAGCACCCTGGTGCTGGCGAGGGCGGCGTGAGCGCCGACTTCCCGCTGCCCGACACGAGCTGGGAGCCGCTGCGCGGCTTCTGGGAGGGCGCGGCCCGCGACGAGCTGCGCATCCCCCGCTGCGCGGCCTGCGGCGCCTGGAACTGGTATCCGCCGCCCCGGTGCCGGCGCTGCGGCGGCGAGCCGCTGGCATGGCAGCCGGTGTCGGGGCGCGGGACCCTGTTCTCGTGGTGCGTGGTGCAGCGGCCGCTGTTCCGGGCCGTCGCCGACCTGGTCCCCTACGCCACCGGTCTGGTCGCGCTCGTCGAGGACCCGTCGGTGCGCCTGGTGACGCGGCTCGTCGACTGCGATCCGGGGGCGCTGCGCATCGATCAGCCCGTGCGCGCGGTGTTCCGCGACCTCGCCTTCACGGGCGTCGCGGGCGCGGTGCGCGCGCCCCTGTTCACCCCGGCG
>JASJBO010000312.1 GCA_030066475.1 Myxococcota bacterium
TCGCACGAGAGGACGCTGGGGAAGGTGAGGTGATCCGCGAGCCCCTGAAGATCGCGGCCGGGTGAAGCGGAGGGACTTGATCCGCCACCTGGAGGAGCACGGGTGCGAGCTGCTCCGTGAAGGGAGCCGCCACTCAGTCTATGTGAACCGGCGTTCACGCACGGCTTCCACTGTTCCGCGACACCGCGAGATCAACGAGCAGCTAGCGCGCAAGATCGAGGTGCCTCGTCTTGGCTGAGTACTGAACCCGCGCGCCCCGCGGGCGCGGCTATCCTGACGCGCGTGGACCTCGAGCCCGGCGGATACGACGAGCGGCTGCGGACGCTCGCGGTCGAGCGGCTGGCGCGCTTCGAGCGGCGAGCCGAGCCGCTCGCCGACCGCCGGGCGGCCGCGGTGGCGCTGGTGCTGGTGCCCGACGACGCCGGCCGTCCCTGCTTCGTGCTGACGCGGCGCGCGCCGCGTCTCAACCGCCACGCGGGCCAGTGGGCGCTGCCGGGCGGGCGCACCGATCCCGGCGAGAGCGCGCAAGAGGCCGCGCTGCGCGAGCTCGAGGAGGAGGTGTCGCTGCGCGTGGCGCCCGATGCGGTGCTCGGCCTGCTCGACGACTACCCGACCCGTTCCGGGTACGTGATCACCCCCGTCGTGGTGTGGGGCGGCGTAGCGCCCGAGCTGCGCCCCGACCCCGCCGAGGTGGCCGAGATCCACCGCGTGCCGCTCGAGCACCTGGAGCGCCCGGGCGTACCCCGCCTGCGCGCGATCCCCGAGAGCGAGCGCCCGGTGATCTCGATCCCGATCGTTGGAACGCAGGTGCACGCACCGACGGCCGCCATCGTCTACCAGCTCCGCGAGGTGGTGGTGCGCGGCGAGGCCACGCGCGTGGCGCACTACGAGCAGCCGGTGTTCGCCTGGCGCTGAGCTATGTTGCCACGCCCTGCCGGGCCGGCGGAGCAGCGCGGAGCGAACGATGCGGCGAGCGATTCCCGGAGCCCTGCTCCTGTGCCTCGGCCTCGCGGCCCCCGAGGCGAGAGCCACCTGCCCCGATCCGACCGGCCCCGGCCCCGTCGTCGAGATGGTCACCACCGAGGGCAGCATCTGCCTCGAGATGCTCCCCGACGAGGCGCCCGGCCACGTCACCAACTTCCTGGGCTACGTGGACCGCGGCGACTACGACGGCACCTTCGTCCACCGCAGCTTGCCGGGCTTCGTGATCCAGGGCGGCGGCTTTCTGTACGACGGGGTGGACTACGTGGTGGCGCCGAACGCGGGCGCGATCCCGGGGGAACCGGGCGGCGCCAACGTGCGCGGCACGGTGGCGATCGCCCTGAGCGGCGATCCCCCGAACATCGACAGCGGCAGCAACCAGTGGTTCATCAACCTCGACGACAACTCGAGCCTGGACGGGGACTTCACCGTGTTCGCCCGGGTGGTGCAGGGCCTGGACGTGGCCGACGCGATCAACGGCTTGCCGCGGGTGGACGGGCGCGTCTTCATGCCGGGCGCCGAGGTTCCGGTCTCGATCCGTGGGGCGCTCGGCCAGCTCCCGCTGCGCTCGGTGTTCGACGAGGACCCGGCCGGCTACGGCTGCTTCGATCCGGACGACGTCTCCGCGCTCGGCTTCATCCAGGACTCGCAGTTCATTCCCAACCAGGACCCGGTGCTCGGCAACTTCGACTTCGTCTCGAATGGATGTGCCAGCGGCAACGGGCTGAGCTTCCTCGGCGGGCGCTACCACCTCTACGCACAGGTCTTCCAGCTCCCGCTCGAGCTCGAGGTGTTCAGCACCGCCGAGGCAACCGCGTCGGACGAGGGACGCCTCGCGCGCCGCGATCACGTCTTTCCCCAGATCCCCTCGCGTTTGGTCGAGATCCTGGAGGCGCGCGTGGTGCCCGAGCCCGCCGCAAGCGGCTCCGCGCTCGCGGCCCTGCTCGCCCTGCTGGCGCTGCGTCGCAGCCGCTAGATGCAGCCGGGGTGCTCGACGCCCCGCACCAGCCGGTAGGGACGCCTGCCCGCCAGTGGGTGCCCGCCGTCGAGATAGCGGCAGCCGGCGCTCGCGTAGTGCGCCGAGATCGCGCGCCGGAACCCCGAGGTCCGGTTGCGCCCGGAGCCGTGCACCAGCAGCGGATGGAACAGCACGGTGTCGCCCGGCTCCATCTCGAGGTGCACGCGCGCCGAAGCGTCCACGTCCTTCACGCCGAAGTAGGCGAGGTTGAGGTACTCCCAGTCCGGGTTCTCGTGCGGCAGCAGCTCGCCTCGATGCGTCCCGGGCACGACCACCAGGCAGCCGTTCTCGCGGGTCGCCGGCTCGAGCGCGGTCCAGGTGCCGACGATCGCGTCGGCGGGCCGGAACGGGAAGTAGAGCAGGTCCTGGTGGAGGGGGTGGCGGCCGTCCACGCCCGGCGGCTTGTTGATCAGCATGTTGTGGATCGACTTGACGTCGGGCCCGCAGAACGCCTCGACCCGATCGAGCAGCCGCGGGTGCGCGGCGTACGAGAACAGCACCGGGTCCCCGTGGAAGTCCTGGATCTTGGCGATCGCCTCGAGCCGCGTACCGGGCTCGACCGCGCCCTTGGCGACCATGACGTCGCGCATCACGGTCATGCCGGGCGCGGGCGCGACGCGCTCCTCGGCGATGTCGGACAGGCGCTCGAGCCAGGGCTTCAGCTCGGGCGGCGTGAACAGGCCGCGCACCAGCAGGTAGCCGTCGCGGTCGTAGGCTCGGCGCTGCTCGGCGGAGATCGCGGGCGTCGTCATCGGATCGACCTCGGGGCTTGGCGCGCTGTCCGCACAGGTATACAATCGGAAAACCGGAACGTCCATAGGAAACCAACCCGGAGGGTCCGGCATGGCCGCCCGCAAGTCCTTCGCCATGGTGCAGACGGCTCCGCACCAGCTCGAGCCGCGCGAGTTCGCGCTGCCCGAGCTCGGCGACGACGACGCGCTGCTGCGCGTCGAGGCCTGCGGCATCTGCGGCAGCGACGTCGAGCAGTTCGAGGGCGTGCTGCCGGTGCCGCTCCCCGTGGTCCCCGGCCACGAGCCGCTCGGCGTGATCGAGGCGATCGGCGACCGCGCCGCGAAGCGCTGGGGCGTCGAGCCGGGCGACCGCGTCGCGGTCGAGACGATGCTGCCGTGCGGCTCCTGCCCGCGCTGCCGGAGCGGCGCCTACCAGCTCTGCAGCGGCGGACGGATGCTCTACTCGTACGTGCCGGTCGACGAGCCGCCGGGCCTCTGGGGCGGCTACGCCGAGTACCTGTACCTGCCCGGCAGCGCCATCGTGCACCGGATCGACCCGAGCCTGCCGCGCGAGCTCGCGGTGCTGTTCAACCCGCTGGGCGCCGGCTTCCGCTGGGGCGTGGAGATCCCGGACACGAAGCCGGGCGACACCGTGCTGGTGCTGGGCCCGGGACAGCGCGGGCTGGCGAGCGTGATCGCGTGCCGCGAGGCGGGCGCGGCCCGGATCTTCGTGACCGGCCTCGAGCGCGACGCGCACAAGCTCGCGCTGGCGCGCGAGCTGGGCGCCGACGCGACCATCGACGTCGAGAACGAGAACCTGAAGCAGCGCGTCAAGGAGCTCACCGACGGGCGCGGCGCCGACATCGTGATCGAGGTGACGGCCTACGCCACCGGCCCGGTGCGCGACGCCATCGACGTCGTCCGGCCGGGCGGCACCGTCGTGCTGGCGGGCGTGAAGGGCATGAAGCCGGTGCCGGACTTCGTGTCCGACAAGGTCGTGCTGAAGGAGGTCACCGTGCGCGGCGCGATCGGCGTCACCTACGGAGCCTACGCCGAGGCGATCCGGCTGATCGAGTCGGGCCGCGTGCCGCTCGAGCGGCTCCACACCCACCAGTTCCCGCTGCGCGACGCCGAGGAGGCGATCCGCACCCTGGCGGGCGAGCGACCCGAGCAGAAGGCGGTGGCCTGCTGCCTGCTGCCGGACCTGTGAGGAGACCCGACGCAGCCATGGATGCAGTCGAGCAGTGGATCGAGAGCTCGGGCTACAGCCGGCGGCTGGGCGTGCAGGTGGACGCGCTCGGCGATGACCGCGTGCGCCTGGTGCTGCCGTTCCTGGAGGAGAACACGAACCCGGGGAACGTGCTGCACGGCGGCGTGGCGGCGTCGATGATCGCGATCGCCGGCCAGGCGGCGACGCGCGCGGCGCTGGGCCCCGAGGCCGCGCCCTTCCACTCGAGCGGCCTCCAGGTGACCTACCTGGCCGCCGCGAGGGAGGAGGCGATCGTCGCCGAGGCGCGCCTGCTGCGGCGCGGCAAGGAGCTGTGCTTCGTCGACGTGTCGGTGGAGTCCGAGAGCGGCAAGCCGATCGCGCACGGCCTCGTCACGGGGCGCGGCCGCCTCGGCGCCGAGCCGGGCGAGACGCCCACGGCGGTGGGCGACGCCGGCGGCGCGGACCCGGGGCCGATGGGTCGCCACGTGGTGAAGACGCCGTTCATGGCGCGCCTGGGCCTGCGCGTCGAGCACATGCAGGAGGGCCGCTCGCGCATCGTGCTGCCCGGCACCGGCGACAACGCCGATGCGGGCGGCGGCGCGCACGAAGGCGCGGTGCTCGCGCTGCTCGACACCACCGGCGCCATGGCGGCGTGGGCCGTCACCGGGCCGGGCCGCTTCAAGGCCTCGACGCCCGCGCTCCAGGCGCAGGTGCTCACTCCGCCCCCGGCCGGCGACCTGGTGGCCTACGGGCACAGCCTGCACCGCGACCGCGAGGCCTTCTGGGCCGACGTCGAGGTGGCGGCACCGGCCACCGGCCACCTGGTGGCGCGCGGCACCGTGCTCTACCGGATCGTGCAGTAGCGGCGCGGGACTCGGGAGCCGGCGATGGACGCGGAGCTGCGGCGGATCGGCGAGCGCGTGCGCGCGATGCGCGAGCGGCGCTCGCTCACGCTCCACGAGCTGGCGCGGCGCAGCGCCGTGGCGACCAGCACGATCCAGAAGGTCGAGACCTCGCAGATGGTGCCGACCGTGGCCGTGCTGCTGAAGATCGCGCGCGGCCTCGGCTGCCGCACCAGCGACCTGCTGCAGGACGAGACCGACACCTTCGAGGTGGTGCACCTGCGCGCCAAGGGTCGCCACAAGCTCGGTGCGCGCTCGCGCCTCCAGGTCGAGCGCCTGACCGGCGACCTGTTCGACCCGGCGCTCGAGGCGTGGCGGGTCGTCGTGCAGCCGGGCCGCGGCAGCGGCGACGGCGAGATCCGCTACGACGGCGAGGAGTGGGTGCTGTGCGAGGAGGGCGAGATCAGCTTCCGCGTGGGCGAGCAGGAGTACCGCCTCCGCCCCGGCGACACGCTCCACTTCAAGGCCGCCCTGCCCCACGCCTGGCACAACGAGGCCGACGTGCCGGCGCGCTTCGTCGTGGTCGGCTCGCTGGCGCTCGCGCTGCGCGCCGCGCTGCACGACCGCGTGCAGCGCTGAGCCGAGTCCTACAGCGGCTCGAGCCGGATTGCGATCGACTGCGAGGTGTCCTCGAGCACACCCACCCAGCGGTCGCGCCAGCCGTAGCGCTCGCGCAGCAGGCGGCGGATGCGGGCGTGGCCTTCGGGGCCGGGCTCGGGCACGGCGCGGAAGGAGAGCAGCTCGCCGCCGCGCTCGAGCTGGACGCGCGGGTCGGCCAGGATGTGGCGATACCAGAGGCGCTTGTCGCTGGCGGCCTCGATCCAGGCGAAGCCGTCCTCCTCGGCGATCCACACGCGAGTCTCCGCGATCTGCCCGGTCGGCGCGCGCGTGTGGAGCACGACGACCTCGCCGCTCTCGAGCGCGATCCAGGTCCCGACCAGGAAGCCCGCGACGAGCAGGGCGACGGCGGCGAAGACCCGGGCGCGCAGCGTCAGCCTCGGGGCGCCGCCGCCAGCACGATCTCGTCGATCCAGACCGTGCCGGTGCCCTCGACGGCGAGGTTGAGCTTGACGTGGTCGGGCGTCTGGCCGCGCTCGAGCACGAACGGGGTCTCCTGGCTGGTCCAGCCGGTGGTGCCGGAGACCGCGCTCTGGAGCCCGCGCGAGAAGAACTCGCCCTTGCCCGGGAAGTGCGCCCACATCTCCAGGTAGGCGCGCCCGTCGAGGGCCTCGGTGCGGAGCTTGGCGCGGTAGAACAGCAGGGCGTCGTCGACGTCGGTGCCGTGGGCCTCGAACAGCCGCACCGTGGTGGGCTCGCGGGTCTCGATGCGCAGCGAGCCGGCGCCGTCGCTGCTCACCTCGCGGTCGACCGAGACGCCGTCGCGGGTGATCAGCTGGTCGAGGTCGTCGGCGGCGAACTGCGCGAGCGTCTGCTCGGGGCCGGCCGCGCTGCGAGTGCCCGGCGAGCAGGCGAGCGCGCCGCAGGCGGCGGCCAGGGCGAGCGCGAGCAAGGCGTCGAACACGAGCTGCTGGGTCTGGTGGCTCACGATGCGGTCCCTCCCGAGCGGCGACGGGCGGGGCGCGCGTCGCCGCGCCCCCTTCTTCGGACGGCCCGGCGGACCGCCTGAATCCGCCCGTGTCGGTCGGGATCGACTCCAGCGTAACGAAGCTGGCGGCCGATCCCCGCCTCTGCGACCGTCGCGGCGAGGTTCCCCGGTGATCGACTTCGAGCTGGAGCCCGAGCTGGAGCTGCTGCGCGAGACCGCGCGCCAGTTCGCCAGCGAGCGCCTGGGTCCGCGCGACCGGGCCTTCGAGTCGGCGCGCGAGGTGGATGCCGCGACGCGCGCCGCGTTCCACGAGATCGGGCTCGCGGGGGTCGAGCTGCCCGAGAGCCTGGGCGGCGCCGGGCTCGGGGCGCTGGCCCGCGCACTCGTGCTCGAGGAGCTGGGCGCCGCCGACGCGGGCGCGGCGCTGGCGCTCGATCCGCTCGGGCCCGCGCTCTACCCGCTGCTCGAGCTGGGCGAGCAGGCGGCGCTCGAGGAGCTGGCGCGCCCACTGCTCGCGCGGGCCGGCGCGCGCGCGGTGCTGGCGTGGAACGATGCGCCCGAGCGGCGGCTCGAGGTCCGCTCGGGACGCGTGCACGGCGCGCTGCCGTGGGTGCCGGCGGAGCGCGTCGACCTGCTCGTGGTGCTCGACCGCGACTCCGCCACGGCGATCGACACCGGGCTCGCCTGCGAGCCGCTGCGGGGCGCGGGCCTGCGCGCGGCGGGCGCTGCCGAGCTGCGCCTGGAGGGCGCGCCGGTGCGCGCCTGGTGGGTACACCCGCGCGGGGCGCGTCGTGCGCTGGCGCGCGCGCGGCTCTACGCCGCGGCGCTGGGACTGGGCGTGACGCGCGCCGCGGCGGACTACTCGCGCGCGTACGCGCAGGAGCGGGTTGCGTTCGGCCGCCCGATCGCGCACCACCAGGCGCTGGCGTTCCTGATCACCGACATGGCGGCGGCGGTCGAGAGCTGTCGGCTGCTGGTCCACGAGGCGGCGGCGCGGCTCGATCGCGAGCCGGACGCCGACGCGACGGCCGAGGCATGCGCCTCGGCGTTCCTCGACACCGCCGAGCAGGCGATGTTCGTCGCGCCCAACGCCGTGCAGATCCTCGGCGGCCACGGCTTCATGCAGGACTACCCGGTCGAGAAGTGGATGCGCGAGGCGCGCGCGCTGGGCCTGCTCTTCGGCGGCGTGGACGCGGCACGCAGCGACGCCGGCGCAGAGCTCGGCGGCGAGCCGCTGGCGCTGGTCTAGGGGACGCCTGTGCAGCTCACCATCGACGACGCCCTGCGCGAGCGCCTGGCGAACCTGCGCGAGCTGGGCCGCGCGAAGATCCGCCCGCTCGGGCTCGAGGCCGACCGGCTGGGCCGGCCGGTGCCGCCCGACGACCCCTTCTACGGGCTGCTCCTGAAGCTCGGGCTGGGGCGCACCCGCTGGCTGGGCGGCGCCGAGCCCTCGGGCGGCGAGCGCCCGAAGCGCGAGGCCCGCAGCGCCGGGCCGTCGCTCACCGGCGTGCTGCTGTCGGAGGAGCTCGCCTACTGGGATCGCGGCGTGGCCGTCTCGTTCCCCGGTCCCGGTCTCGGCGAGCCGCCGGTGCTGGCGATGGGCACCGAGGCGCAGAAGGAGCGCTTCCTCGCGCCGTTCCAGGCGCCGGATCGCCCGCGCTGGGGCTCGTTCGCGATGACCGAGCCGGGGGCGGGCTCCGACGTCGCGGCGATCCGGGCGAGCGCCCGGCGCGACGGCGACCACTGGATCCTGAACGGCGACAAGTCGTTCGCGGCCAACGCGAGCCGCGCCGACTGGATCGTGGTGTGGGCGACCGTCGACCCGACGCAGGGGCGCGCGGGCCACCGCGCCTTCGTGGTCGAGCGCGACACGCCGGGACTCGGCGACTTCGTGATCGAGAAGAAGATGGGCCTCAAGGGCTACGAGTCGACCTCGTTCACGCTGCGCGACTGCCGCGTGGGGGCCGACTGCCTGCTGGGCGGCGAGGAGCACTACGCGCGGCGCGCCGGCTTCAAGGGCGCCATGAAGTCGTTCAACGCGACCCGTCCGATGATCGGCGCGATGGCGGTGGGCATCGGGCGCGCGGCGCTCGACGCCGCCGTGGACTTCGCGCGCGAGCACGAGCGCCTGGGCGACCCGCGCGTGCGCGACCGCCTGGAGCGCACGCGCCGCAAGCTGCGCAGCGCCCGACTGCTGTGCTGGCGCGCCGCCTGGCTCGCCGACCGCGAGCGCCCCAACGTGGTGGAGGCCTCGATGGCCAAGGCCATCGCCCCCGCCGCCGCGCTCGAGGCCACCATCCTCGGCATGGAGCTGCTCGGCGCCGTCGGCGGCCGCGGCGACCACCTGATCGAGAAGCTCTTCCGCGACGTCAAGGCCATGGACATCGTCGAGGGCACCGGCCAGATCCAACGCCTCATCATCGCCCGCCACCTCGTCCACCTCCCCCGCGAGTAGGAGGGGGACGTTGGTTAAGTAGTTCAGGTGTTCCCTCTGGGGGATTACTGAACTACTTAACCAACGTCCCCTAGACTCCGCGTCTTGGGTCGGAGCACGTTGCAGCGCCGCCGGGGGGAGCGGCTGGGGCGGCCGCAGCCGTATCTGACGGGGGCGGTGCGCGGGGCGTTCGACGCGTGGGTCGAAGCCACGGTCGCTCGGTTCTCGCCGCCGCTCGAGTTTCGCGAGATCCGGCGCGGGGTGCAGGCGCT
>JASJBO010000313.1 GCA_030066475.1 Myxococcota bacterium
CAGCAACGAGCTGGCCCGCAGGGGGAAGCCGCAAGCGCAGGCGGGTCCTCCCGCCGGAGCGCGCAGCGAGCCGTAGGCGAGCGGAGTCCAACAAGACGCTTCCGCGCCAGCAACGAGCTGGCCCGCAGGGGGAAGCCGCAAGCGCAGGCGGGTCCTCCCGCCGGAGCGCGCAGCGAGCCGCACGCGAGCGGAGTCTATTGGGGCCGAGACCTGCGCCGCGCGACCGCCAGCACGACGAGACCGAACGCGAGGGACGAGGCGACGCCCGGCTCGGGGACCAGGGTGGCCGAGAGGAAGTGGCCGTCGGCGAGCGGGTCGCGCCCCCCGGTGCCCGGGTAGTCGCCGGCAGAGAAGAAGCTCAGGTTCGAGTCGAGTCCGAAGCGCACGGCGGCCTCGTCGCCCTGGTTGCCGCTGACGACGGTGCGGCCGCCCAGCCGGTAGGCGTACTGCACGGTGACGAGCTGCGGCCCGACGCCGGAGAGGGTGGCCGAGACCCGCTGGTCGAACGGCACGTCGCCGCTGCCCCCGCCGGCGTCCAGGCCGAGGCTGGGCAGGTCGAGGGTCCCCGCGCTCAACGTGGCGCCTGAAACGGCCGCGACCGCACCGAACATGCCGGTGAGGGCCGACCCGGGGCCGTCGGTCACCCGCGTGAGCGCGCCGGTGCGCTGCGAGTCGAGCAGCAGGTCCCAGCTTTCTCCGGCCAGGGCGCTCACGGCGATCTGCACGGTGAAGTCGGCGTCGAGCAGCAGCGTGGTGCTGGCCCCGCCCGCGCCGCCGGCGTCCACGCCGACCTGGGCGGCGAAGCGGGTGCTGAAGCTGCTGCCGTCGTCGGAGAGCACGGCGACGCTGCTGACCCGCTCCCGGGCCACGCCGCCGACGTCGTCGAAGAGGTCGGCATTGTTGCCGTTGTCGGGACCGAGCAGGGCGGTGACCGAGGTGATCGTCGCCGCGTGCCCCGCGTGGGCGCCGAGTGCGAGCAGCACGAGCGCCGTGGCGGTGACCGCGATCCGCTGTCGGTGCAGGGTTCGCATGGTGCTTCAGCTCCATGCCTCGAGGTCCCGGCACCCTCTCGTCACGATCGGGCGGGAGCTTGAGCGAGCGCGCCGGCTCTGCAGGGGATCTGCCGGGAGCAGCGAGGACCGCGACCGGACCGCTGCCGGGCGCATGCGGCGGGGCATGCGCGCCGACTGCGCGCGCGCGGTCTTCGATCAGCGGGTCTGCTTGCGGCAGAACGCCTGCATCGCGGCGGTGGGCTGACGCGGGAACACGACCTCCCCTTCCGAGCAGAACACGCCTTCGACGCTGTCGGAGACCGGCGCCCGGTCGAGGTTGCCCAGGTTCCGCTGCTGCGGGACCGCGCGTCGCGTCGGGGGGCGCGGCGCGGCGCTCGCGCCGAGCGCGGGAGCCGCCGCGCCGCCCACGTTCCGGCGCGCGTCCATGGTGCGCTCGTGATCTCGCTCCTCGCGCGCCTCACGGCGCCGCTCCTCCCGCTGCCGGCGCCGCTCCTCGGGGCCGGGGCCGCGTCCGCACGCCTCGGCGCAGCTGCGCACGGTGTAGATGGTGCGTCCGCCGCAGCGGCAGCGCTTGCCGGCGTCGGCAGGGACCGCCAGCAGCAGCGAGCCCAGCACCGTGAGATAAGCAATGGAACGAACGGTGAGCACGGGGGGGGTATCGGCTGGGCGCCGCGGCGTCCCAAGCTCTAGATTGCCATCCCTCGAACGGGAGCCCGTCCAGTGAGCGAAGCCGAGCGGAGGGGGCTCCTGTACGGCGGGCTGTGCGCCGCCATCGGCGCCTTCGCCCCGGCAGTGGCGCGGCTGGCGACGGAGCGGGCCGACCCGTTGGTCGTCGCGGTCGCGACCACGGGCTTCGCCGCCATCGCGGCGGTGGCCGTGCTGGCGCACCGCGGCGAGCTGGGCCAGCTGATGCGGCGGCGCGACCTGCCCGCGCTGGGGACGGTGGGCCTGCTGGGCACCGCCGTGCCCTTCGTGCTGTTCTTCGAGGGCACCCGGCGCACCTCCGCCATCGTCGCCGTGCTGTGCCTGCAGGCGGAGCCGGTCTACTCCCTCCTGCTCTCGTGGGCGGTGTTCGGGCACCGCCCCACCCTGCGCCGGGTCGTCGCGGCCGCGGTGCTGCTGGGCGGGATCTCGCTCGCGGTCGGCACCGGGGACGCGCGCGCCGACGCGACCGGGGTGGCCCTGCTGCTCGCGGCGCCGCTGTGCTGGCAGCTCTCGCACCTGGTGAGCCTGCGGCGGCTCGGTCACGTCCGGCCGCTCGGGATGACCGGCGCCCGCTACGCCTACGGCGCGCTCCTGCTGCTGCCGGCGCTGGCCTGGACCGGGGGCGGAGCGCTCCCGCCCGCGGGCGCGTGGCTGGAGCTGCTGGCGTTCTTCGCGATCCAGGGCGTCGTGATCGGCTACCTCGGCACCGTGGCGTGGTACGCGGCGATCGCCCGACTCGACCTGGCGCGCGCCACGGCGATCATCGTGCCCTCGATCCCGGTCCTCTCGCTGGCCGCCTCGGCCGCGCTGGTCGGCGAGGTCCCCACGGCGAGGCAGGCGCTGGGGATGGGACTCACGGTCGGCGGCGTGCTGGCGTTCGTGCGCGCCCCCGCGCCGCGCTCCTGACCAGGACTCCTATACTCCCGCCGTTCGACCCCCGGGAGGACCGTGTCGGCACCGCGACGCCGGGAGCCGCGTGACTGGCTGCTCTACCTGCTCGGCCTCGGGCTGCGCGCCCGGACCCGGCTGCGCGGGCAGCGCTTCGCCTGCGAGTCGCTCTCGGGCCGCGCCCGCTACGACCTCTCCATCAACGCCGACATGACGGTGAGCTGCACCTGCAACGACCAGGACGGCGCGGGACGGCTGGGCGACCTCGACGTGCAGGGATTCGAGGAGATCCTCGCGGGCCCGCAGGCCCGCCGCTTCCGCGAGCAGCTCGCGGGGGGCCGGCTCGCGATCCCCCGCTGCGCCGTCTGCAGCCAGCTGCGCTCGGTGCCACCCGCCGAGGCGCGCGCGCGGATCGATCGGATCTCGACGCCCACCGCGCTGATGGTGGAGAACACCAGCAAGTGCAACCTGGCGTGCACCAGCTGCCGCCGCGATCTGGTGCGCGACGCGCGGCGGCGCCCGGCGCTCAAGGGCGACGAGATCGCCCGCGTCGCCGACATCGTGCGCCGCAACCGCATCGACCTGGTCCACTACTTCAAGCTCGGCGAGCCGTTCGCCTCGGCGTCGATCCGCTCGGAGCTCGAGATCCTGCGCGCGGCGAACCCCGAGCTCGCCATCACGCTGTCGACCAACGGCATCCTGCTCGACAGCGACGACAAGCGCGAGGCAGCGCTGCTGCTCGACGACCTGGTCTTCTCGATCGACGGCGTCGATACGCCCACGCTGCGCCGCTACCAGGTGGGGGGCGACTTCGACGCCGCCTACGAGAGCCTGCGCCGCATGGTGGCCTTCCGCAACGCGCGCGGCGTCGCGCGCCCGGCGATCGGCTGGCGCTACGTGGTGTTCCGCTGGAACGACCGGCCCCGCGCGATCGAGCGCGCCCTGGCCCTGGCGCGCGAGGCGGGCGCGGACCGCCTCGAGCTGGTCTACGCCCGGACACCGCTTGGCGGCATCTCGTGGCGCCGCTTCCTGTCGCCAACGCACCGGCGGCTCGGGC
Organism: Myxococcota bacterium; assembly: GCA_030066475.1. Next base: position 3,664 of record JASJBO010000313.1, read on the forward strand.
GGGCGGAGGGCCGCTGGCTGCGGCACGTCGACCTGACCTCGCACCACCCCTGAGCCCCCACCGCACGAAGACCCCGGGCACGACGACCCCGGCTCCGCGCAACGGAACCGGGGTCGGTGCGATGCCGATCGGAACGGGCGTTACGCGGCCAGCTTGTCCTCGGCCTCGGCCGCCTCGGCGGGCACGATGCTCTCGACCGTGGCGCCCTCTTCGGCGCGCTTGGAGAACAGGCCGTAGGGGCCGTCCAGGCTCTTGTAGGCCGCGCGGAACAGCAGGCTCAGCGCGATGTGCTCGAGGAAGACCAGCAGCGACGGGAAGGTGGCAAAGCCCGCCATCACCGAAGCCGTGATCACGGACGCAACCATTCCGATCAGGGTCACCGCGTAGATTCCGAAAGCCTTGTCACTCGTCACTGGTTCTGTCCTCGTGCAGAAAGTTGAACATGTTGCTGAGGCATCGCCTCTCACCGCCCCATGGTTTTGCACTCCCCGTGCCAAGGCTCCGCGCGCGGGTCGCAACGTTGCGTCGCGCATCGGGGCGACTGTCGGTCAGCCGACCGCCATGGAGCCGGATGGCCGAAATCGAAGCTTCCGCGCGCTCGAGACGCGCTTCGTGCACGCGAGGTGCGCTCGTTCGCGCGCGTCGAAATCCGTCGCAGCACGGGATCCATGTGCATCCGAACGCCTGACAGAGCGTCAGTTGTGGGACGAACGGACCCAGCGTGTGCGCTGCCGTCCGGGTCGTTCGGTCGCATTGCGACGCACACGCAAATTTGAAATGGTGCAACGTTCGATGGGGCGCGCGACCGAACGCTTCGACCGAACGCTTCGGAGCGGAACCCAGAACGGTCGGCGCGCTGCTCTACTCCGGTGACTCGGGAACCGGGTACGGCCCGTCGGCGAACTCGCGGTCGTGGTACGGCTTGCTGCCGACGGCTCGCGCGAGATCACTTCGCATGTCCCGCCCACTGCGCACGCGAGCGAGGACTCGAGCGAAGTCGAGCTTCGGCTGCCAACCGAGCTCGCGCCGCGCCCTGGCATTGACGTAGACGCGGTCGATGTCCGGGAACATCCGCCAGCCGAGCCGCCGGCAAGTGTCCTCCCAGGCGGGAAACAGCCGGGCGACCACGGCGGCGGCGCCGCCACGCAGCTCGCGCAGGTGCGCCTGTGTGAACGGCGTGGTCGCCGTGACGATGTAGCGGCGGAAGCCGATCTCGGGAGCGCGCTCGAGTGCGGCGAGATGCGCGTCCACTGCGTCGGCGAGGTCGACGCGTCGATACAAGAACTCGTTCACCTTGGCGTTGGCGTCGGCGTAGCCGGCGCGGACCTGCCTGCTGTCGTCCTGCTCGAGGAAGAACCGGGAGGTGCGGAGCACCAGGCACGGAAGGCCGTGGTCGCGGTGGGCGAGCTCGCAGAGCCGCTCGGCCGCGAGCTTCGTCTCGCCGTAGACGTTCTTCGGCTCGGCGGGCACGTCCTCGGTGATCCAGGCCGCGGGCTCGCTCGCCGCCGGCGCGAGGGCGCGTCCGAAGGCGCTCGTGGTGCTCGTGAAGACGAAGCGCCCGACCCGCGACGCCACCGCCGCCTCGAGCAGGTTGCGCGTGCCCGTGACGTTGGTCTCGAGGAAGGCAGCGCGCGAGTGCGTGACCAGATGGGGCTTGTGGAGCGTGGCGGCGTGCAGCACCGCGTCGACCCCGATCACGACGTCGCGCACGAAGTCGCGGTCGGCGATGGAGCCGGTGCGGTTGGTGAACGGACCCTCGCGCAGGTCGACGCCCACCACCTGCGTGCCCGACCGGCGCAGCGCCCGGACCAGCCCCTCCCCGAGGTGGCCGGAGCTTCCCGTGACGAGGATCCGCATCGCCTGGCTGCCCCCGGGTCGGCCCGCACGGTAGCATCGCGCGCCCGCACCCGAGGACGCGATGGCGAACGGTCCCTGAGCTCGTGCGGTCGAGCCTCGGATGGCGGTATCATCGGGTCCGAGGCGCAGCGGGAGAGGACGTGACCTCCGCTCGACGGGTCCTGATCACGGGTGCGACCAGCGGGCTCGGCGAGGCGCTCGCGCTCCGCTTCGCGCGCCGCGGCGACCGGGTGGCGGTGACCGGCCGCAACCCGGAGAAGCTGAAGCGCAGCGCCGAACGGGTCGCCTCCGCCGGCGGCGAGGTGCTCGAGCTCGCGCTCGAGGTCACCCGGCCCGAGGACTTCCAGCAGGCTGCCGCCCGGGTCGAGGAGCGCTGGGGGGGCCTCGACGTGCTGGTCAACAACGCGGGCGTGATCAGCGGCGCACCGCTGGGCGACTGGACGCTCGACTCGTGGCGGCACACGCTCGAGGTCAACCTCTGGAGCGTCGTGTATGGCTGCATGACGTTCGGCCCGATGCTCGAGCGGCAGGGCAGCGGACACATCGTCAACGTGGCGTCGCTCGCGGCCTTCGCCGCCGCTCCCGAGATGGCGAGCTACTCGGTCAGCAAGGCCGGCGTCGTGGCGCTGTCGGAGACGCTCCGGGTCGAGCTCGCGCCCAAGGGCATCGGGGTCACGGTGTGCTGCCCGGGCGTCTTCCAGTCCGACCTGCTCAACCCCGAGAAGGTCGAGGCCGACGATCGCGACGAGCGCATCCTGCACGCGCTGGGCACCGAGGTCGAGCAGAGCCCGCTGACCTCCGACGACGTGGCCGCCCACATCCTGCACTGCGTCGGCAGGAACCGCCTGTACTGCGTGCCCGGCCTCGAGAGCCGGTCGTTCTGGTGGCTGAAGCGCGCCTTCCCCGAGTGGAACCGGAAGCTGATGACGTTCCTGTTCCGCAAGCGCCTGTGGCGCTTCTCCCACCTCGATCCCTGAGCGCGGACCGCGCGGGAGGAGCCGCACCGTGAGACGACTCAGTGGCGCCGACGCCCTGCTCCTCTACCTCGAGACCCCGCGCGCCTACGTCCACACCCTGAAGATCTCGATCCTCGACCCCTCGACCGACCCGGAGGGCTGGTCGTTCGAGCGCTACCGCGAGACCTTCCGCGCGCGCCTGCACCGCTCGCCCCCGCTGCGCTGGCGCCTGGCGCCCACGCCGCTCGGCCTGCACCACCCGCTCTGGATCGAGGACCCCGAGTTCCACCTCGACTACCACTTCCGGCGCGTCGTGTGCCCGCCGCCCGGCGATCGCGCCGCGTTCTGCGAGCTGGTCTCGCAGATCTACGCCTGGCCGATGGACCGCAGCCGGCCGCTGTGGCTGATGTGGGTCGTCGAGGGGCTCGAGGGCGGCCGCGTGGCCAACGTGATGTTCGTCCACCACGCCTACGTCGACGGCATCGCGGCGGGCTACCTGCTCCAGCGCCTGACCACCGAGGAGCCCGGGGCGGAGATCCCGGGACCCGCGAGCCCCTGGCAGGCGGAGCCCTGGCCGCCGGCGTGGAAGCGCGCGCTCTTTGGCCTGCGCGACCTGCCGGGGATGCTGCTCCGCGAGGTCCCGAAGACCGTGGAGGCGCTGCGCCGGCGCGCCCGCGTGGGTGCGGGCGAGCGGCACGCGGGCCGGGCGACGGTCCCCACGCCGCTGGACGCGCCCGTGACGCCGATGAGCGTGCTGCTCTCGCACGGTCGCACCTTCGTGTGCGAGTCCTTCCCGCTCGACGACTTCAAGCGGGTGCGCGCCAGCTTCGGGGTGACGATCAACGACGTCTTCCTCGCGTGCTGCGCCGGCGCTCTGCGGCGCTTCCTCGCCGAGCGGGGCTTCGACCCCGACACGGGGCCGCTGGTCGCCTCGGTTCCGCTCTCGCAGCGCAAGCCCGAGGAGATGGACGCGCTCGGCAACCGCACCTCGCTCGACTACCTGTGGCTGCGCACCGACCTCGCCGATCCGGTCGATCGGCTGCGGGCCTCGCACGAGTCGGCGGACGCGATGAAGGCCCACTTCCAGGCGTCCCAGGGCGCCGACCTGGCCGCGCTGGCGAGGATCATGCCGCCCTTCGTGGGCAGGCTGATGGACCGCTACGTGCGCTCGCGGCAGGGGCGGCTCAGCGTCTTCGCGAACGTCGTGCTCTCGAACGTCCCGGGACCGCGCGCGCCGCTCTACTTCGACCACTCGCGGGTCGAGAGCTGGTACTCGATGGGGCACATCGTCGACGGCTCCCCGCTCAACATGACGGTGTGGAGCTACGCGGGCAGCATGAACCTCGGCATCCTGGCCGACCGCGAGGTGGTGCCGGACGGGTGGGTGCTGGTCCGGTACTTCCGCGCGTGCCTGGAGGAGCTGCTCGAGAAGGCCGGCAGCGCCGGCGGAAGCGGGCCGCGCTGAGACGCGATGACGGCGAAGCACACGGCGGGAATCCTCTCGGACGAGCGCCTGGCGGGCGCCCGCCGCGCCCTCGAGCGGGCCTCCACGCTGCCCGCCGAGGCCTTCACCTCGCCCGCCGTCTACGCGCGCGAGCAGGAGCGCATCCTGTCGCGCGAGTGGCTGTGCGCGGGGCGCGCCGACCAGGTTCCCGGGCCCGGCGACTACCTCACCCTCGACCTGCTCGACGAGCAGCTCGTGATCGTGCGCGGGCAGGACGGCGTCGTCCGGGCGCTCTCGCGCGCGTGCCGGCATCGGGGCGCGGAGGTCGTGAGCGGCAGCGGCAACGCGCGCTCCTTCCAGTGCCCCTATCACGCCTGGACCTACGCGCTCGATGGCCGCCTGGTGGGAGCGCCGCACATGGACGGGGCCGCGGACTTCGACCGCAGCCGCTGCGGACTGCCGGAGATCCGCAGCGAGCTCTGGGAGGG
>JASJBO010000025.1 GCA_030066475.1 Myxococcota bacterium
GAGCGCCCGCCTCGAGGGCCGCTAGCTGGTGGACTTCGTTCGGCTTCGCCTCACTGCGCGCGCCCTGCGGGCGCTTGCAGGGGGCTTCTGCCGCGCACGCTCCTAGCGGGTGGACTTCGTTCGGCTTCGCCTCACTGCGCGCGCCCTGCGGGCGCTTGCGAGGGGCTTCTGCCGCGCAGATTCCTAGCGCGCCTCCGACACCAGGTTCGTGTACAGGTTGAGGAAGCCGGCGTCCTGCTCGAGCTCGACGGGCGAGAGGCTGAAGCCCTGGAAGCTCGGCAGGTCGACCGACTCCAGCACCTCGCAGACCGCCGACTCGTTGAGGTCGCCCAGCACCGGATCGAGCTGCTCGACGTCCTCCGGGGTCAGGCCGATCGGGCTCGAGATGAACTCGAGATCCACGAAGTTGATGCCCGTGATGGCGAACCGGAGCGCGCCGCCGACGAGCTCCGGCGTCAGCTCGAACTGCCCGGCGAGGCGCGCGGTCAGGAACGTCGTGCCCGAGGTGAGGCCGGTCAGCGTCACGTCCATGCCGGCGATGTCCACCACCGCCGAGGTCCTGGCGCTGCTCGAGCCCATGGTCAGCACCGGCGCCAGCGTGGGCGTGAAGCGCAATGCGGCGTCCTCGGCCGGGACCGTGAGGAAGGCCGGCAGCGCGAACGCCAGGAACAGCGTGTTGATCGGCCGCACGCCCAGCCCGAACTCGGGGGCCACCGTGTCGTAGTCGAACTCGAGGATCTCCATCCGGAAGCCGCCCGCCTCGGTCTCGGTGCGCAGCAGCTTGTTCAGGAGGTTCTGCGACAGCGCCAGCGCGACGTCGTAGGGCACGCCGTTCGGTGCCCGGGCGCCGAAGCCGGGAAAGACGTCCTCGATCGCGTAGGACGCCGGCAGCGACGGAGCCGTGGGGTCGGGGTCCGTCGTCTCGACGTTGGCGTCCACCTCGAAGGTCACGCCCACGTTGTCCTCGGGGATGGCGCTGAACAGGGCGGTCAGGTCGAGGTTCAGGGCCGAGCCGACCAGCCCGGCGATCGAGACGCCGGCCAGGGCGTCCTCGACCTGCTGGGCGACCAGCGAGTCCTGCGGGCCGTTGCCGTCGGGATCCTCCAGCGCCGCTTCGATCTCCGGGATGATGCGGTCGCCGATGTCGCCGACGAAGGCGTCGATGATCTGCTCGAGGATCGGGAAGTTGCAGACGTTGAAGTTGATGAAGTCGTTCTGGAGGCCCACCGCGGTGACCCTGGGATCGCCGATCTGGTTGACGTCGACCATCGTGCGGTCGCTCGCGGGCTCCAGGCCGAGCCGCGCGGCGATGTCGAAGCGGGTGGCCGTGATGCGGCCGTCGCAGTTGCCCAGGGGCGCGCCGTCGAGGACGGCGGTGTAGGTCAGGTCGAGGTTCGCCGCGGAGCCGGCCACCTCGAGCGCGTTCGTGATCGAGTCCAGCCCGACCGAGACCCCCTCGATGTCGACGGTCCGGATGATGATGCGGTCGAGCTCGATCAGGCACAGGTCGTAGATGTCGAGGAAGATGCAGTCCTTCACCTGGATCGGGCTCAGCGCGAACAGCTCCGCCTCGATTGCGGGGAGCTGGCCGCCGATCGCCTCGTTGACCACCGGCTCGATCTCGTCGATTCCCGAGTCGTTGAGGCGCACGCCGACGCTGCGCCGGGCCAGGTTGCGCGCCCGGATCGAGTTGCCGCAGTGGGCGACGTTCTGCTGGCGGATGCTCTCGCCCGTGGGGAGGCGCGTCGCCTCGGCCAGCACCGGCACGAAGACGGGCGGCGCCAGCAGCGAGGTGGCGAAGAAGCCGTCGGCGGTGGGCTCGGCGAGCTCGTTGATCAGGAGCTCGAGGTCGATGTCGGCCACGTTCGGGACGCTGCCCTGGACAGGGACGTCGCAGTCGCTGCTGGGCCGAACGAACTCGCCGTGGCGCGGCCGGTCGAGGAACAGGACCGGCGGGCCGATCGCCGCGGACGGGCCCGGCTCCTGGCCGAAGAAGCCGCGCACCAGGTTGAAGTCGGAGACCCCGACCCCGCCGTTGCCGTCGTGGTCCTTCCCCGGGTCGAAGCCGGGATCGCCTTCCCGCAGGCCGAACTGCGCACGGAACTCGTTGAAGTCGGAGATGCCGACCGCGCCGTCGTTGTTGTAGTCGGGGTCGCACGCGTCGCCGAAGCCGTCCGCGTCGGTGTCGGTCTGGTTGGCGTTCGCGTGCTCGATGCAGTTGTCGGCGGAGTCGCGCACCCCGTCTCCGTCGGTGTCGTCGATCCCCGCGAAGCTCATCGGGATGACGACACACATCGCTGCCGTCAGGCCGATCAACACCAGCCACACGCCTACGTGAACGTTCCGGACGTAGCTCGCCACCGTCCGTCCCCCTTATCTGCGCAGTCGGGTCGCTGCGATCCTGCGCAGCAATTGTGTCAGAAATGGACACCGATTGCGCCAAAGAACCGTGCGCAAGCGCTCCGGAATCGCGGTTCTCCGACTCCAGAATCCCCGAGGGGAAGAGGCCGGTCCCTTCCACCTCACGGGCAGGGGCTGTCAGGCCTCAGGAGCGATCCCGCCGAGATCGGGCCTCGGGGCGAGTCGAGCCGCCGAGCCGCCGCGCCAGGCCGGTGCGCAGGCCGAGCCGGTACCAGCGCAGGTAGGCCGGGAGCCAGCGGAGCAGGCGGAACTTGCTCTCCCCCTCGCTCCGGTCGCGCCAGGTGGCCGGCACCTCGCCGATGCGGCGGCCCGCTGCGAAGGCCTTCACGGTGATCTCCATGCCGATCTCGAAGCCGCCGCGGCTCTCGATCTCGATCGTGTCGAGGAACGACTTCCGGTAGAGCTTGAAGCTGTTGGTGGCGTCGCGGGTCGGGACGCCGGCCAGGTGGTACAGGCTGAGTCCCGCGAGCCGCGAGAGCAGGCCCTTGAGGCGCGGGCCGCCTTCCATGCGGCCGCCGCGCGAGTAGCGCGAGCCGCACACGACGTCGCAGCCGGCGTCGGCCAGCTCGAGCATGGCCGGGAGCGCCTCGAGCCCGTCGCAGAGGTCCGCCATCACCACCACCGCGTAGCCCGACTCCACCGACTCGAGGCCGGTGCGGAGCGCAGCCGCCGCTCCAGGCCCGTAGCGGTTGCGCACCAGCACCAGCGTCTCCTGGCCGCTCGCGCTGCGGCGACGCAGCACCGGCAGCGTCGTGTCCGACTCGTCGTCGTAGACCACGTGGACGGCGTAGGGCCGCGGGGCGTGGGCGGCCAGCTCGTCGAGCGTGGCCTCGATGGTGCCCGGCTCGTCGCGCACCGGGATCACCAGCGTCAGCGCGACCGCCTGGGTCTCTCGCGCGGGGGGCTCCACGGCTCGGCTGGTCCCGCCGCGCGCGTCTCAGCGCTCGGCGGCCGCGGCGGCCCGGAACACGAGCCGGCCGGTCTCCGCGAGGTTCCAGATGTCGCAGACCACCGCGTCCGGGCGCGCGCGCCGCAGCATGTCGCGCACGTGGGTCCGGTACTCCTCGTGGTTCATCGCCAGGAACAGCACGTCCGACTCGGCGAGCACCGTCTCGAGCTCGTCGGAATCCACGTAGGGGTCGTGCAGCAGCGTCCGGCAGTTCTCCATCCACAGCAGCTTGCGCAGCTTGAAGGCGAGCGAGTGGCGCGTGTCGTCGATGTCGCGCTTGAAGGCCAGCCCCAGGATTCCGGCCGTCAGCCCGTCGAGCGGGCGTTCGCTCCGCACCAGCTCGAGCAGGAAGGCGGGCACCGTCTCGTTGATCTTCCACGACGTCGAGATCAGCTCGCCGAAGGGCAGGTGGCTGGTCAGGAAGAAGCCGTCCTTGTACAGGCACGGGCCGCTGGTCAGGCCGGGCGACTTGAGCCCCCTGCGCGAGTAGCCGTCGTTGACCAGGTGGACGACCTCGTGGATGTCGGCGCCGTGGTGGTGGGCGATCATCATGAACTCGTTCGCGATCGCGAAGTCGATGTAGCGGTACATGTTGCAGTAGAGCTTGGCCAGCTCGGCCGCGACGGGGTTCGGCGTCTCGAGCACGTCGGCGCAGATCCCGCGGAACAGCGCCGCCGCCCGCCGCGTGCACGCCGGGGTGATGCCGCCCACGATCTGCGGAATGCGTCCGATCTCCTCGAAGCTGTTGCCCTCGGCGATCCGCTCCGGGCAGAACGCCAGGTGGAGGTCGCGGCCGACTGCGAGGCCGGTGGCGCGCTCGATCAGACGGGCGACCAGCTCGGTGGTGCCGGGGGCGACGGTGCTGCGCAGGACGACGAGCTGGCCGGACCGCAGGTGGGGCTGGAGGCCGTCCAGGACCCGCTGGATCTGGCCGAAGTCCGGGTTCATGTGCTCGTCGACCGGCGTGCCGAGCGTCAGCACGACCACGTCGACCTCGGCCGCCCGCGCGATGTCGCCGGTCGGCTCGAAGCCCTGGCCGAGCGCCGCGTCGAGGGCCTCCGGCCCGGCCTTCTCGAGGAACGGGAAGTGCCCGTCGCGCAGCTGCGCCACCCGCTCGGGGTCGGCGTCGACGCCGACCACGCGGAGGCCGGTCCGCGCGAACACCAGGGCCAGCGGCAGTCCCACGCGGCCGAGTCCGATCACCGCCAGCCGGCGCGGCTCCGGCACCGCGCTCATCGCTCGCCCCCGAGCCGCTCGGCCAGCCAGTGCACCACCTCGGGCAGGCCCTCCTCGAGCGGGACCCGGGGCTCCCAGCCCAGCACGCGCCGCGCCTTGCTCACGTCGGGCACGCGCCGTCGGATGTCGTGCTCGAAGCCCGGCACGAAGCGCGGCCGGAACGGCTCGCCGGGGCGCAGCAGCTCGTGGATGCGTCGCGCCAGCTCGCGCATCGGGATCTCGCGGTCGGTGCCCAGGTTGAAGTCGTCGTCCTGCGCGTCCGGGTGCTCGAGCGCGAGGGCGATGCCGCGGGCCAGGTCGGAGACGTGGGTGAAGCAGCGGGTCTGGTCGCCGTCGCCCAGCACCTCGAGCTCGCCGCCGCCGGCCAGCACCTTCTTCACCAGGTCCGGGATCACGTGGGAGTAGCCCACCTCGTCCCCCGGGAGCTCGTTGATCCCGTAGGCGTTGAACGGGCGCACGATGGTGTAGGGGAGCCCGCGCTCCGCGCGGAAGGCGCGGCAGTACCACTCGCCGACCAGCTTGCTGAAGCCGTAGGCCGTCACCGGCGGCGGGATCGCGGCCAGGTCGCTCTCGCGGCTCGGGAACGAGGTCGCCGACTCGAACACCATCGACGAGGAGACGTAGACGAGGCGGCGCAGGCCCACCCGGGCCGCCGCCTCGAACACCGTGGAGTAGATCCGGTTGTTGTCCGAGAGGATCAGCGCCGGGTGGCGGTGGAAGTAGCCGATGCCGCCGATCTTCGCGGCCAGGTGGACCGCGCTGGTGCACTCGGCCAGCACCTCCTCGATCCCGGGGCCCTGCGCGAGGTCGAGCGGCACGAAGGGCCAGGACTCGGGGAGGGCGTCGGCGGGCTTGCTCAGGTCGTCGACGACGACGACCTCGCGGCCCCGCGCCAGCAGCTCGCGCACGACGGCGCGTCCGATGAATCCGGCTCCGCCGGTGACAGCGACCTTCACGAGACCGGCGACGCTAGCAAACGACGCCTCGCAGGGGCTCCGCGCCGGCGCGCGCCCGGGGCGAGGATCGAGCTGCCGGCGGCGTCCAGGGGGCGGGAGGCCGCGCCCGTCGCGCCGCTCACGGCGCTCCGTAGCGGCGGGCCAGCTCGCTCAGCGACCAGTGGTAGTGGCCGCCGCGGTTGCCGGCGAACAGGCGGCTGCCGTCCGCCGACACCAGCGGGGAGAGGACGTAGAGCCCCACCGGCAGCTTGCCGACCAGCTCCAGCGACTCCTGCTCATAGACCCGGATCTTGCCCTCGGCGTAGGTCGGCACGTACACGAGCCCGTGACGGGCGTCGAAGGCGGCCCGGCGCGCGACGAAGCCGGTGCGCCGTCGGGCGATGCGCTGGCCGGTGCGCAGGTCGAAGACCTCGATGCCGAACAGGCCGGACACGACCAGGCGGTGGCGCTCCTCGTCCACCGCGACCTCCAGACCCGTCGACTGCGGGTACTCGCGCAGCTCCGTCAGGTCGGGCATCGAGAAGGCGTGCACCGGCCGCCGGGCGCGGCCCAGGATGAGCAGGGTGCGGTCCGCCTCGTGGACCGTGCCGTCGGTGCTGCCGCCCGGGAGGAAGAGGTCGTCGAGCACGCGCTCGATCCGGCCCGTGGCCCGCTCGAGGCGGTGGATCCGGTTCTGGTGGGCACTCACGTAGTAGAGGTCGCCCGAGACCGGATCGGAGAGGATGTGGGCGCCGCCCCGGCTGCCGACCGGGTCGCGGTCGACGCGCGCCGGGTCGTCGACGTCGAACGCCATCACGTGCTCGGGGCGCACCGACCCGTCGACGAGGGTGCGCTCCATGCCGATCTGGACCTGGTCGCCCAGGCAGACGATCTGCTCCAGGCGCCCGTAGAAGTCCTCGTCGAAGAAGCGGAGCTCGCGCCGGGTCGCCAGGTCGCGGGTGTCGAACTCCGCCACGTATCCCGCCTGGCAGGCATGCAGCCGGTGGTCCTCCAGGTCCGCCGCGCACTCGGGAACGGCGGCGAACAGGCGGTGACGTTCCGGCGACTCACAGAAGCTGTGGGCCATGCCCGGTCCCAGGAGCGTGCCGCCGTGGAGCGGGAGCAGGAGCGGCAGGCCGGAGGCGCCGAGCTGGAGCGCGCACAGGGCTGCGACGGCGATCCAGGCCCGATCGCGGGCCGCGACCCGCGACGCCAGGCCCGCCAGCCCGATCAGCACCAGCGCCCAGGTCGCGGCGGCGAGCCGGTCGACCGGGTCGTGCATCCAGACGATGCCGCCGAGCAGGATCAGCGCCCAGGCGCCCGCGGCCAGCGCCACCCGCGGCGTGCGGATCTCGGCGAGTCGCACGGCGGGCAGGGCGAGGGCCGCGACCAGCGAGGCGAGGCCGAGCCAGGCCAGCTCGAGGTTGAGGTCGAGCGTCCAGGACTCGCCCATCAGCAGCGTCCAGATCAGCGCGAGCAGCCAGGGCGCCGTGGCCCACATGCGCCCCTCCCGCCGCAGGAAGCGGCGCGGTCGCATCAGCAGGAGCACGGCCAGGACCGGGGCCGACAGCAGGCCGACGCCGAGCCCGAGCAGGGCGAGGAGGAAGGTGGCGTTGAGATCGTGGATCAGGATCGTCAACAGCAGATCCGCCAGGAACGCGGGCGGCTGGTCCCAGACGAAGTACGCGGCGCGCAGGCCGAGGACGGTCGCCATCACGACGACGCACAGGCCCCGCCACACGCGGTGGCGGGCCGGCAGGGCGAGCGCATCGTGCGCGCCGCGCATCCCTTCCGCCTCGTTCATCGTTCCGCCCCCGAATGCGCGTGCGCTTCCACGATATCCGCCATCCGCTCCGGGCCCGCCCCGGTCGCGCCGCGGTGGATCGGGAGCCCGAGGTTGCGTCGGACCGCCCGGTCGGCGTTCGGGCAGGCGTCCCCACCGTAGTGGAACCGCTCGCCCGGCCCCACGTGGTAGCTCCTTCGTCGATCCCGAGCATCGCCTCGCGGCGGGCAGCGCGCGGGACCGAGCCGGGGGGGCGTCCGCGCCACCCACCGCTTCCGAGTCGCGGTCCCGGCCACCTTGTGGGAGAATCGAGGCCTGCGGCTCGCGCCAGATGCCGGACGAAACTCAACCGCCGCCCGAGCTCTCCGTCGTCGTCCTCTGCTACTGGGCGGAGGACTGGGTCCCGCTGTTCGCCGAGCAGCTCGTCCGCGAGCTCGAGGAGGCGGGCATCGACTACGAGCTGATCCTCGTCGCCAACTACCTGGCCGCCGAGTCCGCGCACGATCGCACGCCGGAGATCGGGCGGCGCTTCGCGGAATCGAACGCGCGGGTGCGCGCCCTCACCCTGCCGAAGCAGGGCATGATGGGGTGGGACATGCGCACCGGCCTCGAGGCCGCGCGCGGCGCCCACCTGGCCGTGATCGACGGCGACGGTCAGATGCCGGCCAGCGACATCGTGCGCGTGTACCGGATGCTCCGGGCCGGCGGCTACGATCTGGTGAAGACCTTCCGCTCGCGGCGCTTCGACGGCGTGTACCGCGCCACGCTCTCGCGCTGCTACAACCTGCTGTTCCGGCTCCTGTTCCCCAGCGAGGCCCGGGTGCGCGACATCAACTCGAAGCCCAAGGTGATGACCCGCGCCGCCTACGAGTCGATGACGCTGCGGTCGAACGACTGGTTCACGGACGCGGAGATCGTGATCGAGGCGCTGCGCAACGAGCTCAAGATCGGCGAGGTGTCGACGGTCTTCCTGAAGAACGAGCGGCGCGCGACGCTGGTGCCCCCCGCGGCGATCTGGGAGTTCCTGGTCAACCTGTTCCAGTACCGCTTCGGGCGGCGGTCGGCGCGGAGCACCGCGACCGCGGCGGAGTCGCGCGCTGGGAATGAGAGCTAGCAGCGGCCGGCGCCGCCCCGCGAGCGATCGCGTCTTCCAGCTCTCGGCGCTGGCGCTCGCCGCGCTGCTGCTGCTGCGCGTCGTCCGCTACCTGCCGCTCGCGCCGCCGGAGTCGCTCGACGCCTTCCTCGGCAACGCCCTGATCTTCGCGTGGCTGCTGTTCATCTTCCCGCTGCTCTGGGCCCCGCAGCACCTCGTGGGCCTCGGGCTGCTGCTGGGCTTCGTCCTGGTCTTCCCCCGCGCCTGCCTGGTGCGGAGCGAGGGCACCTGGCGGCTGCGCGGCTGGCTGCACGCGCTCGTGTGGACGGAGCTCGCGCTCAACCACGCGCTCTTCGACCTGAACCCGCACCTGGCGGCCCTGGTGGCCGCCGGCTGGCTGGCCTTCGAGCTCGATCGCGTGCGCGGCGGTCGCCCACCCGGGGCGCTCCCCCTGGCCGTGCTGACCGGCTTGTGCGCCCTCTGGCTGCTGCGCTCGCAGGTGGCGGTCGACGCGCTGGCCGGCGCCGCCTTCGTCGCCCTGCTGCTGGCCACGCTGCGGCCGCTCGCGTCGCGGGTCGGCGTCCGGGAGCGGCGCCTGGTGCTCCTCGTGGGAGGCGTCGCCTGTCAGCTCGGCGCCTCGCTCCTGCCGCTGCTGGTCCCCGCACACGGGGGGACGCGCCTCGGTCCCGGGCTCGCCTACTCCTTCTGCGAGGTGCCCGCCGCCGGCCGTCTGTTCGCGGCGATTCCGGAGGCGTTGAGCATGCGGCCCTGGTCGCTCGACGGCCAGCACGGCCGCGGCGGCTACGTCGCCGAGTACGACCTGGCCAGCCTCGAGCCGCTGCGGCGCCTGCGCTTCTTCTCCGACGCCTTCTACGGTCGCATCGAGTGGCTGAGCTGCCTCGACGACACCGTGGCGGTGGGGATGACGAACGTGAGCGTCGGGGGCCGCCGGGACCAGGACCACGCCATGGCCTTCCCCCTGGCCGATCCCACCGCGTTCGATCCCGACCTGTTCGGCGGGGGCGTCGGCCACGGGCTGGCCTGGGACGCGCGGCGCGACGCCCTGTTCGCCGTGGCCGAGGACGGACCCGAGGTCATGCGCCTCGACCGCCGCACGGGCGAGCGGAAGCGGGTGATGCAGGGGGTGCCGCGCGATCTGCCCGTCGTGTCGCTGATCGTGGGCCCCGACTCGATCCACGCCGCGCGCGACAGCCTGTTCGTCACCGAGTGGTTCCTCGGCACCCACGCCTACGAGGCCAGCCTCGCGACCGGGGAGCGCGTGCGCGCCTTCCCGCACCGCAACGGGGGAGCGCTCGGCATCAGCGTCGACGCGGATCGGGGCCGTCTCTACGTTGTCGGCGTGTGGGGCATGGAGGTCTTCGACATCGCGACGGGCGCGCTGGTCGCGCGCAGGCGTCTGGGCCTGCTGAGCCGTTCGCCCGCCATCGACGCCGAACACGATCTCGTGTACGTGGCCTCCACCGTCGAGGGCCGGATCCAGGTCTTCGACCGCGACAGCCTCGAGCCGCTGGGCGCGATCGCCGTCGGGCACGGGCCCCGCATTCCCCACTACTCGGACTCCACGCGGCGCCTGTTCTCGAGCTCGAGCCTGGCCCACTACGTCTGGGACGGGGAGGCGCTGGCGCAGCGCTTCCGGACCGAGCGTTGAGCCCGCCCGGTCCCGGCGCATGACGTCTCCGCACGACGGCGCCGCGGCCGGCGGGCTGCCGCTTCGCCACCGGGCGTGGTGGCTCGGCTGCGCGACCCTGCTCGCGCTGATCCTCGCCGGGCGGGCCCTCCACTACGCCGTGCTCGACCTGCCGCCCGGGCTCGACCGGGCGCTCGGCGCGTTCCTCGCCTACCAGGCGCTGCTGTTCTTCCTGGCCTTCGTGCTGGTCTCGCTGTTCGCCGTCGCGATCCCCGTGATCGCGGCCGGGGTGCTGCTGCTGCTGCGCCGGCGCCTGCTCCGCCGCCAGGGCGGCGAGTGGGCCACCCGACCGCTGCTGCACTCGCTCGTCTGGACGGCGTTGGTGCTGGGCAACACGGCCTTCGACCTGCACCCGCTGATCGCGGGCTTCGCCCTCGCGAGCCTCCCGCTCGCGCTGCCCGGGCCGCAGCGCCTGCTGCGGCGCCAGCCGTACGCCGGGCTGGGTCTCGCGGCGCTGCTGCTCGGGAGCGCCGGCTGGGTGCTGCACGCCGACGGCCTCGCCGCGCTGCTCGGGCTGGCGCTGTGCTGGCTCCTGCTGCTCGCCATCGCGCGCCTCGGAGCGGGGCGCATCGCGACGCGCGACCGCCTCTGGCTGGGCCTGCTCGCCGTGGCCGCGGGCCAGCTCGCCGGTGCCTGGCTGCCGAACGCCCTGGTGCTGCACGGGGGGACGCGGCTGGCGTCCGAGATGCTCTACGACTTCTGCGACGCGCCGCGCGCGGGCCGGCTGTTCGCCGCCGCGCCGCGCTGCCCGACCATCACCGAGCCGTCGGCCTGCCTCTCCGGCGTGGTGCTCGAGTTCGAGCGTCGCGAGCTGCGCCCGGTCGCGAGCCACGGGTTCTTCTCGCCGGCCTACTACGGGCGCCTCGAGCAGCTCGTGTGCCTCGACGACGCGGTGTTGATCGGCCTGAACGCGGTGCGCAAGGAGGACGTCGAGACCCGGGACGGGGCGATCGTCTTCGCGCCGGCGGATCCCGCGCGCTTCGAGCTCGACGTGGTGGGCTCGCGCATGGGGCATCGGCTGGCCGTGGACCCGCGGCGCGATGCCGTGCTCTACGTGCCCGAGTGGGGGAGGGACGGCATCGCGCGCTGGCGGCGCGGCAGCGGCGCCGTGGAGCGCGGCATCGAGACCTGGGAGGACGATCGCCTCCCGCTCCTGGACTGGCTGCGCGACTCCTACGAGCTCGGGCCCGAGTCGCTCCACGTCGGGCGCGACAGCGTCTTCCTCGCCGAGTGGATCGGCGGCGCCTTCGTGCGCGAGCTCGACCTGGAGACGCTGGAGCCGCGGGCGGCGCTGCCCCACTACAACGGCGGCTCGGTGGGCGCGACGGTCGACGAGCTCCACGGCCGCCTCTACGTGGTCGGCCTCTGGGGCGTCGGCGCCTGGGACCTCGCCGAGGCGCGCTGGATCTGGAAACGCCGGATCGGCATGCTGGGCCGGATTCCCGTGATCGACGAGAAGCACGGCCTGCTCTACGTCCCCGCCACGGTGGGCGGTCGCATCCACGTCTTCGACCGCGCGACGCTCGAGGCGCGGGGGACCATCGCGATCGGCGCCGGCGTGCGCCTGATCCACCTCGCGAGCGACCCCGATCGCCTCTTCGCCAGCTCGTCGCGGGCGGCCTTCTGGTGGCCGACCGGGGAGCTGGCGCGTCGGCTCGGGAAGGGCGGCGATGCGCCCTGAGCGCGGGCGCGCGGCCTGCCGCCCAGCTCCCCACGGGGCGGGGCGCCGCGTCCGGCCGGGCGCCTGAGGCCCGAGTGTATAATCCCCTCTCGGGGACGGCCGAATGCCCCGCGTTCCATGCTGACCACCAGGCAGGCCGCATTGATTGCGCTGATCAACCACCCCGGCCTGAAGAAGTCGAAGGGCCTCCAGATCCAGACGCCGTCGCCACCGATCGGGCTGGCCTATCTCGGCGCGGCGCTGCGTTCGCGAGGTCACGACTACACGGCCGTCGATGGCTGCGGGGCCGCCCTCGATCGGGTGCGGCCGTACGCGGGCCGCGACGACACCTGGATCCAGGGGCTCACGGTCGAGGAGATCGTGGCGCGGGTACCGCTCGACACCCGGGTGGTCGGCTTCACCTGCCTGTTCAGCCACTGCTGGCCGCTGGTCGCCTCCATCGCGCGGGCGCTGCGCCCCCGCCTGCCCGACGCGCTCTTCGTGGCGGGTGGCGAGCATCCGACTGCGCTCCCGTCGAGCGTGCTGGGTCCGGACGGCGTGTTCGACGT
This sequence comes from Myxococcota bacterium, assembly GCA_030066475.1. The sequence continues at coordinate 12,355 of JASJBO010000025.1, forward strand.
CGTGGTCCGGGGCGAGGGCGAGGAGACCTTCGTCGAGCTGGTCGAACGCCGGCTCGCGGGCGAGCCCTGGCGGGACGTCGCCGGCATCGTCTGGCGCCGCGGCGACGGCGCGCTGGCCGAGAGCCCGGCCCGCCGGCGTATCGGCGCCATCGACGAGCTGCCCTGGCCGGACTGGGACCGCTGGTGCATCGACGCCTACATCGCCGCGCAGCAGGTGACCGGCGTGAACCTGGGGCGCGCGATCCCGATCCTCGGCAGCCGGGGCTGTCCCTATCGGTGCAGCTTCTGCTCCAACGAGCAGATGTGGACCCGCCGCTACGTGATGCGGGACCCGGTGGCGCTGGTCGACGAGATGGCCGAGATGCAGCGCCGCCACGGCGTCTCCTCGTTCACCTTCATGGACTCGACCTTCGTCATCAACCGCGCCAAGACGCTCGCGTTCTGCCGCGAGCTCGTGCGCCGGGGACTGGGCGTGACCTACCAGCTTCCCGCCGGAACGCGCTGCGAGGCGTTCGACGCCGAGCTGGTGGAGGCGCTCGAGGCCTCGGGCCTGCGGAACTTCGCGTTCGCGCCCGAGTCCGGGTCGGCCGACGTGCGCCAGCGGATCCACAAGCAGATGGACCTGCCCGGCTTCCTCGAGGCCGTGCGGCTCGTGCTGCGCACCCGGATGACCGTCGGCTGCTTCTTCGTGGTCGGCTTCCCCGAGGACACCCCCGCCTCGCTGCGCGAGACGCTCCGTCTGGTGCGGCGCCTCGCCTGGCTGGGGGTGCACGACGTGACGGTGAGCAGCTTCACCCCGTACCCGGGATCGGAGCACTTCGATCGCCTGGTCGCGTCGGGCGCGATCTCCGGCGACCTGGAGCGCGTCGGCGACGGGATCGACTTCTTCGGCGAGCGGGACCACTGCTACGCGCCGGGTCTCAGTGGCCGCGAGCTGCACCGCTTCCAGCGCCGGGCCTTCCTGAACTTCTATCTGATCTCGTTCCTGGCGCGTCCCTGGCGCCTGGTCCGGAACGTCTGGCTGTTTGCGACGCGCGGCGTCGAGGCGGCGCGCTACGTGCGCTTCCTCTCCGAGCTCACCGTGACGCGGCGGCGCTGGAGGAGCCGCAACGCGGGATCGGGTCGCGCCGCGGTCCTGCCGCGCGTGCAGGGGGAGTCGCTCTGATGGAGCGCGACGCGCGGATCTTCGTCGCCGGCCATCGGGGCCTGGTGGGCAGCGCCCTGGTGCGCGCGCTGGGCCGCGCGGGGCACACCGAGCTGGTGCTGCGGACGCGCGACGAGCTCGACCTGTGCGACGCCGCCGCCACCGACGCGTTCTTCGCGCGCGAGCGGCCCGACTACGTGTTCCTGGCCGCCGGCCGCGTGGGCGGGATCCACGCGAACGCCAGCTACCCGGCCGAGTTCATCGACCAGAACCTCGCGATCCAGACGCACGTGATCCGCTCGGCCCACCGCCACGGCGTCCGCAAGCTCCTCTCGCTGGGAAGCGCCTGCATCTATCCGCGCGTCACGCCCCAGCCGATCCGCGAGGAGCACCTGCTGAGCGGCCCCCTGGAGCCCACCAACGAGGCCTACGCGATCGCCAAGATCGCCGCGCTGGTGATGACGCGCAGCTACCGGAGCCAGTACGGGGCCCGCTTCGTCGCCGCCATGCCGACCAACCTGTACGGCCCCGGCGACAACTTCGACCTCGAGAGCAGCCACGTGGTTCCGGCCCTGATCCGGCGCTTCCACGCGGCCCGCGAGACCGGCGAGCGCATCGTGCTGTGGGGCACGGGCCGGGCGCGCCGCGACTTCCTCCACGTCGACGACGCCGCCGAGGCCTTCCTGGTGCTGATGGACCGCTACGAAGGGGACGACGCCAACGGCTTCCTGAACGTGGGAGCCGGGGGGGACGTGTCGATCCGCGAGCTGGCCGCGCTGGTGGCGCGCGTCGTGGGCTACGAGGGCGAGATCGGCTGGGATACCTCCCGCCCGGATGGGACGCCCCGACGGCAGCTCGACATCTCGCGCATTCGCGAGCTCGGCTGGACGCCGCGGCGCACGCTCGAAGAGGGCGTGCGCGAGACCTACGCGTGGTACCGCGAGAGCCTGGGGTGCGCCTCGCCGGGCGAGCGCGCGTCGCGAGGAGAGCCGCATCCCGTCGCTTCCTGATCCCGTGGCGCAGGCACCGATCGGCACGGCGTGCGAGCCGGCGGCCGCGAGCGGCTCGGACCGGATCGCGCGCCTGCGACGTCCGGAGCTGCTGCTGCTCTGGGCCCGCCTCTGCATGCTCGGCACCGTCCTCGCGGTGGGAGCGCGCGTCCTCCACTACGCCAACCTGCCGCTCGGCGACCGCGTCCAGGATCTCCTCAGCCGCGTGCTGAACTTCCAGATCTACGAGATGGTGGCCTCCGCCTTCGCGCTCCTCGTGCTCTTCCCGGCCTTCCTCCTGGCGCTGCTGCTGCTCGGGGTCGACGTCGGGCTGCGTCGCCGCGGCTCGTCGCTCCGGCTCGGCTCGCGGGTCGAGCGGGGCCGGCAGGGCTCCCGGCCCTGGCTGGCCGCGCTGCTGTGGACGCTGATGCTGGTCTACAACCCGGCCATCGATCTCGACCCCGAGCTCTCGAACCTGTGCCTGGCGAGTCTCGTGCTGCTGGCCCCGTCGCTGCTGGAGCGGGCCGGCGCCCGGACCCGGGGCCGCCTGCGCCTCGCGCAGGCCGCCATCGGCCTCGGCATCGCGGGCACCTGGTGGATCGCGCAGCCGAGCATCTGGGAGCGGCTGGGGCTGGCGATCTTCGCGGCCGGCATGCTGTGGCTCGTGCTCTCCGGCAACGCCAGGCTCGCGCCGCGGGATCGCTGCTGGCTCGCGCTCGCGCTCGCCATCTTCGTGCAGTTCCTGGTGAGCATGACCGCGGTGAACGGGGAGCCGCTCGGCGGCGTGCGGATCGGTCACCGGCAGTACGCCTACACCTTCTGCGAGGACCCGGAGCGGAACCGGCTCTACGCCGCCGTCCCCTGCGACCTGGGCAGCGGGCGCTGCGAGTGGGGCTTCGTCGCCGAGCACGACCTCGCCGACCTGTCGCGGCCGCCGGTCGAGCACCAGTTCTTCTCGGAGAGCTTCCACGGCCGCCTGGTGCACCTCGCCTGCCTCGAGGACACCATCCACGTGGGCATGGCCGAGACGACCATCGACGGCGAGGTGCAGGCCGAGAACGTGATGGCCTTCCGGACGGACGACCCGTCGGTCGTCACGCGCAGCCTCTTCGGGGGAGCGCTGGGCCCGCGGGCCGTCTACGATGCGCGGCACGGCGCCGTCTACTACACCAGCGAGTGGTCGCAACACATCTACCGCTACGACCTGGAGTCGGAGGAGCTGCATCACCACATCAGTGACGGGATCTACGGCCCCGGTGTCGAAGGCTCCGTCATGGTCGAGAACCACGGCCTGCACGAGGGTCGCGACACCGTGATCTTCTCGGAGTGGCTCTCCGGATCGAAGATCTACGAGGTCGACCGCAGCAGCCTCGAGCACGTCGGCACCTACGACGCCGGGAACGGCGGCAACCACGCTGCGATCGTCGACGACGGGCTCGACCGGATCTGGTCGAGCGGCGTCTGGGGCATCGACGTGATCGACATGGCGACCGGCGAGGCGCTGATGCGACGTCGCCTGGGGGTCGGCACCCGCCTGCCCGTGATCGACGAGCGCAACCGGATCGCGTACGTCCCGACCACGGTGGGGCGCATCTTCGCGTTCGACCGCGACGACCTGCGCCTGCTCGGGAACATGCTGGTCGGCACCGGCGGGCGGCACCCGCACATCACGCTCGACGGTCGCTACCTGCTGGCCGGCAACCAGGATGGCTACAGCTACTGGGACACCCGCCGGCTCGCCGCCCACTGGCGGGGCGGGGAGGCGCCGCCCGCTGCCCACCCGGGCGAAGGCGCCGGCGAGTAGATCGACGATGTTGGCGCGCAGAGCCCGCTCGACCCTGCGGCGCGTCGTCGCCGAGCGGGTCTCGTCGTCGACCCGATACTGCGACCGCCTGATCCAGTGGCGCGCCCACGTCTGGGACGACGGGGAGCTGCTCTCGCTGTGCGAGTGTCGCGCGAAGGAGCGTCTGGACGGGGACGCCGAGCTGCCCGACCTGGCTGGCGATCGGGACTCGCGCACGGCCGTCCTGCTCAACGGGACCTTCAACTACGACTACGACATCCAGGGCCTGCTGCTGGGGATCAAGCCGAAGCTCGCCCGCGCCAGCCGCGTCCTGGCCGTCTGCTACAACCCGTACCTGCGCTGGGTCTACCGCCTGGCGGACGCGCTCGGCCTGCGCAGCGCGCCGCTGCCCACGACCTTCCTCACCCACGCGGCGATTCGCAGCATCGCGCGGACGGCCGGGTACGAGGTGGTGCGCGCGCGCGCCGCCGGCCACTGCCCCCTCGAGCTGTTCGGCCTCGGCACGCTGGTCAATCGCCTGCTCGCCGGGATTCCCGGCGTCCGGAACCTCGCGCTCGCGACGGTCGTCGTCCTGCGCCCCCTCGTCGCGGAGACGAGGCGGCCCTCGCTGACGGTGGTCGTGCCGGCGCGGGACGAGCGCGACAACATCGAGGCGGCGCTCGAGCGCCTGCCGGACTTCGGCGGCGCCGACGTCGAGGTGATCTTCGTCGAAGGCCATTCGAGCGACGGGACCTGGGAGGAGATCGAGCGGGTCGTCGCGGCGTGGGGCGACCGGGTCCCGTGCCGCGCGCTCCGGCAGCGAGGCACGGGAAAGGCGGACGCCGTGCGGCTGGGCTTCGCCGAGGCCCGGGGCGAGCTGCTGACCATCCTCGACGCCGACCTGACGATGCCGCCCGAGCTGCTCGACCGCTTCTACGAGGCCTGGTGCGAGGGCCTCGCCGACTTCGTCAACGGCAGCCGGCTGATCTACCCGATGGAGGGGGCGGCGATGCGCTGGCTCAACCACCTGGGCAACGTGTTCTTCGCCAAGCTCCTGAGCGTGACGCTCGAGCTGCCGGTCAGCGACGCCCTGTGCGGCACCAAGCTGCTCGCCCGCCGCGACTACGAGCGCTTCGTCGCGTGGCGCGGCGACTTCGGCGACTTCGACCCCTTCGGCGACTTCGAGCTGCTCTTCCCGGCTGCGACGATGGGCCTCGGCTGCGTCGACATCGCCGTGCGCTACCGCGAGCGCACCTACGGGTCGACGAGCATCCGGCGCTTCGCCCACGGCTGGGAGCTGCTCAAGATGACGGCGGTCGGCCTGCTGCGGATCCGGCTCGGACCCGGGTGATGGCGCGCGCGCTCAGCCCCCGTCGGGGCGGAAGCGCCGCGCCAGGGCGTCCGTGCTCCACCAGTAGTGGGCCTCGGCGGAGCCGGCCAGCAGGCGCTCGCCGTCGCGGGTCACGTGCGGGTAGCGCGAGCCCCAGCCGAGCGGGATGCGGCCGAGGTACTCGAAGCTGTCGCGGTCGAACACGTGGAGCTTGCCCTCGCCGAGGGTCGGGACGTAGACGAGGCTGTGCTGCGCGTCGACGACCGGCTTGCGCGCGATGAAGCCCAGCCTGCGCCGGTGGGTGGTGCGGCCCGTGTTCAGGTCGATCACCTCGACGCCCCAGAAGCTGGTCGCGTAGACCCGGTCGAGCTCCGCATCGACAGTGAGCTCCGCGCCGCCGCCGTGCGGGTAGCTCTGGAGCAGCTCGAGCGTGTCCAGGTCGTACGCGCGGATCGGGGTCTCGATGGAGATGGTGAAGAGGTGCCGCCGCCCGGGGTGGATCTCGCCGAAGACGATGCGCTCCGAGGCCGGTCCCTCCTCCTCGAGGCGCGTCATCTCGCCCGTGGCGCGGTCGACGCGGTGCAGCCGCAGCACGTCGTCGCCCAGGTAGAGCAGCGCGTTGGCCGCCTCGTCGTGGACGATGCGGTGCCCCCCCTCCTCGCCGAGCAGGAACGGCCGAACGGCGTGCGGCGGGTCCAGGTCGAACGCCATGGCGCTCTCGAGCAGGTACTCGCCCCGATAGCTCGTGCGGTTCATGCCGATCTGGATCGAGTCCTCGAGGCAGACGAGCTGCTCGATGCGCCCGTAGTGCTCGTCGTCGAGCACGTGGTGCTTCGCGACGAGCGAGAGGTCGTCGAGGTCGAACTCGGCGACGTAGCCGTCCTTGCACTCCTCCAGCAGGTCGGGGCGCGTCCCGCAGCGCGGCACCGTGGCGTAGAGCCGGTTGCGCTGCGCCGACTCGCAGTAGCTGTAGGCCATGCCGTCGCCCAGGCGGTTGCCGTCGTGGAGCGACAGGACGTTCGGCAGCAGCGCCGGGGCCACCTGCAGCGGGGGGAGCAGGAGCACGAGCAGCGTGAAGCGGTCGCGCAGCCCGAGCAGCCGGCGGCCCGGGAAGACGGCGAGCCACAGCAGCGCCGCCCAGAGCAGCAGGAGCACGGCGTCGGCCACGTCGCCGGCGCTGGCCGCCCAGATCCCGACCCACGCGACGGGCGCGAGCCGGGTCCAGCGCGAGCGCTCCGGGGCGCGCAGCAGCAGGAACGGAAGCGACGTGAGCCCGGCCGCGGCGAGGTGGGGATTCAGGTCGAAGAAGCCCTGGTTCAGCACGATGACGCCCCAGAAGGCCGAGTGCAGCCAGGGCGCCAGGTGCCGCACGTCGCCGACCTTCGGCAGGACCCAGCGGAGGCGGACCACGGCCAACGCCAGCAGCATGGGGCCGCCGAGGACGGTCAGCGAGAGATCGAACGGCATGACGAGCACCGTCTCGTACGCCATGGGCAGCAGCCCGGAGCGGAGTGCCGCCTCCACCTCGGCACCGAGCGGCCAGCCCGCCAGGTAGACGGCCCGCGCGCCCAGGCAGCCGGCGAGGGCGGCCAGGCACAGCCCGAACCAGAGGCGGTGGAGCAGCGGCAGGCGTTGCGGCGGCGGTGCGTCGAGCGCCTCTGTCACGGTGCGGCGTCCGCGCTCCCCGCGGTCCAAGCGAAAGGGCTCGGGCTGCGGCTCATCGGGCGCTGCGGTAGCGCCCGCTGCGCACGTTGCGACGGATCCGCAGCACGTCGCGGGTCATCGCCAGGCCGTCGCGGAGGGGCCGGATGGTCTCGCTCTCGGCGAAGTGCCACTCGATCGGGACCTCGACCACGCCCAGCCCACGGAAGGCCGCGATCTCGAGCAGCTCGACGTCGAAGGCCCAGCCCTCGAGCGTCTGCAGGCGGAAGACCGTCTCGGCGGCCTCGGCCGTGAACAGCTTGAAGCCGCACTGGGTGTCGCGGAAGGGCTGGCGGACCAGCGAGCGGACCACGGAGTTGAAGACGCGGCCGAGCACGCGGCGGTAGGGGGGCTCTCCGACGCGCACGGCCTGGGCGCTCTCCCGCGTGGCGATGGCGATGTCGAACTCTCCACCGACCGCCTCGACGAAGCGGGGCAGCTCGCGCAGGGGCATCGCCAGGTCGGCGTCGCACATGAAGCGGTAGCGCCCGCGCGCGGCCAGCATGCCCGTGCGCACCGAGGCGCCCTTGCCGCGGTGTGGCTCGGCGTGGACCCGGAAGCGGGCGTCGCGCTCCGCCATCGCCCGGGCGATGGCGAGGCTGTCGTCGCGCGAGCCGTCGTCGACGACGTGCACCTCGAACGCGTGGGGCCAGCGCTCGAGCTCCTTCTGGAGCGTGCGCAGGCTCGCCTCGATGCGCTTGCCCTCGTTGTAGCACGGGACGATCACGCTCAGGTGGACGTCCGGGCTCATGGCGCGTCCGGGGTCCCGTCGCTGAGGGCCGCAGCGCCTATAGCCCCGCCCCGGACTCGATCCGGTCCTTGAGGCGCGGGGCGTCGCTGCGCTCGTGCAGGTGCCGGCGGTAGAGCCCCGAACGATGCCGCCGCAGGATCTCCTTCACGTTCAGGCTCAGCTGCAGCAGGAAGGTCGCGGGCACGCGCTTCACCCGCAGGTGGAAGCCCCACAGGTGGATCGCCAGGAAGGCCAGGTAGAACAGGCGGTTCTCGGGCAGCTTCACCAGCTGGAGCACCAGCGGCGTGAGCCGCGGGAAGCGGACCGCCAGGTAGAAGAACTTCTGGAGGTTGGCCACCTCGCGCCGGTGGGGGAGGCGGAGCGGGGTCGAGCCGTAGTTGAAGGGCTCGATCTCGTCGAACTCCTGCTCGCTGTCGACCAGCTGGCGCTCGCGCACCGCGATCTCGTGGATCTCGGTGCCCGGGTAGGGCTGCATGATCGAGACCTGCGCGTAGTCCGGCTGGATCTCCTGGTTGAGCCGCAGCGTCTCGAGAGTCTCCTCCCAGGTCTCGGTCGGCGCCCCCACGATGTTGTAGGTGACCACGCGGATGCCGTGGGCGCGCAGCAGGCGGGCTGCCTCGATGATCTCGGCCCGCGTCACCGTCTTCTGGAGCACCTCGTTGCGCATGCGCTCGCTGCCGCTCTCGACGCCGAAGGCGACCATCTCGCAGCCGGCGCGAACCAGGGGCTCGATCGACTCCTCGCTCACCAGGTCGGCGCGCAGGTTGCACTGGAAGGGCAGCCC
>JASJBO010000314.1 GCA_030066475.1 Myxococcota bacterium
CGGCGGGGTGCCGTCGGCCGAGTTCCAGCGCCGCATCGCCGGGAGCTGTCCCTCGGGCAGCTCGATCCGCGCGATCGATCCGGACGGCGGCGTGGTCTGCGCCGACGACACCGGCGCCTTCTTCGCGGCGGGCGAGGGCCTGCAGCTCGTGGGCACCCGCTTCGCGGTCGACGGCGATGTCGTGCAGCTCCGTGTTGCCAACGGATGCCCGCCCGGCAGCTTCATCCGGGACATCGGCGCCGACGGGACCGTGACCTGCGAGCCCGACGACGACACGGACACGACGCTCGCGGCGGGCCTCGGGCTGACCCTGTTCGACGGCATATTCGAGACGGATGCGGCCGTGGTGCAGCGCCGCGTGACGGGCGCCTGCCCCGCCGGACAGGCGATCGCCTCGATCCGCTCCGACGGCGCGGTCGCCTGCGTCGCGACCAACGGCGGCGACATCGACGGCGTCCTCGCGCCTGCTGGCTCCGGGCTCGACGCGATCGGCTGTGGCAGCGGCACCTGCACCCTTCGCGTCGATGCGAACGAGACCCAGCGCGCGATCGGCTCCTGCCCGGCGGACTTCGGGGTCGCCGCCGTCGACGCGCTGGGGAACGTCACCTGCGTCGAGCTGTTCGCCGGCACGGCCGAGTCGCTCCGGACGACCAGTGGCCTGACGGGCGGCTGCGAGAGCGGCACCTGCGATCTCTCGATCGATCCCGACGTGATCCAGCGCCGAATCACCTCGAGCTGTCCGTCCGGCTCCGCGATGCGGAGCGCCCAGGACTTCGCCGACGTCTCCTGTCAGAGCGTGTTCCCGGGCGACATCACCGCGATCGAGACGCAGTCGGGCCGGGGCCTAGACGGGGGATGCACGAGCGATCGCTGCGAGCTCTCGCTTGCCCCGGGCGACTTCTTCCGGACCCGCTACGAGTCCGAAACCGGGGCCGACGTCGTCGGCACCACCTTCCCCAACGGCCAGGTCATCGAGCAGGCCTCCATCACCGCGCCGGCCTCGTTCGGCGGTCGGGTGCTGGCGATCGCCACGGCGACGGCCTATTGCGGGAATGACTGCATCAGCGGGCTCGGTACCGGGCTCGGTGCCGTGCTCCTGACCGACGACCGCAGCCAGAACATGCTCATCCAGCCCGAGACCCGCAGGGTCACGTCGACGCGCGACGATTGGACGACCGTGGTCCTGCAGCGGACGTTCTCGCTCTCGGCGGGCGAGCCCTTGACCGTCTACCTCCGCGCCTACTCCGACGTCGTCGACTTCAGCGAGCTCAGCATCGCGAGCGCGCGGGTGAGCCTCGCGTTCATTCCCTTCTGAGGATCCCGCGTGTCCCGTCCCCTCCCGCGCACAGGTCCCGCCCGACAGCTCGCGCTGGCACTGTGCGCGAGCGTCGCGCTCGCGGCCCCCGTGCGCGCCCAGGACGCGCCGCCGATCGACTTCGTCGCGTACCTGGAGGGCACCGCGCTCGAGCAGCCGGCCGACGTGGTCGTGGACGTGTGGGACGCGGCGGCCGGCGGCTCGCTCCTGTACCGCGAGATCCACGACGCCGTGGACCTGGGGACCGGGGTCCTCGCGATCGCGATCGGCGCCGGGCTCCCCACCGCAGACGGGGTGTTCGACCGCTACGGCGCCGACGTCTTCCGCGCGCCCGAGCGCTACCTGGGGCTGCGCATCGGCAGCGAGGACCTGGCACCCCGCACGCCCTTCGGCTCGGCCGCCTACGCCGCGCTCGCGAGCACCGCGCTCGACAGCGAGCGCCTCGCGGGAGACCCGGTCGCGGCGCTGCAGAAGCTGGTCGACGGGGCCTGTCCGGACGGGGAGTCGATCCGCTCGATCGATGCGGACGGCGGCGTGGTCTGCGAGTTCGACGACGGAACGAGCTACGAGGCGCGATCCGGCCTGCAGCTCTCCGGAGCGACGTTCTCCGTCGACTTTGCGGCGGTCCAGGCGCGCATCTCGGAGACCTGTCCGCCCGGCAGCGCGATCCGCTCGATCGGAGCCGACGGCTCGCTCGCATGCGCTCCCGATCTCGACACCGACACCACCTATGCAGCGGGCAGCGGCCTCGATCTGGCCGACGAGACCTTCGCGATCGATCCGGACGAGACGCAGCGCCGCGTCGCAGCGGCCTGCCCGGCCAGCCAGGCGATCCGGACGATCGACGCCAAGGGCCACGTCTCCTGCGACGCGGTGGCGACGGGCGACATCACGGCGATCGAGACGGTTCCGGGCAGTGGCCTCGTGGGGGGCTGTGAGTCGGGCGCGTGTCAGCTCTCGGTCGACTACGACCGGCTCCAGCGCCGGCTCTCCAGCTGCCCCCTCGACTTCGCGCTGCGGGGCAGCAGCGCGACGGGAGCCACGAGCTGCGCGAACGTGCGGACCGGGGACGTCCGGCTGGCAACGGCACCCGGGTCCGGGCTGGACTCGAGCTGCACCTCGGGCGTCTGCAGCGTCGGCATCGACCCCAACGAGACGCAGCGCCGAGTCGCCGAATGCCCCCCCGGCAGTGCAATTCGAGCCATCGCGGCGGACGGCAGCGTGGCGTGCCAGACCCTTGTCGACGGCGACATCGGCGGCGTGGGGACGGCCAACGGCAGCGGCCTGCAGGGGGGATGCAACGCCGGCACCTGCACGCTCGGCGTCGCCGTCGACGACGCGTGGATCGCGCCCCAGATCTCGTACACCGCCGGCTCCGTGCTGGTGGACACGTGGGCGCCAGAGGCCGAGACGGTTCGGTCGCTGTCTCTGACGGCGCCGGCCGGCTTCGGGGGCAGTGTCGTCGCCATCGCGAGCGGCGACGCCGAGTGCGAGCAGTCGTCCTGCGCCCTCGAGATGGAGCTGTTCACCTCGCCGGCCGACATCGACATCGACATCGCTTCGGTGCGCTTGAACACCCGGGGGAATCGGCTCCGGAGCGTCGCGGCGACGCGCGTCTTCGCGATCGCCGCGGGGGAGACGCTCACCGTCTACTGGCGCGCGAGCCGCATTGGCAGCAACGGCGACGTCCGGATCTACCGGCCGCGCCTGATCGCCTACTTCCTCCCGAACTGACGGACTGGACATGGGATTCCGATCGAAGCCGCTGCTCGTCCCGCTGGTGACCTGGCTCGCGCTGCTGGCCCTCGCGCCGCGCGCGAGCGCCGTCGGGCCGGACTCCATCGAGGTGCAGACCCTGCTGCTCCATGCGTCGGGCGGGCGGGTCGACGGCCATCTGGCAACGGTCGAGGTCGGCCTCTTCGACGCCCTGGAAGGGGGGCGCCTCCAGTACCGCGAGAGCCTCAGCGACGTCGCGGTGGTCGACGGCGTGCTGCAGCTGCGGCTCGGGACGGGCCCTGCCGACCCGATTCCCCCCTACCAGTCCGTCCTGGACGCCATCGTCGCGGGGGGCGCGCAGGCGGCCGAGATCTCGATCGAGGGCGAGGTGCTGATGCCGCGCCGTCGGCTCGGCGCCGCGGCGTTCGCGCTGATCGCCCTGCACGCCGAGGACGCCGACACGCTCGGCGGCGTCGCGGGCGAGTCGCTGCAGCGCGTGTTGGTCGGCTCCTGCCCGAGCGGCTCGGCGCTGCGCGCGATCGCGCCGGACGGGCAGTTCGAGTGCGAGCCCGACGACGGCATCCTGTACGCTGCGGGCAGCGGGCTCCAGCTCGACGGAACCACGTTCTCCGTGGACCTCTCGACCGCGCAGGCGCGCCTTTCGGCCGGCTGCCCCGCGGACAGCTTCCTGCGCGGCGTGCAGGCCGACGGCCAGCCGATCTGCGAGTCGGACCGCGACGCGGACACGCAGTACGGTGCCGGCGAGGGTCTCGCCCTGAACGGAACGACGCTCGCGATCGACCCCGGCGCGACCCAGCTGCGGGTGGCGACGGCGTGTCCCGCGCAGGCGGCGATCCGGTCGATCGACCAGGCGGGCGCGATCACCTGCGAGAGCATCCTGACGGGCGACGTCACGGCCGTCACGGCTTTGCCGTTCCAGGGCCTGAGCGGAGGCTGCACCAGCGGCACCTGCAGCCTGTTCGCGGACTTCTCGCGGACGCAGTCGCGGATCACCCAGAGCTGCCCGCCCGGTACGGCCGTCCGGACCGTGGGCGTCGACGGCAGCGTCTCCTGCACCGAGGTCTTCGACGGCGACATCACGGGCCTGGTGGATGGGCCCGGCATCCGCGGCGTCTGCACCAGCGACGACTGTACGCTGACCGTCGACTTCGACTACGTCCAGCGCAAGACCTCCACGTCCTGCCTGTTCTTCGAGGCGATCGGCGCCATCGACGCCGATGGGACTCTCGAGTGTCGAAACGTGGGGACCGGCGACATCACGGGAGTGCGGACCCTCGCGCTCTCCGGGTTGGACGGTGGCTGCATCTCCGGGGAGTGCTCCCTGCAGGCGGACCCGACGGACTTCCTCGAGCCTCCCGAGCTCGTCCTCGCGAGCGAGACGATCCGGGTCGCGGTGCTGACCGTCACCCCGGTGACGATCGCGTCCGACTCGATCACGGCGCCGCCGGGTGCCGGGGGCACCGTCGTCGCGCTCGCGTCCGCGGATGTCGAGTGCGCCGGCAACTGCGGCACCAGCGGCCTGGCCTCGACCCTGACGACCAGCCTCCTCGCCTCCGCCCAGGACGGGCGATTCTCGGCCATCACCGTCGAGCAGGACCGGCTCTTCGGGACCTTCGTGAGCGAGCTGTTTCCGATCGGCGCAGGGGAGACCCTGACCGTGTACTGGCGCGGCGGCATCGTGCCCGGCCAGTCGTCAGCCGTCGACGTCTACGAGCCGCAGCTCTCGCTGCTGTTCATCCCGCACTGAGCGGCGAGCGGCCCGCTACCCGGCCTCCAGACTCCACGTCCTCCGTCGCGCACTCTTCCCTTGACCAGCGAGCGGGGCCACGCCACGCTCGTGCCGTGGAGCCCCGAGCGATCGAGCGGGTCCTGGTGGTGGAGGACAGCGCGTCCCTGCGACGCAGCCTCGAGCGGGTCCTGGCCAAGCGCTTCGCGGAGGTGCGCGGCGTCTCCTGCGTCGCCGAGGCGCGGTCCGCGCTCCCCGAGTGGCGGCCGGATCTGCTGTTGCTCGACGTCGAGCTGCCCGACGGCACGGCGCTCGACGTGATGGAGGCCCTCCGCGACTTCGACTTCGTCCCCCTGGTCATCGCGATGAGCGGCGCGGCCTCGCCGAGCCAGTCGTTCGAGCTGGCGAAGCTCGGCGTGCGCACCTACCTGCCCAAGCCGATCGAGCTGGGACCGCTCGAGGATGCCATCCGCCACGCGGCCGAGAATCCGCCGGACCTGACGCCCGCGCTCCGCAGCACAGTCGGCCAGCGCCCGATCCACGAGGTCGAGGAGGAGGTGCGGCGGACGATGCTGAACGAGGCGCTCGGCCGCTCGGGCGGCAGCCGTCGCGCGGCAGCCCGCCTGCTCCAGGTCTCGCGCCAGCTCGTGCAGCACATGCTGCGGCGGCACGACACGGACTGAGGGACGGTCGCCTCCGGTCGCCCATGTCGGCGCACGCAGAGCGCTCGCATTCGCTGACCGACGCGGTCGAGAGCGAGCTCAGCCGGGCCGCCACCGACGGCGAACGAGTCATCGCGGTCGGCCGCCTGGCGCTCGGCACCCTGGGCATGCTGCGCTCGGTGGTGCTCTGGCTCACGCTCGACTACCCGGACCTCGAGCTCGGCGCCTGGATCTCGACGCTCTCCTTCGCCGCCGTCATTGCCTTCTCGGTGTTCGTCCTGGTCCGCTACCGCGCGCGCAACGCCCCGGCGACGGTGCTGCTCTCCTCCGTCGCCCTCGATGCGCTGGTCTGCTTCGCGGCCCTCGCGACCAATTCGCTCTCGCCCTCCGAGGGCTACCGGGGCCTGCTCTTCAAGCCCGACCCGGCCTCGATCGTGATCATCGTGATCGCGGCGGGGCTGCGCCTGTCGGTCTCTGCGAGCCTGCTGGGCGGCGGGCTGGCGCTCGCCTCGATCGCGGGGCTGGTCGGTCTCGACACCGTGCTCCACGGCCCGCTCGACGCCGCGGGCACCGAGCGTCTCACGGGCCTCGTCACGCTGGTGGTCGGGGCCGCGGCCGTGGCGACCGTGACGGCATGGCGGACGCGCGCCCTGGCCCACGCCGGGGCCCTGCGCACGCTGGAGTCGCTGCGCGGAGGCCAACGCGTGGGGACGCTGCTCGAGCGCCACGGGGACCTGCGCTCGCGGCTCGCGTCGGCGGCGGAGGCTGCCCGGGTGCTGCGCCGCGGCACGGAGCGGGGCGGCGCTGGGGCGCGCCCGGATGCGGAGCTTCGCGAGGTCGTCGAGCAGCTCGCCGACGACCTCGGCGAGGTCAACGAGTTCCTGGGCGGCGTGCAGGAGCGCTCCCGGATCGACGTCTTCGCGTTGCTCGAGCCGGAGCGCGTGGCCGTGGCCGAGGCCGCGGCCCGCGTCCTGGCGCAGCTGCGCCTGCGCTTTCGCGGCACGAGGCTCTCGCTGGCCGACGGCCCGCCGGGCGCGCACGTGTGGCTGCGGGGTGGGGCGGAGGCGCTCGAGCGCTTGCTCCAGAACCTGGTGGTCAACGCCTGCGAGGGCGACGGGGTGCGGCGGGCGCGGCACGTCGAGCTCCGCATCGTGCCCGCCGCCGAGGCGCGGCTGGCGATCGAGGTGCGCGACGACGGTCCGGGCCTGCCGAGCGAGGTGCTGGCGGCGGCGGGCGAGCGCACCCGCTCGACCAAGCCCTGGGGCTCCGGGATGGGGCTCGGGCTCGTGCGCCGGGCCGTCGAGTCGAGCGGCGGCCGCCTCGCCCTCGCCAACGACCCGCAGGCCGGGGCCTGCGCGCGGGTCGAGTTGATCGCGTCGGAGCAGGTGCCGGCGCCCCTGCATGCCCGCCCGACCGAGACGGCGCTCGCCGAGCTGCTGTCCGCGTCGACCACGCAGGGCGAGCGCGCCGTCGCCCTCGGACGCATGGCGATCGGCGCCGTGGCGCTGGCGCGCTCGGTCTGGATCTGGACGCAGATCGGCCGAGACCTGGCTTCCGGTCCCGCCCCGGTCTCGTACTCGCTGGGTGTCGTCGCCGGCGCCTTCTCGATCTACACGCTCCTGCGGCTGCGCGACCGGCGCGCCTCGCGGCGGCTGCTGTTCACCTCGATGCTCGTCGACGGAGCGGTCTGCGGCATCGCGATCGGGACGAACGTCTTCTGGCCCTGGCCCGGCTACGACGGCATCGTGGAGACGCAGGACCTGACGTTGCTGCTGATCCCGGTGCTCGTGGCCGGCCTGCGCCTCTCGACCGGCGTGGCGGCGGCGAGCGGTCTGCTGGGCCTCGTCTCCTTCGCTCTGCTGCTCGGGATCGACCTGCGCCGCAACGAGCTGCCGGTCGACAGCCTGTTCCTGCAGCACGCCTCGGCCGCGGGGGCAATCCTCGTCGCCGGCGCCTTTCTCGCGATCGTCGTGGCCTGGCGCACGCGCCGCATCGTCCACACCACGGCGGCCGCGGCCGCGGATGTCGAGCGGGCGGAGGCGCGCCTCGCGCTGCTGCTGCGCGACCACCACGATGTCGGCACATTGCTGTCCTCGGCGAGCCTCAACGCCGAGCTCGTCTGGCGCGCGCTCGAGGCAGGCAACGAGGCCCCGAGGCGCACTCCGGCCGAGCTGCGCGACGCCTCCCGCCGCATCCGTCACGAGCTGCAAGTGGTGAACGAGTTCGTGGCGCGGATCAAGGAGCTGTACGGCGGCACGCGCGCCGCGCGCGAGGAGCCGGGAGCCGCGCCGGCGCCAACGACCGGCGCCCGGAGCTGAGCGCCGGGCGCCCCTTCACCCGTTGCCGCCGGGCGCCGCGCTCAGGGCCAGGGCCTCGTCCAGCGCGCGCTCCAGCCGGTCCGCGGTGATCGGCTTCTGCACGACCAGGCCGTAGTGGCCGCCGACGGCGATCTCGCGGCCCGCGCCGGCCGTGAGCGCGATCAAGGCCGGCCCCCGCTCGGGGCTCTCGTCGCGCAGCGCCTCGAGCAGCTCCCCGTCCACCTGATCGAGGTCGAACAGGAAGACCGCCGGCGCGCGCTCGCGGAGGGCGACGGCGGCCTCCGCGCTCGTGGCGCAGGAGCGGACCTCGTCGAAGCGACCCGCCAGCATGCGCCCGAGGCTCGCCCGCAGCGAGGCGTGGGCTTCCAGGACGAGGGCGCGCATTCCGCACGCGTAGCTCGGCCCGGACCGCGCCGGCAGGGCAAAGCTTCTTGCCCTCCCGCCGCGGGCACGCCGGGGGCAAGGATCCTGGCCCCCCGGCAAGAACGCTTGCGGTTCCGGGCGCCGGGGGCTGCCGGTACAACTCGTTGGGTACCGCAACTGGAGGAGCCGGAAGATGATCGGACGCACCGACTTCGTTCTGCCCTGCCTTCTCTCCTCGCTGACCCTGGCGCTCTCCC
>JASJBO010000315.1 GCA_030066475.1 Myxococcota bacterium
GGCCCCGCCCCCGCGACGCGCCTTGCTACGCCTCGTCCGGCACCCAGTTGCAGTGGAATCCGAACGGAACGCGGTCGGGCAGATGCACCGTCGCCACCGGCTCGCCGGTGAAGTCGCGCGCATCGAGGATCTGCACGTCCGCGCGGCCCTCCCTGGCGTCGTGGGCGTAGGCCATCACCCACCCGTCGTCCTCCTCGGCGCCCTTTGAGCGCGGCACGAACACCGCCTCCATGAACTGCCGGTGGGCGCCCTCGTGGCGCAGCAGGGTCTCGCCCCTCTGCAGGTCGTGCTTCAGCAGGCCGCCGGTCACGAGGTCGCGGCCGTCGCCGAAGCCCGCGCCGTAGCCGAAGCGGTGCGGCTTGCCGATCAGGCGCTCGTCGATGCGCGGGAACTCCTGGCCGTGATCGTCGATGCGAGTCTCCTTGACCGGTCCGCCCCTGGGGTCGATCAGCCAGCGGTCGAGCGTCGGGGGGCCCTCGTTGGGACCGCGCAGGTCGGTGTCGAACATCTTCGGGTGGCGCACGACGTCGAGCACGATGCGGCCGTCGTCGTCCTCGTAGCTGTTGAGCGGGTGGAAGACGAAGCAGGGCTCGACCTCGGCGTAGACGACGTCGTCCGCGCCGCCGTCGCGCGGCAGCAGGCCGACCCGCGTCGGGCGTTCCGGGTGCCAGCGATAGGGCAGGGAGTAGCCCTCGGCGATCACGGTCTCGTCGAAGATCACCGGGCAGTCGACGAAGACGAACCAGTTCTCGGTGATCGAGCAGTCGTGGATCATGGGCTTGCCCGGGAGCGGGACGTCGACGGTCTTGCGCACGCGGCCGTCGACGCCGACCACGACGTACTGGATGTAGTCCCAGCCGAAGTGGTAGACGCAGGCGTGCAGCTCGCCGGTCTCGGGGTCGCGCTTGGGGTGCGCGGTGAAGCCGCCCGGCAGGGTGCCGCCGAAGTCGGTCCGGGTCAGGGTCTCGAGCTCGTAGTCGAGCTCGACCGGGACGTTGCCCGCCTCGACCAGCGCGAAGGTGCGGCCGGCGTGGCCGATGACGTTGGTGTTGACGACCCCGCCGCCGTTCCCGCCGTGCGTGGGACCCGCGACCGGCGGGCCGCCGCGCTTCGCCACGACCTGGTCGTCGCGCACGTAGCGGCGGCGGTACCACTCGGCCTGGCCGTCGCGCAGGCGCAGGCCGTGCACCATGCCGTTGCCGATGAACCAGTGGTAGCTCTTCGGCTCGGGGGCCACGGGGTTCGGGCCGATGCGCAGCAGGCGGCCGTTCAGCTCGCGCGGGATCTGGCCCGTGACGTCGAGGTCGAGCGCGGTCAGCTCGTCGTCGACGGGGGCGAAGTTGCCGGACAGATACGGATTCGCGGTCGCGTTCATGCGGGTTCTCCTGGCTCGCGCCCCAGGACGAGGCCGAGCGTGATGTCGAGCGCGTCTTCGAGTCGGGCCCCGGGAACGGCGCCGGTGAGGGCGCCCTGGGACCACAGGGAAGCGAGGCCGTGGACGGCGGCCCAGACCGAGCCGGCGAGCGTGCGCGGGTCGCGCTCGGACTCGAAGCCGGCGTCCTGAGCGGACTGCACCAGGCGCACGAGCTGCTCGAACGCGGCGGCGCCCTCGCCCGCCAGGCGCGGGTTGGCGCCGTCGAGCGCGTCGGGGCGGAACATCAGCGCGAACAGGCCCGGGTTGGCGACGGCGGCCTCCACGTAGGCCCTGCCGGCGGCCCAGAGCCTGGCGCGCGGACCGGCGCCCGCCGGCAGGCTCCGGCTGGCGCGGTCGACGACGTCCGAGAGCATGCGGAAGCCGCGCGCGGCGACCTCGGACCGCAGGTCCGACAGGCTCTCGAAGTGGCGCAGCGGGGCGCCGTGCGAGACGCCCGCCTCGCGCGCGATCCGCCGCAGCGTGAGCCGCTCGATGCCCTCGGTCTCGAGCAGCTTCAGCGCCACCTCGACCAGGCGAGTGTCGAGGCTCTCCACGGCGCCTCCCTCGATCGCCTCCGTCATGGTAGACAGCGTCTACTATCGAGTAGACGCTGTCAACCGCACGACCTCTCGACTTGCGCTCGAATGATTTCGAGTAATACTCGATTCGCATGCCGACCAAGCCCGCCGCGCTCTCCGAGCCCATGTCCAGGCCTGCCCGCGGCGGCGCACGCCGCGGCGCCGGCCGCACCGCCCGCGGAGACACCGCCGAGCGCCAGGCGCGCATCCTCGCCGAGGCCACCCGGCTGTTCGCGCGCGCCGGCTTCGATGCCACGACCACCGCCGAGATCGCGCGCCGCGCCGGTGTCTCCGAGGGCACGCTGTTCCACCACTACCCGAGCAAGCGCGCGCTGCTCGCGGCCATCGCCGAGCGCGGTGCCCGCGAGATCCTCGGCGCGGCCTTCGCCGGCATCGACCCCGAGCGCGACGCGCCCGACATCGAGGCGATCGCGCGCCGGCTGGTGGCCTTCGCGCGCGAGCACGAGGACCTCTACCGCGTGTTCCGCATGGGGCGCGGCAGCGAGCCGCCCGACGCGTCGTTCGCGCTCGAGCAGGGGGAGGACCGCATGGTGGCCGCGACCGCCGACGCGCTGGCGCGCTGGAGCGCGCGCGGCCTGCTGCGCCCGCTGCGACCGCGCCTGGCCGCCGAGCTCGTGTTCGCGCAGTTCGACGCGCTGGTGCGCTACTGCGTGCTGCTCGGCAACGACGACGACGAGGACGCCTGCATCGCCGAGTTCGTCCGCTCGCTCACTGGCGCGCTCACCGAGCCGTCCTGAAGCGAGGCGAAGGAGGTCCCGTGGCCGAATCGCATGCCCAGGCGCCGACGCTGCCGCTCGCGATGCCGCTCGAGGAGGCGATGCGCACCCAGCGCTCGATCCGGCGCCTGCACCCCGATCCCGTGGACGACGCGCTGCTGCCGATTGGGCGCTACGGCCCGACCACCCGCAAGCCCGTCGGCGACGTCGTCCACTTCGATCGCTACGGGAACCGACCCTACGCGGAGGCCAAGCGATGATCGAGCTCCCCGACTACGCCGCACCGCGCGGCGGCCTGCGCCGCATGCTGAGCGCCTCGCTCGGCCAGGAGCGGCGCACGCCCACATGCCCCGACACGCCGCGGCTCGACGGCCAGCTCGCCGTCGTGACCGGCGCGACCGGCGGCATCGGGCTCGAGACCGCGCGCGGGCTGGCCCGGCGCGGGGCGGAGCTGATCCTGCCGTGCCGCAACCCCGAGAAGGGCGAGCGCGTGGCGGCAGCGCTCGGCGCCGAGACCGGAGTGCGCATCGCGCTCGTCGCGATGGACCTCGAGGACCTCGAGACGGTTCGCAGCGCCGCGTCCGAGATCGCGCGCCACGCCGGCGGCCGCTCCGTCGACGTGCTGGTCGAGAACGCCGGCGTCTGGCCGCAACGCCATGCGCGGACGCGGCAGGGGCACGAGATCGCCTTCGGCGTGAACGTACTCGCCCACTTCGCGCTGCGCCGCGAGCTCGCCGCGGCCGGCCTGCTCGCCGCGAGCCGCATCGTCGTGGTGACCGGGGACATCTACATCCTCGCGTCGGCCTGCACGCCGGACTACCGCTGGCGCGGCCCGCTGGGCGGCATGCGGGCCTACTGCCGCAGCAAGCTCGGCAACCTCTGGATCGCGGCGGAGCTCGCGAAACGCTCTCCGGACCTCGAGGTGCGCGTGGTGCACCCCGGTGTGGTTGCGACCAACCTGGGCGGCGACGCCGGCGCGTTCGGCAACCGCATCAAGCGCGTCATGATGATCTCGCCCGAGCGCGGCGCGCAGATGCCGCTCGTCTGCGCCACGCAGCCCGGCCGCGAGACCGGCGGCTACTGGCACAACGCCCACGGCCGCATGCAGCTCGCACCGGAAGACCCGGCACGGGACGGGGCCGCCGCGGCGAAGCTGTGGGAGACCTGCGAGGCACTGGCAGGCCGGTAGGGTTCTCCAGACGGTGCGGTGGGTCGCCCCGCGAGCAGTCCGGCGGAAGACGCCGGCCGACGCTAGACGCTCTGCACGAACTCGCCCGTGATCGACGCGACGTCCGGCGTGCCCATGTGCCGCATCACCGTCTCGAACTCGCGGCGCAGGACGCGCAGCACACCGGCGACGCCCGGCTCGCCGAACGCTGCGAGTCCCCACAGATAGGGACGGCCGATGCAGACGGCGGTGGCGCCCAGGGCGAGCGCGGTGAAGACGTCGGTGCCGCGCCGGAAGCCGCTGTCGATCATCACCGGGATGCGCCCGTCGACGGCCCGCACGACCTCCGCCAGGACCTCGATCGTCGAGATCGCGTTGTCGATCTGCCGCGCGCCGTGGTTGGAGACGAGGATGCCGTCGACGCCGTGCTCCGCGGCGAGGGCGGCGTCCTCCTGGGTGAGGATGCCCTTCAGGACGAGCTTCATCGAGGTCGCGTCGCGGATGCGGTCCACGTCGTCCCAGTCGAGCGTCAGCGCGTCCGAGGCGATCTCGAGCGGATCCCGACCGAAGAAGGTGAGCAGGCGACCGACGCGGCCGAGCTGGCTCGCACCGTGACACGTCTGGCAGTGCGGGTTCTCGGGCCCCGGGAAGGGGTCGCCCGGACCGCGGAAGTAGCGCAGGCGGTCCTGGCTGCCGAAGCCGACATAGTCGACCGTGAGCACGGCCACGGGGCAGCCGGCCTGCTCCGCCCGCCGGAGCTGGAGCCGCGTGAGCGGCCACACGCGCGACGCGATCAGCATGAACCAGACCGGCGCGCCGCGCGCCTCGACAACCCGATCGAGTGACTTCGCGGAGGCCGTCGAGAGGATCTGGAGCTGGTCGGTGCTCTTCGCGGCGCGCGCCACGGCCAGCTCGCCCTCGGGATGGAACGCGGTCTGCATGCCCGCCGGCGCCAGCGCCACCGGGAACGGGAGCCTGGTGCCCAGCACCTCGGTCGTCGTGTCGAGCTCCGCCACGTCGATCAGGCGCCGCGGGCGCAGCCCGAAGCGCCCGAAGCCGGCGCGGTTGGCGTGGAGGCCGCGCTCGTGGTCGACGCCGGTGGCGAGGTAGGCGTAGTGCCCCGGCGAGAGTCGCTGCTTCGCCACGGCGCGGAAGTCGAAGACGTTGATCGCGTCCCCGGGCGACCCGATCGGCTGGCCGGGGGGCGAGAGGTCGGGCTCGCACTGCCCGAGCGCCTCGAGCAGCGGCTCCACCGCGCCGGCCGGACGCGCCGTCCACCACAGCGGGCTGCCCAGCAGGAAGCGGAGCAGAGCGCGACGGCTCGGGCCTCGGGGGGCGAGGCAAGGCATGAAAGCGAAGATATATTCGTCTTTCGATCGACGTCAAGAAGAAAGCGAATTGTCCTTCGGTTTTTTGGCGATCCCCGCTACCGTGTCGCCATGAGTGCATCCCGCAGGCGCGGTCGGCGCGCCGCCCCGGTGCCCCCGGCCCCGCGGGAGTTCCAGCAGGCGCGGTCGCGGGCGTCGTACGAGCGCATCCTGGCGGCTGCGCTCGAGCTCTACGCCGAGCGCGGCTTCCACGCCACCCAGACGCCCGACATTGCCGAGCGCGCGGGCATGAGCGTGGGCGGGCTCTACCGCTACTTCCGCGACAAGCACCAGGTCTTCCTGGAGCTGGTGCACCGCGTGCTCGAGCAGAACCGCCAGACGCAGGACCGCATGCTGGCGGCGGTCGAGGCGGAGCTGGACGCGGGCAACGTGGACCTGCGGCGTTTCGTCGAGGTTGCCGTCGACTGGACCTGGCGGGCGCTGCACCCGGCGCCCCCGGACCTGCTGCGCACGCTGGCGGCCATGGCGTACGCCGACCCCGCGTTCGCCGCGCTGACCGACCAGTACGACCGCTACGAGCGCAAGGAGCTCTCGCGCGTGCTCGCCAAGCTCACCTCGCGCCGACGCGTGCCGTCCCCGCTCGCCGCGGCGCGCGTGGTCGACCTCGTCATCCCGACCGTCGCGATCTGGACGGCGCTCCATCCGGAGGATGCGCGTGGGGTCAAGGAGGCGACGGTGGAGATGATCTACCGCTACCTGGCCGAGGGCTAGCTGATGGACTTCGTTCGGCTTCGCCTCACTGCGCGCGCCCGCCGGGCGCTTGCAAGGGGCTTCTGCCGCGCAGACTCCTGATGGTCAGGGCTCGCCCCTCGAGAAAGTATGTCAATACATGTATTGACAAATCCTCTCCCGCCAGTACGCTCCCTATATGCACAAGACCGAGCAGCTCCAGATCCGGGTCTCGGCCTCCCAGAAGCTCGCGATCAAGAAGCAGGCGGAACGCGCAGGGAGGACGATGTCCGAGTGGATCCTGAGCCGGCTGCTTCCGTCGCCGCAGACCGCTTTCCAGGAGCTGGTCGCGGATCTGGCAACCTCGGACGAGCCCTCGTATGCCGTGGCCGAGCTGCTCGAGCTGCTCGGCTCGCTGAACGCTGCGGAATTCGAGAACGCGGTCGCCGAGCTTCCTGCCGCCCCGCTCTCTCCATACTGGCAGAACTACCTGGCGGCGACCGTCGAGCAGGCTGCGGCCACGAAGCGGGCGAGGGTGCCGAGCTGGACGCGCGAGATCGCGCCGCTGGACGAGCCGGTGTTCGGCTCCTCGCTTCGCAGTCTGCGGCTGCACCTGCTCTTGAACTCGCCGCCCGCGTTCGCGCAGCGCAACATCTTCATCGACGCGAGCGTGGGCGACCGGGTCTAGCCGTGTCCTACGCGCTCTCGCGTGAGGACATCCTGCGCCTGCTCCGCGCGCTGAACACGGAGCTGGAGGCAGACGGGGTCAGGGGGCAGGTCAACCTCGCCGGCGGCGCGGTCATGTGTCTCGCCTTCGGGGCCCGCGCGTCGACGCGCGACGTCGACGCCGTCTTCGAGCCATCCGTTGCCGTCCTCGACGCCGCCTTGCGAGTGGCGGCCCGGGAAGGCGTGCGGGACACGTGGCTGAACGATGCGGTCAAGGGCTACGTCAGCGATCGCGGGACCTTCGTCCCCTTCCTCGAGCTGAGCCACCTCAAGGTGTTTCGCGCCACCGGGGAGTACATGCTGGCCATGAAGTGCCTGGCGATGCGAATCGGAGAGGGCTATCGCGACGAGGAGGACGTCCGCTACCTGGTTCGCAATCTCGGGATCGGCCGATACGACGAAGCCCTGGAGGTCCTCGGCCGCTACTACGCGCTTCCGGAGTACCCCGAGACGGCGCTGCTGGCGCTCCGGGAGCTGCTCCCGGACCCAGCGAGCCGACCATAGGCGCAGGGCGTCGGGTTCAGGGCATTCCGGCACCTGCCAATTTCGAGGGAGTGAATCCCTCGGTGCAGGCCAGCTCCATGAAGAACCCGTTCGCCATCAGCTTCATCGGGGGGCGCCGCGTCCGAGGCGCCGCGAGTCAGCTCATCGCCTTCACGTAGGTGCCGAGGTCGAAGTAGTCGCGCCACACCTTGATCTTGCCGTTCTCGAGCTCGAAGACGCCCGTGCAGGGCAGGTCGACGGACTTGTCGCCGGCCCGGGTGCGGTCGACGCGCTCGGCGATCACGACGTCGCCCGCGGCGACGAGGTGGAGAATCTCCCAGCTCGTCTCCGTCCAGGTTCGGATGAAGCCGGCGATCATGTTCTTCACGTTCTCGCGGCCCGCGACCGGGCCGGTCGGCATGTTGTGGTAGATCCCGTCCTCGGCGAAGTAGCGGCTCAGCTCCTCGGGGTCGAGCCGCGACCATGCCTCGATGAAGTCGCGAACGATGCTCTCGTTGTCCACGAAGCCCTCCGATGTGCGCCTGCGGCAGAAGAACGCCCACGATATCGCGATTCCGCCGGCCGGTGACACACTGGGCGGACTCCCCTACGCTGCGCTGCAGGAGGGGTGACATGCTGAGATTCGTCGCGGTCTTCCTGCTCGTGCTCGCCCTCGGGCCCGCCGGGGCCAGCGGGCAGGCCGGCCCCTCCGACGCCGAGGTCGAGCGCCGCCTCGAGTTCCTCGAGGAGCGACTCGACGCCTCCCGCAGGCGCGGGCAGTACTGGTTCTATGGATGGGGCGCCGTGATGGGCGGCAGCGTCATCGCGAACGGCGTTCGCGCCGGTCTGGACGACAGCGAGGACCATCGCACGATGGCGCTCGTCGAGGTGGGAAAGGCGACCCTTGGCCTCGCCGACCTGATGCTGCGGCCGCTCGAGGCTCGCCACGGGGCCGATTCGATCCGCTCGATGCCGTCCGCGACGCCCGAGCAGCGGCTGCGCCAGCTCGAGGCCGCCGAGGCCCGGCTCGAGGCCAACGCGGAGCGCTCCGACAACCGCTGGCACTGGCAGCCCCATGCCGGCGCTCTCGTCGTCAACCTTGCGGCGCTCGGCATCGTGGGCGGCATCGGCGACTGGAGCGACGCGGCCATCTCCTTCTCCACCGGCATGCTCGGCGCCGAGGCTCGCATCTGGACCGAGCCGCGCCGGCCGCGACGGGACTGGGACGACTACCAGGCCTTCAAGGCCGGGCAGACGTCGACCAAGGGCGGTCTCGCGATCGTCCCCCAGCAGAACGGTCTGGCCGTGAAGTGGACCTTCTAG
>JASJBO010000316.1 GCA_030066475.1 Myxococcota bacterium
CCGCCACGCGCCAGCCCAGCGCGCCGAGCGCGCGGGCAATGGCCGCG
Organism: Myxococcota bacterium; assembly: GCA_030066475.1. The sequence goes on from JASJBO010000316.1 coordinate 48, forward strand.
CCGATCCCGGCCGAGGCGCCCGTCACCAGCGCGGTGCGCGGCGCCTCGCCACTCACCGGCCGAACTCGAGCGGCAGCGCCGCGAAGCCGCGCACGTTCACCGAGTGCACGCGCTCGATGCCGTCGGGCCGCACCTCGTAGTCGGCCATGCGGCGCCAGACCTCCTCGAGCGCCACCCGCGCCTCGAGCCGCGCCAGCGCCGCGCCCAGGCAGAAGTGCGTGCCGTAGCCGAAGGAGAGGCTGGCGCGCGTGTCGCGCTCGATGTCGTACTGGTCGGCGTCGGGGAACACGCGCTCGTCGCGGTTGGCCGAGCCCACCAGCAGCACCAGCCGGTCGCCGGCGCGCAGCTTCTCGCCGTGCAGCTCCACGTCCTCGGTCACCGTACGGGCCAGCGCCTGGGTGGAGTTGTCGAAGCGCAGCGTCTCCTCGACCCAGCGCGGAATGAGGGAAGGGTCGCGCCGCACCTTGTCGCGCTCGGCGGGATGCCGCCACAGCCAGTAGAGCGCGTTCGCGAGCAGCTTCGTCGTCGTCTCGTTGCCCGCGATGATCATGAGGAAGAGAAACCCGATCACCTCGCGGTCGCTGAGCCGATCGCCGTCGATCTCGGCCGCCAGCAGCGCGCCGGTCAGGTCGTCGCGCGACTGCTTCCGCCGGTCCTCCACCAGCGCCGCGAAGTACGAGAGCAGCTTCGCCGCCGCCTCGAGCGCCCCGGGCGGCACGTCGGTGCTGCCCTCCTCACGGTGCACCACCAGGTCGGCCCAGGTACGCAGATCGGCGCGGTCGGCCTCGGGCACCCCCAGCATCTCGCTGATCACGTCCATCGGCAGGCGCCCGGCGAAGTCGCCCACGAACTCGCAGCGCCCGGCGTCGACGAAGCGCTCGAGGTGCTGGATCGCGATCTCGCGCACGCGCGGCTCCAGGTCGGCCACCCGCCGCGGCGTGAACCCGCGCGACACCAGCGCGCGCATGCGCGTGTGGCGCGGCGGATCCATCGCCAGGAACGACATCGTCGCCGAGGCGCCGGGGTGCGAAGCGCCGCGGTCGAGCGACACGCCCTCCGCGCTCGAGAAGCGCCGCGCGTCCTTGAACCCCGCGTGCACGTCGGCGTGCCGCGAGAGCGCCCAGAAGCCGAGCTTCTCGTTCCGGTAGACGGGCGCCTCGGCGCGCAGCCGCGCGTAGATGGGGTAGGGGTCCTCGTGGGTCTCGTAGGCGTAGGGGTCGTACTCGACCATCGCGGCCACGATGCCGCATTTACATATTGCATGCAATGTAAATGGCTCCTGGAAGGCGGGGCGCAAGGGCAACCGTCTGCTGCGCGGGACCTACTCTCGAAGTTCCTCCTGGAAGCGTCGGAACTTCTCGAGCGACCGCTCGCTCCTCGACCAGCGCTCGATCCTGGCCAGGTCGACCGCATGGAGACGCGCGACCGCGAGGGCCTGGTCGAGACACTGCGGGTCGTCCCAGTGGTAGAACCCGGCGAGTCGGTCCATGACGCACTCGGTGGGGGCAAGCAGGCGGAGCGTTCCCAAGCGGGTGCGGAGCTCGGCGAACTGGCGTACGACCGATTCTCCGACCTGGACGGGTCCAGGAGGAAACTCGACCCAGAAGGCCGAGCTCGGATGGACCCAGTGGCGCCCCTGCCTGCGGAAGCCGAGCTCTTCCATCACGGCGTCGACCCTGCGAGCCACGCCGTGGCGCACGAAGTCCAGATCGAAGGACTCGTAGGCGTTGTCCGAGTAGATGGAGACGACCGCTCCGCCCGAGAGAACGACCGGGATCCCGGCGCGATCGAGCGCCTCGCAGACCAGCGCTGCGACTTCCTCGCGCGCGTGGTCTCGCGAGATCCGGGTCACAGTGGCTTGCCGGACCGCCGCGGCCGGCGACGCTCGCTGAAGTAGCGACGCCGCTCGGAGGACGGGAGCGACGAGAGGGTCTTGCGAAGGATCGCGCGAACCTCTTTGAGAACGAAGTAGCGCGGGTTCCATGTAAACAGCAGCGTCCGCCCCTGTCGGTGACTGACCAGCAGGCCGGCCGCCTCGAAGCGCTTGAGCTGCGCGAGCGCCATGCTCACCGAGACGTCGTCGAAGCAGGCGGCGATGGCGCGCGCATAGCCCTCTCCGTACTGCTCCAAGTAGAGCAGGACCTTCTCGGCGGTCCGATTCCCGAGCAGACCCTCCAGCATGATCGTACTGATTAGCAGATCATATGATCTGGAATCCAGTCCATTGGTTCGATCTGACGGCGCCCGTGCTTAGGATGCGGGGGCCCTATTTGCATATTGCCCGTAATGTAAGTCGCTCTTAGCCTCGGCATCGAGGAGGCCCATGGCGGAGAGCAGCCCCCTCCCGCGAGCCCGAGCACCTCGGAGTCCCCAGCCGCGTCGCACTCACGCCGAGCGCACGGCCGAGACGCGCGCCCGCGTGATCGCCGCCGTCGTCGAGAGCATCGCCGAGGTGGGCCTGACCCGGACCAGCGCCAGCGAGATCACCAGCCGCGCCGGCGTCACCTGGGGCGCCGTGCAGCACCACTTCGGCAGCAAGGACGCGCTGCTCGTCGCCGTCCTCGACGACTCGTTCGAGCGCTTCGCCGAGCGCCTGGCCGACGTCCCGCTCGAGGGCGTCCCGCTCGCCGAACGCGTCGACCTCTTCCTCGACCGCGCCTGGCAGCACTTCCACAGCCAGCACTACCGCTCGACCTTCGAGATCCTGCTCCACCACCTGGCCCGCCACGACCTCCCCGAGGCCCCCGCCTGGCGCGAGCGCATGCTGACCGCCTGGGACCGCGTCTGGCAGTCCCTCTTCGCCGACACCCGCCTCCCGCGCCGCCGCCGCACCGAGCTGCAGCACTACACCGTGTCGGTGCTCTCGGGGCTCGCCTCGACGCTCGTGCTCGAGGGGCCGGAGGCACGGCTGCGGCCGCGGGAGCTGGGGCTGCTGGCGGAGACGCTGGTCCGGGAGCTGACCCGGCCGGCCGAGGCCCGCAAGCGCTAGGATCTGCCACCGCGCCCCGGTAGCTCAGGTGGATAGAGCAGCGGATTTCTAATCCGCGGGTCGGGGGTTCGAGTCCCTCCCGGGGCGCCAGGGAATTCGGGTCCATCCAGGACACAGGGCTGAAAGCTCAGCACTCGCAGTGCCGCAGGAGACGGAGCGGAACCCGGGACCTCGTAACGCGCGAGGCTAGCTCCGCTGCCTCGGCGGCGTGCTCCCGATACTCACTGAATGCAGTGGCATTGATTCACGACCAGCGCGGCAGACGAGTGCTCGGCGTGGAGCTTCGGCGGAAGCTCCTCTCCCCCTCGCTTCCGCAGCTCGAGTTCGTCTCCGCCCGCCTTCTCGAGATCCCTGCTCACGAGGTCCATGTCGATCCCTGGCACCCGGACGTCCTCGGGGCGACGCAGGTGTTTTGGGTAGCCGGCGCCCCCCGGGGGTAGCGAGTTGGGGGATCCGAATCGGGCCTCAGAGAGCTTCGGGGCCAGTTCGCGTAGGCGCTGAGGCCCCGCTGGGGGGACGATGAGGAGATTGCGTTTCGACTGCGGTTGCGTTTTGGTTGCGGTAAATTCCGCGGATGGCCAGGACCGACGCTGCAAAGGTCCTTCTGCACGCGAGGGATCCCGACAAGGTCCTCGAGGCGTGCGCTTCGTTCGCGAACAAGGAACTCGCCGAGCTCGATCACATCGTGGCTGCTGCCCTTGCGGGAAAGCCGTCAGCGATCCATGGATACGTAGAGACGTCTCGGAGACTCATCCACCTCCTTCTCGCCGGAGTCCACGAGGAGCAGCCGGATGTAGTGATTGCCACAGCGACTGGGTTGGCCGCGACCGACGTCGAGCAGCGCCCAGTGAATTTCCTCGAAGCGTATCTCGAGCTCGGAGCGCTCGAGGCCCCGTTCTCTCCCTGGGTGAGCCGGTACGGACCCGGCAAGGGAAGCGCTCTGTTCCTCGTGTCGCGATTCAGAACAGCAGTCCCCGGGGCGGGTCCACTCCTTGTCTCCAAGCGGGAGGCCCTGCTTCCCCATTGGCAGGCAGTCGGTCCTGAGGAATTCGCTCGCTTCGTACGAAGAGTGAGCGAGCTACTCACAGTCTGGTCCGACTCGGTTCCCCAGCTCGAACAGGTCAAGCACCTCTTCGGGTTGAGCAACTCCGAGCTGGGACGACTATTCGGCGCCTCGAGACAGGCTGCAACCACGTGGTTGGCGAAAGGCGTCCCTCCCGCTCGGCTTCCCAAGCTGAATACGGTCGCCAGAATCGGGGATCTCTTGCAGAGGAAGCTGAAGCCGGGACGGGTCCCCGCCGTAGTTCGCAACAGGGCTCCTGCCTATGATGGCCGGACCATGCTGGATGTGATTGCTGACGACGATCACGACATGCTGCTCGACGACGTGCGTGCGACATTCGATTGGGCGGCCACTGCTTGACCTTGCTCTTGATCTTGCGGGGCGGCGCGTACCATCGAGTCGCCGACCCGAGCTGGGAACAGCCACTCGATGGCAGCTACTCGATGGAGCGCGGAGGGAGATGGAATCCTCCGAATCGCTTCCCTGTCGTCTACCTGAATGCGAGCATCGAGACCGCGAGAGCAAACGTCGCCCTGCGCTTCGAGGGGCGCCCCTTCGCTCCGGAGGATCTCGATCCGAATGAAGCACCTGTCCTGGTCGAAACTCGGCTAGAGAACGCCCGATTCGTGGACGTCGTAACGGACGGTGGGTGCACGGCTGCTGGTCTCCCGACGACCTATCCCCTGGATGACAGCGGTCAGCTGATACCCTGGACTCGATGCCAGCCGCTTGGCCAGCGCGCTTGGGACGAGGAACATCCGGGATTGGTATGCCGGAGCGCGGCCGGTAGTGCTTCGGATGGGGCCGAAGAGCTCGCCTGGTTCGAGCGCGCTGAGCGCCTGATCGTCACCACGGTCACTCCGTTCGAAGATTGGTTCTGGTAGTCAAGATGGTGTGTCGGGTGCCCGAGATCGTTCCGGGGCGAGGGACGTCGCAAGTCAGTGCTCTCCCCGGATCCAGGCGAGGATCCGCTCGGGAAGGAGCTCGCGATTGCGCGCCGTGGCCTCCCACAGCTCGGTGTCGCCCCGGCGCTTCACCTCGGCGACGAAGCCGCTGCCCTTGCGGGCGATGGTCGCGAGCACGGTGCGGTCGGCAGCGAGCAGGGCTCGCATCGCCGCGACGAACCCCTCCGAGAGGCACTCCATCTTCCCGATCTCGTCGACCACGTAGAGATCGGCGGCGGGTTCCAGTACGAGGCTCGTCGCAGCGACGGCGTCGATCGCCGCCACGTCGACCCCGTAGCGTCCCACCCGCGCGGGACCGGGGAAGTCCACGTGCGCCATGATCCGGTCGGGTCCCGCCAGGTCGACGATCCGAAAGCCGAGCCGGCCACCTCCCTCGCGCATCTCCTCGGTGGTGAAGCCCGCCACGCGCAGACCGTCGAGCCGGGCCACCACCCGGCGCACCAGCGTCGTCTTGCCCACGCCGGGGACGCCGGTCAGGAGCAGGATTCGGCTCACGGCGCTCCCCTGTGGCACCTTCCGCGCGGGTCCCCTCCTGGCAGGAGATGCGCGTAGCTACCGTAGCGGAGCAGGCGGCGCCGGCCCCGCTGGCGGCAGCGGTCGCGCCGGGTCGACTGCTCCGGCGCGCGTCGGGCGGATGAGGAGAACGCGTGGGGCGGACGAGGACATGGGACGTCGTCGTCATCGGAGCAGGGCCTGCCGGTCTGTTCGCGGCGCGAGCGCTCGCGGGAAGACTTCGCACGATCGTCCTCGACCGCAAGGCGTCGACCGGCGGCGCGGGCGGCATGACCGACGGCAAGCTCAACCTGTCTCCCCGGGTCGGTCTCGACCTCGAGGAGCTTCAGCTATCGGAGACGGAGGCCCGGGAGCGCATCGCCGCCGTCGATCGGGTCTTCCTGGAGCACGGCGCCGAGCCGAAGCTCTACGGCGACGACGACGAGCGGGTTCGCGGGTGGCTCGACCGCGTGTCCTGGGTTCGCCGGCCCACGGCGCAGGGGGAGTGGGACATCACCCTGGTCCCGGTGAAGCAGCGACACATGGGAACCGACTTCGCCCCTCGGGTCGTGGCGCGCCTGACGGAAGCGATCGCCAGCAGCGGAGTCACCTTCTCGCTCGACACCGATGTCGGCGGCGTCCGTCGCGAACGGGACGGCGCGTTCACCGTAGAGACCTCGAGAGGGGAGTTCAGCGCCCCCTACCTGCTGGCGAGCCCCGGGCGCGAGCGGGCCCGGTGGTTCCGCGACGTGGCGACCTCCCTCGGCGTCGAGACGCGCTCGGGAGCGATCGACATCGGCTGCCGGGTGGAGGTGGCGAGCGCCGTCTACGACGAGATCAGCCAGGTCCTCTACGATCCGAAGTTCCTGTTCGTGACCCCCACGCATCAGGACCGGACGCGAACGTTCTGCACCAATCCCGGCGGCAGCGTCTGCGTGGAAGAGATCGACGGCTCTCGCCTCGTGAACGGCCATGCGCTCAGAGCGCGCAGGACGACCAGCACGAACTTCGCGATCCTGAACACCATCACCATGACGGAGCCGGTTCAGGACAACACCGAGATGGGCCGGAAGGTCATGGAGTTCGCGAACTTCTGGGGCGGCGGAAGGAGCCTGATCCTCCAGAGGTGGGGAGACCTCACGACGGGAAGGCGGTCCCGGGCGGAGACCTTCTTCTCCCCGGAGCGGGGCTACGAGAAGATGCACCCCACGCTTCCGCCCGGAGAGGGCGTGACTCCCGGCGACATCTCCTTTGCCTATCCGGGCCGCATCGTCGACAACATCCGGGACAGCCTGATCCTGCTCTCGCGGGTGATCCCGGGCGTCGCGCATCCCTCGACGGCGATCTACGTCCCCGAGATCAAGTTCTACGACGTGAGATACCCCACCAGCCGCGACCTCGAGACCAGCATGCCCAATCTCTTCGTCGCCGGAGACGGGGCGGGGAAGTCCCGCGGGATCGTGGGAGCAGCGCTCACGGGGACCCTGGCTGCCGAAGGAATCGCGAGGAAGGCGTCGGGATGAGGCGGGACTCGGGATCGCTTCCCGCCCGCTGCGGCGAGCCTCCGCGCCACGGATCCCGTACGCTCGCGGCGGTGCCGTGACGATCGAACACCATCCTCTCATCAAGGAGTATCCGGAGTACCGCCAGCTCATCCACGAGCTGAAGGTGGGCGATCCCGGATTCCGGGCCCTGTTCGACGAGTACCACGAGGTCGATCGCCGCATCTACCGGATCGACCAGGACATCGAGCCGGTGGCCGAGGATTTCGCCAACGAGCTCAAGCGGCGGCGCGTGTATCTCGAGGATCGGCTGCTGCAGATGCTGCGCCAGGCCGCGGCACGCTCCGGCTGAACCCTCGCGCGGGCGCCAGCAGGAGACGTTCATGACGCGTCGCTCGGTCCTCGCCGCCGTCCTCCTGGGCACGATCGCCCTCCCCCCGGACCTCGCCCGACCTCAGCCGTCGTCCCCCCTCCCCAACACGGGCACGGACCGCTGGTACGCCTATGTCGACGGCAGGATCGCCGAGAACACCTCGTTCTCGACGACCCCGACGTACCTCACCGATCCGGAGCTCGACGACTACAAGCCCGTTCCCTCTCCCGACGGCTCGAAGATCGCGTTCTTCCGGGCCATCGACTACGGGAAGGACCAGGACATCACCTGGAAGACGAAGATCTGCGTGATCGATGCGGATGGGACCGGATTCCGGGAGCTCACCAGCGGCGACCACATGGACACGAATCCCCAGTGGACCCGCGATGGCTCGAACCGGATCGTCTGGACCCGGATCGAATCGAGCCTCTCGCTGTTCGGGATCAACCTCCCACTGGGCATGAACGTCTACTGGACGGACCCGGACGCCGAGCCGGGCGACGAAGAGCGCATCTCGCGGGGGCTTCCCTACGAGTTCGTCTACAGCGGCTTGCAGGACGGGCGCCTGCTGATCCGGCGCGAGGGCGAGAACCGCTACTACCTGATGACGCCGGATCCCGACGGTGGAGCGACGTACGAGCGCCTCTCCTATCCGACTCCGAACACGCTCCTGCACAAGATCACGATCTCGCCGAGCGAGGCCCGGATCGCGTACATGAAGGTCGCCGACGCCGGATGGTTCACGAACGCGACCCCCGCGGCCTACTCCCACGCCGTGATCGCCTACGCGGACTTCGATGCCGAGCGCCTGACGATCTCCAACGAGGTCGAGGTGACCGGGTTCGAGACAGCCAACACCAGCTGGTACGCAAGCTGGACACGGGACGAGGACGAGCTGATCTACGCCTGCGCGGGAGACTGCCCCGAAGGCATGAGCATCGGGCAGATCTTCGCGTACCACCTGGCGACCGGGACGACGAGGAGGATCTCGGGGAACGATGCTCTCCAGTATCGATACCCG